>JACMQV010000128.1 GCA_014376815.1 Cryobacterium sp.
AACTGGGTCAGCGTGCGCTCCTCTCCGGCGCACTGCAGGCTCAAGGCCATCAGCGTGACCCGTTCGTACGCGGCCTGCGCCTTCTCAGCGCTGGCGTAGAACGTCAGGGGCGCCATCCCGTCCTGCTCGGGCTCGAAGAACACCGCCCGGTCCTTCACGGACTTCTGGTGCCGGGCCCTGATCGTCTCCGGGTGCCAGCGTTCCCGCAGAATCCGGGCGTTGTACTTGAGCTTCGACGCGGTGAGCGTGCCCGCGGACTTCAGCACCGCGGCCTCGAACTTCGCCCGCCCCGCTGCGGGAACGGCCCAGGACTGGTTGATCACCACCTGCGCATGCCGGGAGCTGATCTCGCCCGCCTCCAGCGCCGCCCGGGTCGCCGGCAGCTCCTGGGCCAGGGCCCGGCTCTCCGCGATCAGGTTCTCCGCCGAACGCTGCGGCACCCGGATCGTGCAGGCCAGTTCGCTTGAGAACTCCCGCTCCGCGACCTCGCGTGCGACCCACCGGGCACCCGGCACCCGGGCCGCATTGTGGGCGATGGACTGCCCGAAGCGGCGGGCGCTCTCGATCAGACGGGCCACTCTGGCCTGGGCCCGGGCAACCTCGCTGTGGGCGTCCCTGATCGCGTCGTAATGACGACCCAGGGCCTCTCGCTCTTCGATCACTGACGGCTTCATGAGGAACACGCTACGGGCACCCACCGACATTCGCGCCGGCATCCACGCGCCATGACTCGCACTGTGAATAACCCGATCAAACCCATATTGTGGAGGATAAGTCGGAACCCGCGGCGCAGTTCGGAATGCGGAGACAAGGGGAGCCTCTAGGCTGTGGGGATGACCACAGTCCTCGTTCTGAACGGCCCCAACCTCGGGCGACTCGGCAGCCGCGAACCCGACGTCTACGGATCGGCCGACCTCGACCAGCTGCGAGCCACTCTCGTCAAGGCGGCGCCGACCGGGGTCACGGTCGATGTGCGCCAGACCGACGACGAGGCCGAACTCATCCACTGGCTCTACGAAGCCGTCGACGAACGGATACCGGTGATCCTGAACCCGGCTGCATTCACCCATTACAGCTACGCGCTGCGGGATGCCGCCGCCCTCGTGACCAAGGCCGGCATCACCCTGGTGGAGGTTCACCTGTCCAACCCGCACGCCAGGGAGACCTTCCGGCACACCAGCGTGGTCAGCGCCGTGGCGACCGGTGTGATCGCCGGCTTCGGATTCGATTCCTACCGGCTCGCCCTCGACTTCATCACCCGTTCGCCGGGCCGGAGCGGCGCCACCGCCGACTGACCCGCCCGGCGGACGCCTTTGGCCTACAGGGCCGGGGCAACTACACTTATTTGAGGCCGAATCGGCCGCGCACCTTCCTAATTGAATGGAACACCTTTTCATGGCATCTACCGCCGATATCCGAAATGGCGTCGTACTCAACATCGACGGCCAGCTCTGGGCCGTAACCGACTTCCAGCACGTCAAGCCCGGCAAGGGTGGCGCCTTCGTGCGCACCAAGCTGAAGAACGTCGTCACGGGCAAGACCGTCGACCGCACCTTCAATGCCGGCGCCAAGATCGAAACCGAGAACGTCGACCGCCAGGACTTCCAGTACCTGTACGCGGACGGCGACTCCTACGTCTTCATGGACGTCTCCGACTTCGACCAGCTGCACGTTCCGGCTCTCGTCGTGGGCGACGCCACCAACTTCATGCTCGAGAACCAGAACGTGACGATTGCCCTGCACAACGGCAACCCGCTCTACGTCGAGCTGCCGGCATCCGTCGTGCTTGAAATCACCTATACCGAACCCGGGCTCCAGGGCGACCGTTCCACCGGGGGCACCAAGCCCGCCACGGTCGAAACCGGGTTCCAGATCCAGGTTCCGCTGTTCCTCGAGCAGGGCACGCGCGTCAAGGTCGACACCCGCACCGGCGATTACCTGGGCCGCGTCAACTAGTGAGCGCGCGCACCAAAGCGCGTAAGCGCGCGATCGACATTCTCTACATCGCCGACGTCCGGCAGATCACGATCCAGGAGTCCCTCGCCCTCGAGGCCCAGCGGGCGGCCAACGAGCCGGCCCGGATGGCGTCCTGGCTGTATGCACGGGAGATCGTCGACGGCGTCGTGGACAACCGTGACGAGATCGATGAACTCATCGAGACGTACTCGCAGGGCTGGACGCTCAAGCGCATGCCCGTGATCGACCGCGCAATCCTGCGCATCGGCATCTGGGAGGTTCTCTTCAACGACGCCGTTCCGCACGCGGTGGCCATCGACGAGGCGGTCGAGGCCGCCAAGGTCCTGTCGACGGATGACTCCGCCGGCTTCGTCAACGGACTACTCGGGCGCATCGCCCAAACCGCGCCGACCGCGTAGCCCGCGGCCAGCCAGGGGGAAACGCATGACCAGCACCACGCCGGAACCGTCGGACGAGCCTGCTCCCTATTCCGGGGCCTACGGCGAGCAGCCGTTCCCGGTGCGGCCGAAGACGAACACGCTCGCGATCGTCTCCCTGGTGTCCGCGTTCTTCGTGTCCCTCGCCGCCGTCATCACCGGGCACATCGCGCTGGGCCAGATCAAGCGCCGCGGCGAAGGCGGGCGCGGCCTGGCCATCGCCGGGCTGATCCTCGGTTATGCCGGCATGCTCGCCACGATCGTGGCGGTCGTGTTGTTGATCGTGTTCGCGGCCGCCCTGGGGACATTCCTCAACACCGCGATGCACGACGGATCCATCGGAGGCTCGACGTCGGAGGCCACGAGCGCCCCGCAGCCGGATGGAGCCCCGGGAGCCCTGCCCACCGGCACGATCGGGGCGGCCGATTTTGAGGCGGGGTACCTCTCCGTCGGCTCAGGCACCGACGTGGTCGACGTCTACTTCGACCCGATGTGCCCCTACTGCCAGCAGTTCGAGACGGCCAACGGCGACCAACTCGCCGCGCTGGTATCCGACGGAAGCATCACACTGCGCCTGCACTCGCTCACTTTCCTCGACCGGGCGTCGCTCGGAACCGAGTATTCGTCCCGCGCCTCCGCCGCGCTGACCTGCCAGGCGACCCTGAACCCCGACGCCACTCTCGACTACCTGGCCGCCCTGTTCGCGAACCAGCCCGGAGAGAACACCGAGGGCCTCAGCGATGACCAACTCGTCGCCCTCGCCGGTACAGGATCCAGCATCGCCGGCTGCGTCGGATCCGGTGACTACCAGGCCTGGTCCCAGGCCAACACGGAGCTGGCCCTGAACGGCCCCATCCCGGACGCCGAGATCACACAGATCCAGGGCACGCCCACGGCGCTGGTCAACGGGAGCGTCTACTCCGGCGGCCTGACCGACCCGGCCGAGTTCCTCGCCTTCCTTCGCGCCAACGCCGTCTCCTAGTTCAGGCACCCGGTGCTGACTGTCGGCGGCCGCCGACCGCGGCCAGGGGAGGCGGTACGAGGTGTTAGGGTGAAAGCTGGAAAAGACATCCTTTAACAACCGTCCGGTGAGGCGGGGAAGGAGGTCAGGTTTATGGCACGAACAGTGCTGAACCAGGCTGACATTGCGCGAGCGTTGACTCGGATCTCCCATGAGATCCTGGAGTCCAACCGCGGCTCCGACAATCTCGTGATCCTGGGGATCCCCACCCGCGGGGTGGTGCTTGCCCAGCGCATCGCCGAGACCATCCAGAGGATCGAACCGGCGGCGACCGGGGTGCGGGTCGGCGCCCTCGACGTCACGATGTACCGCGACGACCTCGGACACACCCGCACCCGCACCCCGTCGCGCACCCTCGTCCCCGGGAGCATCGACGGTGCCACCGTCGTGCTGGTCGACGACGTGCTCTACTCGGGCCGCACCATCCGTGCCGCCCTCGACGCCCTCGGCGACCACGGCCGCCCCAGGGTTGTGCGCCTGGCCGTCCTGGTCGACCGAGGCCACCGGGAGCTGCCGATCCGGGCGGACTTCGTGGGCAAGAACCTGCCCAGCTCCACCGACGAACGCATCAACCTGCACCTGCTGGAGGTCGACGGCGACGAGTTCGTCAGCATCGACGGCGGAGACGGCACAGCGGTAGACGGTACAGAGAGCGAGGACGCGTCATGAGGCACCTGCTGTCGACCAAGGACATGAGCCGGGACGAAGCGATCCTGCTGCTCGACATCGCCGAGGACATGGCGGATGTCGCCAACCGTGAGGTGCGCAAGCTCCCGACCCTGCGCGGCAAGACCGTGGTCAACCTCTTCTTCGAGGATTCGACCCGGACCCGGATCTCGTTCGAGGCGGCCGCCAAGCGGTTGAGTGCCGACGTGATCAATTTCAGCGCGAAGGGGTCGAGCGTGTCGAAGGGCGAGAGCCTCAAGGACACGGCCCAGACCCTCGCCGCCATGGGGGCGGACGGCGTCGTGATCCGGCACCCGGCCTCCGGTGCCCCGCACGTGCTCGCCGGGAGCGGCTGGATCGACGCCGGCATCATCAATGCGGGCGACGGAATGCATGAGCACCCGACCCAGGCCCTGCTGGACGCGTTCACCATCCGTCGTCGCCTGCACCGGGGCGCCGCACGCGGGAAGGGCCTGGACGGCGTCACGATCACCATCGTCGGCGACATCCTGCACTCCCGGGTCGCCCGCTCGAACCTGTGGCTGCTCACGACCCTGGGGGCGAGCGTCACATTCGTCGCCCCGCCCACGCTGCTGCCGATGGACATGACCGGGTGGCCGGCCCAGGTCGGCTTCGACCTGGACGCCGCGATCGACGCCGGCCCGGACGTCGTCATGATGCTGCGCATCCAGCTGGAACGGATGAACGCCGCGTTCTTCCCGAACAGCCGGGAGTACTCGCGCCGCTGGGGCCTGGACGATGAGCGTTTCGGCCGTCTGGCTCCGACTAGCATTGTAATGCACCCCGGTCCCATGAATCGTGGCCTGGAAATATCTTCAGCGGCGGCCGACTCGGCCGGCTCGACCGTGCGCGAACAGGTCGCGAACGGTGTCTCAGTGCGGATGGCGGCACTGTATCTGCTGCTGTCCGGCGATCGGGAGGATTCATAAATGCCCAGCGAACGCGCTGCCAGCACGCGCTATCTGATCAGGGGCGCCACGCTTCCGGACGGTACCGGCACCGATCTGCTGCTCGCCGGCGGGCGCATCGCTGAACTCGGCCCCGGTCTCTCGAGTGCCGGAGCGAGTGTCGTCGACGCGGCCGGCCTGATCGCCCTGCCGGGCCTCGTCGACCTGCACACACACCTGCGCGAACCGGGATTCGAGCAGAGCGAAACCATCCTCACCGGCAGCCGGGCCGCGGCGATCGGCGGCTTCACCAGCGTGTTCGCGATGGCCAACACCTCTCCCGCCCAGGACACCGCCGGGGTGGTCGAGCAGGTACTGGCCCTCGGCGAGCAGGCCGGCTACGTCACCGTGCAGCCCATCGGCGCCGTCACCGTCGGGCTCGCGGGCGAACGCCTGGCCGAACTCGGCGCCATGGCGGCCAGCCGCGCCCGGGTGCGGGTCTTCTCCGACGACGGCTTCTGCGTGTCGGACCCGCTGCTGATGCGTCGGGCCCTCGAATACGTCAAGGCCTTCGACGGGGTCGTCGCCCAGCACGCCCAGGAACCGAGACTGACCGAAAAGGCCCAGATGAACGAGGGCGCCCTCTCCGGCGAACTGGGGCTGATGGGCTGGCCCGCCGTCGCCGAGGAATCGATCATCGCCCGCGACGTTCTGCTGGCCGAGCATGTCGGTTCGCGCTTGCACGTGTGCCACGTGTCGACGGCCGGCTCGGTCGACGTCATCCGCTGGGCGAAGGCCCGCGGCATCAACGTCACGGCCGAGGCCACGCCGCACCACCTGCTCCTGACCGAGGACCTGGTCGTCGGCTATGACGCCCGGTTCAAGGTGAACCCGCCGCTGCGCCGCCGGGAAGACGTCGAGGCCCTGCGCGCCGGGCTCGCAGACGGCACGATCGACATCGTCGCCACCGACCACGCCCCGCACCCGGTCGAGTCGAAGGACTGCGAATGGGATGCCGCGGCCAACGGCATGGTCGGCCTCGAATCCGCCCTCTCCGTCGTGCACGCGGCCGTGGTCACCGGCGGCCAGCTGGACTGGTCCGACGTCGCCCGCGTGCTCTCGGCGGCACCCGCAAGGATCGGCCGCGTGGACGGGCAGGGACAGGGGCTGGTGATCGGGGCGCCCGCCGAACTCACCCTCTACGATCCGGCCGCCAGCCGTGTCTTCGGCCGCGAAGACCTGGCAGGCAAGGGCAGCAACTCGCCCTACCTCAGCATGACCCTGCCCGGCCGGGTGCACGCCACCTTCCACCGGGGCTACGCCACCGTGCTCGACGGGGCGCTCCGCCCCGTCGCCGAGATCGCCGCACACGGGGAGAACACCCATGGCTAGGACCATCGCCACCGTCATCACGATCGTGGTGCTGCTGGGCGTTCTGGCGCTGATGGCGCGGAGCTGGCGGAGGCGCGGCCGGCGCGACTCGGCACTGCCCGCCGGTTACCCCCTTCCGGTCGATGCCGGTGCCGAACTGGCAGCCGTCGCCGTGTTCTACGTGGCCACCACCCTGCGCGGCCGGCCGCTCGAACGCCTGAACATCCGCGGGCTCGGCTTTCGGGCCCGGGCGCGCCTCGCCGTCACCGAGACCGGCCTCATGCTGGTCCTCACCGGCGAGGACACCGTCTTCATCCCGGCCGACGCCATCCAGGTGCTCGAGGACGCGACCTACGCCATCGACCGCGTGGTCGAACCGGACGGCCTGCTGCTGCTGGGCTGGCGCCTGGCCGGACCCGGCGCCACCCAGGTCGTCGACAGCTACTTCCGGGTCCTTGACCCATCCGACCGCGTCAGACTGAACGACGCCATCCGAACCATTGCGGCCGACGCCCTGCGCCCGGCCGCGCGCGATGAAAGCGAGGCGTAGCGTGAGCAACGCAGCGACCCCCGACCGACCGACTCCTGCCGTGCTCGTCCTCGAAGACGGACGACGCTACGAAGGCCGGGCCTACGGCAGCCAGGGCCAGACACTCGGCGAGATCGTCTTCGCCACCGGAATGACCGGCTACCAGGAGACCCTCACCGACCCGTCCTACGCTGGCCAGATCGTGCTGATGACGGCTCCGCACATCGGCAACACCGGGGCGAACGACGAGGACATGGAATCCCGCCGCATCTGGGTCTCCGGTTTCGTCGTGCGGGAGCCAGCCCGGATCGCGTCGAACTTCCGATCGACCCGCAGCCTCGACGACGACCTCGAAAACGGGGGAGTCGTCGGGATCAGCGGCATCGACACGCGCGCCATCACCCGCCACATCCGGTCCGCCGGCGCCATGAAGAGCGGCATCTTCTCCGGCGACCGTTTCTCCCTCTCCGACGGCGAACAGCTCGAGCTGGTGCGCTCCGGCGCCGCCATGCGCGGGCGCAACCTGTCCGACGAGGTCTCCACGGTCGAACCGTTCTCGGTCCCCGCGGTGGGCGAGCGCATCGGTTCGGTCGCCGTGCTCGACCTCGGCGTCAAGACGTCCACGCTGGGCCACCTGGCCGCGCGCGGCTTCGAGGTGCTCGTGCTGCCCCAGTCCGTCACCGCGGAGCACGTCCTCTCGCTGAACCCGTCCGCCGTCTTCTTCTCGAACGGCCCCGGCGACCCGGCCGCCTCCGATCTGCACGTCACGCTCCTGCAGGAGATCCTGCGCGCCGGCGTGCCCTACTTCGGGATCTGCTTCGGCAACCAGTTGCTCGGCCGGGCGCTCGGGTTCCGCACCTACAAGCTTCCCTTCGGCCACCGCGGCATCAACCAGCCGGTCCTGGACAAGACCACCGGCCGGGTGGAGATCACCTCGCAGAACCACGGCTTCGCCGTGGACATGCCGATCGAGGGCGTGCACGAGTCCCGCACCGGATTCGGCAAGGTCGAAGTGAGCCACTACAGCCTCAACGACCAGGTGGTGGAGGGCATCCGTTGCCTCGACATCCCCGCCTTCTCGGTGCAGTACCACCCGGAGTCCGCGGCCGGACCGCACGACGCCGAGTATCTTTTCGATCGGTTCAGGGATGTGGTGGTCGCTCATCGTGCGGGCGCCGGAGCAGGAGACGCCAAGTAATGCCCAAGCGCGACGACATCAACAGCGTTCTGGTCATCGGGTCGGGACCGATCGTGATCGGCCAGGCCTGCGAGTTCGACTACTCGGGCACCCAGGCGTGCCGCGTGCTGCGGGCAGAGGGGGTCAGGGTCATCCTGGTCAACTCCAACCCGGCCACGATCATGACCGACCCCGACTTCGCCGACGCCACCTACATCGAGCCGATCACCCCGGAGATCCTCGAGACGATCATTGCGAAGGAACGGCCGGATGCGATCCTGCCCACCCTCGGCGGCCAGACGGCGCTGAACGCGGCCATCCAGCTGCACGAGCGCGGCATCCTCGCCAAATACGACGTCGAACTGATCGGCGCCTCCTTCGATGCCATCCAGAAGGGCGAGGACCGCCAGATCTTCAAGCAGCTGGTGCAGGGCGTGGGCGCCGGCGTCGCCCGCCCCCACATCGCCCACACGGTCGACGAAGCCGTCGGGTTCGCAGGCGACCTCGGCTACCCCCTGGTCGTGCGCCCGTCCTTCACGATGGGCGGCCTCGGCTCCGGCTTCGCGTACACCGAAGCCGAACTGCGCCGCATCGTCGGCGACGGGCTGCACCAGAGCCCCACCAGTGAGGTCCTGCTCGAGGAATCCATCCTCGGCTGGAAGGAATATGAGCTGGAGATGATGCGCGACACGGCCGACAACACGGTCGTCGTCTGCTCGATCGAGAACGTCGACCCCGTGGGCGTTCACACCGGCGACTCGATCACGGTGGCCCCCGCGTTGACCCTGACCGACCGCGAGTACCAGAAGCTGCGCGACATCAGCATCGACATCATCCGCGCCGTCGGCGCCGACACCGGGGGCTGCAACATCCAGTTCGCGATCAACCCGGCCGATGGCCGCATCAACGTGATCGAGATGAACCCGCGCGTCTCCCGCTCGTCCGCCCTGGCGAGCAAG
>JACMQV010000129.1 GCA_014376815.1 Cryobacterium sp.
CCGCGCCCGACAGCGGGGTCCGGCCGGTTGCCCGGATCGACGGTCTCGCACGGCCGCGCCGCGCCCGCTTCTGGCTGCCGCTGACCGTCGCGGCCGGGATCGTCGGCCTGGTCGGCGGCCTCGGCGGCGGGATCTGGTGGGAGTCGCTGCGGCAGGACGCCGTGCCCTCCGTCGCCGAAGCGAAGATCGCCGAGGCGACACTGGACCCGTTCCCCGGCTGGAAGGCCGGCGGCACCGCCTACGTGGAGAAGGCCGCCGACGGCCACCGGGAGGTGGTGGTCGACCTCACCGGGGCGACGGGCAGCGCCCCCCTGCGCGAGGTGTGGCTGATCAAGGCGGATGCCTCCGGCCTGGTCAGCATCGGACTGCTCGACGGCGCCACCGGCCGGTTCTCGATCCCCGACGGGCTCGACCTTGCCCAATACCCGCTCGTCGACGTGTCCGCCGAACCGGACAACGGCGACCCGGCCCACTCCGGCGACTCCATCGTGCGCGGCGAGTTGCACTCCACCTGACCGGCCCCTGCCCCTTCGTTCGATAACTGTCGCCGGGCCGGACGACTGTCGCCCGCACATCGGCGACTATTGTCCGCATCGGCGACACTTCTCATCGCCCTCGACCGGAACCGTGGGGCGCCCGGGCGGTTAGAGCTGGTGGCCGAGCTTGTATTCGGGCATCTCCTCGCCCTTGCGGGTGTAGGAGAAGCCGTCGGCGCCGACGGTCACGGCCATCTCGCTCGACTGGGTGCGTTCGATCACGGGCTGGGGGGCGCCGTCGAGGTCGAGCACGAGGGAGGCATCCGTGTACCAGCTCGGCACCACCGGGTTTCCCCACCAGTCGCGACGCTGGTTGTCGTGCACGTCCCAGGTGACGACGGGGTTGTCGGGGTCGCCGGTGTAGTAGTCCTGGGTGTAGATCTCGACCCGGTGGCCGTCGGGGTCGCGCAGGTAGAGGTAGAACGCGTTGGACACGCCGTGCCGGCCGGGGCCGCGCTCGATCAGGTCGGACTTGCGCAGCGCACCGAGCTTGTCGCAGATGTAGATGATGTTGTGCTTCTCGTGCGTGGAGAAGGCGATGTGGTGCATCCGGGGTCCGTCGCCGCCGGTCAGGGCGGTGTCGTGCACGGTGTCCTTGCGGCGCATCCAGGCCGCGTAGGTGACGCCGTCCTCGTCCTGGATGTCTTCGGTGACCCGGAAGCCGAGGTCCTCGAGGTAACCGCGGCCGCGACCCACGTCGGGGGTGACCTGGTTGAAGTGGTCCAGGCGCACGAGCGCGCCCGGTCCCTGCAGGTCGTAACGCCAGGCGAGACGTTCGACGTGTGCCACGGAGTAGAAGAACTCGTACGGGAAACCGAGCGGGTCCTCGACCCGCACGGAGTCGCCGATGCCCTTGACGAAGCCCTCGGTGCGGCGCTCGGTGCGGCAGCCGAGCTCCTGGTACCAGGCCTCGGCCAGGCCCACGTCTTCGGGCGCGCGCACCCGGAAGGCCATCGCGGCGACGGCGGCGACGGGGCCCTGGCGCAGCACCAGGTTGTGGTGGATGAACTCCTCGAAGCTGCGCAGGTAGATCTCGGTGTCGCTCTCCTCGGTCACGACGAGGCCGAGCACGTCGACGTAGAACGCGCGCGAACGGGCCAGGTCGGTGACGACGATGTCCATATAGGCGCAGCGCAGGATGTCCGGCGGGGTCGCGGTGGGCGTGGGGATGGGGGTGGTGGTCATGGAATCCTCCTCGTTGAGTTTCGGGGTCATGGGCAAGCGGTTGCGGTGAGGGGTCCCATATCGACCTTCGCAGGGCCCGGGAAGGTCGATTCGGGACCCCTCACGCGACAGGAGGGGGGTTAGGCGGCGCCGAAGCGGGCGGTGTGCACAGGCCCGAGGGTCACGTGCACGGCCTGCTGCTCGGTGTAGAAGTCGATCGAGCGGTAGCCGCCCTCGTGGCCGAGGCCGGACGCCTTCACCCCGCCGAACGGGGTGCGCAGGTCCCGCACATTGTGCGAGTTGAGCCAGACCATCCCGGCCTCGATCGACTGCGCGAAGGTGTGCGCCCGGGTGAGGTTGCTGGTCCAGATGTAGGCGGCCAGGCCGTACTTCACGCCGTTGGCGAGGCTGAGGGCCTCCTCGTCGGTGTCGAACGGCGTGATCGCGACGACCGGTCCGAAGATCTCCTCCTGGAAGATGCGGGCGGTCGGGGCGACATCCGCGAACACGGTCGGGGCGACGTAGTTGCCCTCCGGCAGATGCTCGGGACGCCCGCCGCCGGCGAGCAGCCGGCCCTCGGACTTGCCGATCTCCACGTAGCTCATCACCTTGGCGTAGTGCTCGGGGTGCACGAGCGCGCCGACCTCGGTGGCGGGGTCGTGCGGGTCGCCGACCACGATGTTCTTCGCGCGGGCGGCGTAGCGGGCGCAGAAGTCCTCGTAGATGGGGCGCTCGACCAGGATCCGGCTGCTGGCGGTGCAGCGCTCGCCGTTGAGCGAGAACACCCCGAACAGGGTCGAGTCGATCGCGGCCTCGAGGTCGGCGTCGGCGAAGACGACGGCGGGGGACTTGCCGCCCAGCTCCATCGACATGCCCTTGAGGTTGGCGGCGCAGTTGCGGTAGATGGTCTGGCCCGTGGTCGTCTCGCCGGTGAACGAGATGAGGGGGACATCCGGATGCTTGACCAGCGCGTCGCCCGCCTCCTCGCCGAGGCCGTTGACCAGGTTGAACACCCCGTCGGGCAGCCCGGCGCCGCGGAAGATCTCGGCCCACAGGCTCGCCGACAGCGGCGTGAACTCGGCCGGCTTGAGCACCACCGTGCAGCCGGAGGCCAGCGCGGGGGCCAGCTTCCAGCTCTCCAGCATGAACGGGGTGTTCCACGGGGTGATCAGCCCGGCCACGCCGACCGGCTTGCGGAAGACGTAGTTGATCTGGCTGCCCGGCACCTGGTAGGTGTCGTCGGCCTGCGCCACGATCAGGTCGGCGAAGAAGCGGAAGTTCTCGGCCGCGCGCTTCGCCTGGCCGAGGGCCTGGGTGATCGGCAGGCCGGTGTCGAACGTCTCGAGCTCGGCGAGGCGCGCGTCCTGGGCCTCGACGGCATCCGCGATCTTGTTCAGGATGCGGGAGCGCTCCCGCGGCTTCATCCTCGGCCACGGACCGTTCACGAAGGCGTCGGTCGCGGCGGCAACGGCCAGGTCGATGTCTTCCTCCTGGCCGGCGGCGGCGGTGGCGTAGGTCTGGTTCGACACCGGGTCGAGCACGTCGAAGGTCGCCCCGGAGACGCTGTCGACGAACCGGCCGCCGATGAAGTGCTGGATGCGGGTGGGCAGGTTCTCTGGCACATGCCGGGCGGGCGGCGTGGTCGCCGTCGCCGTCCGGGTCGACTCGGTCGTGTCTGTCTGTGTGGTCTCTGTCTGTGCCGTCTCTGTCTGGGCTGTCTCGGCCATGGTCAGGCCGCCTTCGGGGTGAAGCCGGCGACCTGGAAGCCGTCGACGGGGGAGAGGTACTGCTCGCCGGCGGCCAGGAGCGTCTTCATCCTGGCGATGCCCGCATCCGTGGGGGTGATCAGCGGCGGGCGCACGAACGCGCTCTCGATCAGGCCGCGCTGCTCGAGCACCCACTTGCCCGGTGCCGGGTTGGTCTCGACGAAGAGCAGGTCGACGAGGGGGTGCAGGCCGTAGTGGATGCGGCGGGCGGTCTCGATGTCGCCGGCCATCCACGCGTTGTACATCTCGACGTGCGCGACCGGGGCGATGTTGCTGGTGGCGCTGATGTAGCCCACGCCGCCGAGGGCCATCAGGGGCAGGCAGAGCAGTTCGATGCCGCTCCAGACGAGCAGTTCGGGGCCGCAGAGCTGCAGCACCCGGGAGAAGTGCTCGAAGTCCTTGGTGGTCTCCTTGACGCCGACGAAGTTGTCGAAATCGCGGAAGAGGCGGGCGATGGTCTCCGGGGCGATGTCCACGGCGGTGCGGCTGGGCACGTTGTAGGCCACGATCGGCAGGTCCGGGAACTCCTCGGCGACGGTTTTGTACCAGACGTAGAGCGCCTCCTGGGTGGGGCGGGCGTAGTACGGGGTGATGATCAGGGCGGCGTCGACGCCGGCGTCCCGGGCCGCCGCGGTCAACTCGAGGGTCTCGTCCAGCTTGGCCGAGCCGGTGCCGGGCATGAACGCCCCCCGGTCGCCGACCGCGGCGGCGCCCGTGCGGATGGCGGCGGCGCCCCCGGCGATGGTCTGCGAGCCCGGTTCGCCGGTGGAGCCGCCGAGCGAGATGCCGTGGGTGCCGGAGGCCAGCTGCCAGTTCACCAGGTTCGTGAGCCCGGCGTGGTCAACGGCGCCGTCGGCGGTGAACGGGCTCATCAGGGGCGCGATGGAGCCCTTGATCTGGCTCGGGTCGGTGCGGAACTTCATTGTTTTCCTTTCGAGGGCACGGTTGCGGGACGGGGCTGTTAGGTGGAGACGGGAGGGTGCTGCCGGGCGAGGAAGGCGTCGAGGGTGGCGAGCCGGTGGTTGCGCGCGGCCAGTTCGACCTGCAGGGGGTCGGCCCCGCTCTCGATCAGGTCGAGCAGGGCGTCGTGCTCGGCGACGGACTCGTGGGCGCGACCGGGCACGAAACTGAACGTCGATTCCCGCAGGGTGCCCAGCCGGCTCCAGCCGCGGTGCACCAGGTCGAGGATGTGCGCGTTCGGGCACGCCTCGAACAGGGCCGAGTGGAAGTCGCGGTTGAGGCGAGTGAAACTGACCGGGTCGAAGTGGTCCAGGCAGTCGGCCATCTCCGCGTTGATCAGCCGGGCGCGCCCCCGCGTGGCCGCGTCCAGCCGCGGCGCCGACAGCGCGGTGGCGTAGCCCTCGACGAGCCCCAGCGTCTGCATCGTGTAGACGTACTCGGTCGCGTCGAGCATGGCCACCTGGGCGCCGATGTTGCGCTCGAACGTGACCAGGCCCTCGGCCTCCAACAAACGGATGGCCTCCCGCACCGGCACCGTGCTGACGCCCAGTTCCCGGGCGATCTGCCCGAGCACGAGGCGGTAGCCCGGGCTGAAGCTACCGTCCGTGATGCGCGCCCGGATCCACTGGTGCGCGAGCTGCGCCTTGCTCAGGGTCGCGTCAGCGGTGTTCGCGGTGTTCGTGGCGTTGGGACCGGTCGGGCTCGTGGGGATCATCATGCCTGCTCCTTCGTCCAGTCCTGGTAGCGGGCCTTCCAGTCGCCGTTCATCGGGTAGAGACCGTCGACGCCGTGCCCGGCGGCCACCATGGCGGCGATGAAGCTCTCCTCGCGCTCCTGAACGATCGCGGCGGCCACGACCTCCTCGACCAGGTGCGGCGGGATCACGAGCACCCCGTCCGCGTCGCCCACGATCACGTCGCCCGGCTGCACGGAGGCGCCGCCGCAGGCGATGGTCAGGTCGGTGTCCCACGGCACGTGGCGGCGGCCGAGCACGGCCGGGTGCCCCCCGGCGTGGTAGGTGGGGATATCGAGGGCGGCGACGGCCGCGAGGTCGCGCACGCCGCCATCCGTCACAATCCCGGCGGCGCCGCGCACCTGGGCGCGCAGGGCGAGGATGTCGCCGACCGTGCCCGTGCCCAGCTCGCCGCGGGCCTCGATCACGAGCACGTCGTCGGCGCCGAGGGAGTCGAACGCGCGCTTCTGGGCGTTGTACCCGCCGCCGTGCGAGGCGAACAGGTCTTCCCGGGCCGGGATGTACCGCAGGGTACGGGCCCGGCCGACGAGGCGGGCGCCCGGCCGGGTGGAGCCCAGGCCGTCGATCGACACGGCGTTGAGGCCGCGCTTGCGCAACTGAGCGCTGAGGGTGGCGGTGCCGACGCTGTTGAGGCGGGTCTTCAGTTCCGCGGTGAGGTAGAAGGGTGCGGGCGTCGGCGCTGTCTCCGCGGCGACGGATGCCGGTGCGAGCCCGGCCGCCTCGGCCGACCCCCAGGCCTCGGCGCGCTGCAGGTCGTCGACCAGCGGCTTCGCCCCGAAGTCGTGAAACGGCACCGTTCCCGCGGTGATCGGGCTGACCAGGCGGCCGGTGGTCGGCGCGCCCGGCGCGCCCGGGGCATCCACCTCGACCTCGACCGTGTCGCCGGGCACGACCACCGAGGAGCCGGCCGGGGTGCCGGTGAGGATCAGGTCGCCGGGTTCGAGCGTGATCAGCTGGGACAGGTCGGCCACGAGCCGGCCGAAACCGAAGAGCAGGTCGGCCGTGGTGTCCTCCTGCGCGAGGGCGCCGTTCACCCAGGTGCGGATGCGCAGCGCGGCCGGGTCCAGGCCATGCGCCGGCAGTAGCGCCGGGCCGACCGGGGTGAAGCCGTCGCCGCCCTTCGAGCGCAGATTCGAGCCCTTGTCGGCGTGGCGCAGGTCGTACACGCCGAAGTCGTTGGCCGCCGTGACGTGGGAGACCGCCGCCCAGCCGTCCTCGGGCGAGACGCCGCGGGTGCGGCGCCCGATGACCAGCGCGATCTCGCCCTCGAACACCAGCAGCTCGCATCCGGCCGGCCGTTCCACCGGCGTGCCGCCGGAGCTGAGCGAGGACGCCGGCTTGAGGAAGTAGGACGGCTGCTCCGGCGTGCGGCCGCGCTGGGCGGCGCGGCTCGGGTAGTTGAGGTGCAGGGCGATGATCTTGCCCGGCGTCCCCAGGATGCTGGCGGCTGAGGATGAGGTCGGCATGAGCGGCGGCCCTTCTGGTTGTGTCTGCTGGTGCGGGTAGTGCGGGTAGTGCTGGTGGTGTCAGTCGTGCTGGGAGATGCCGAGCGGAACTCCGCGGGTTTCCTTCACCGCGGTCACGGCGACGAAGGAGATGGTGGCCAGCACCATGATGTAGATGCCGATCGACGGCGACCAGGCGGTCTCGTCGAGCAGCAACTGTGCGATCAGCGGGGCGAAGGCGCCGCCGAGGATGGCGCCGAGGGCGTAGCCGATCGACACGCCGGAATAGCGCACCTGGGCCGGGAACATCTCCGCGTACAGGGCGGCCTGCGGGCCGTAGGAGAAGCCCAGGCCGCTGGCCAGAACCACGAGGGCCACCGTGAACCACAGGATGTTTCCGGTATCGATCAGCAGGAACATCGGGATCGCCCAGACGAACAGCCAGCCGTAGCCGAACTGGAAGGTGCGGATGCGGCCGATCCGGTCGGAGAGGATGCCGCCGAACATCGTCGACGCGAGCCAGAAGACGGCGGCGATCGTGCTGGCGAGCAGCACCGGGGAGCGTTCCATGCCCAGGCCCCCGGCCTCGACCGGCTTCGTGGCGTAGGAGGAGAAGAACGCGATCAGGAGGTAGCCGGCAGCGTTGTTGGCGATGAAGATCAGGGCGGTCAGGATGACCTGACGCCAGTGGCCGGAGAAGAGCTGGCGCAGCGGGGCGGCCGATTCCTTCTTGCGGTCCCGCATCTCCTGGAAGACCGGGCTCTCGTCGACCGACCGGCGGATGACGAAGCCGACGATGATGAGCAGCAGGGAGACGAGGAACGGGATGCGCCAGCCCCAGGCGAGGAAGGCCTCTTCGCCCATCGAGGAGGTGACCAGCAGCATCACGCCGGTGGCCAGGATGAGGCCGGTCGGCACGCCGATCTGCGGGTACGCGCCGAAGAATCCGCGGCGATTGACCGGGGCGTGCTCGACGCTCATCAGCGCCGCGCCGCCCCATTCCCCGCCGGCCGAGAAGCCCTGCAGAATTCTCAGCAGGATGAGCAGGATCGGCGCCCAGACGCCGATCTGCTCGAAGGTCGGCAGGAGGCCGATCAGCGCGGTGGCCGCGCCCATGATGACGAGGGTGAGCACGAGCATGGCCTTGCGGCCGAGACGGTCGCCCAGATGCCCGGCGACCACGGCGCCCAGCGGGCGGAACAGGAAGCTGATCCCGAGGGACGCCCAGGCGATCAGCTGGGCCAGGCCGGCGTTGTCGTTGGCGAGCGGAGCGAAGTAGAGCCCGGCCAGCACGAGGCCGGCGGCCTGCGCGTAGATGAAGAAGTCGTACCACTCGATGGTGGTGCCCACCATCGTGCCGGCCAGAACCCGGCGCTCCTCGCGCCGTTTGGCGGTCGTGGCGTTCGCGGGCTTGGTGCGATCGGTCGTCAATGCCATGGAATACTCCTTCGTATTTCACTGCGGTTGGTGCTGCGTCAGTGCTGTGTCCGTGCTGTGTCAGCTGCACTTCATTGCGGGCTCGAGCGCGATCTCGCGCGATTCCAGAACGGTATCACAGATCGTATATTATCCAAAGGAATTTCTGGCGGGCGTCGGCGGGCCCGGCGAGTGTGCCCCGGTGCCGGGGGCACGTGCCGGTGCGAAGTGCCGGGGCCCATGCCCGTGCCCATGCCCGTGCCCGTGCCGGGGCCCGTGCCCATGCCGGTGCCCGTGCCGGGGGCCCGGACGCCTACCGCAGGTCGGCGGCGATAGCGGCGGCCGCGGCCGTCAGCCGGGCGCCGATCTCGGCGGCGCTCTGCCCGGTGCCGAGGTAGACCACGGCGAGGGCTGCCGGGGCCTCGCCCGGAACCGTCAGCGGAACCGCCACCGAGGCCAGCCCGGGGATGACCTCGTCATGGCTCGTGGCGAAACCCTGCTCCCGCACGGCGGCCGCCTCGCTGCGACGGCCCTTCTCGCCGAGTCCGGCCCACTGGTCCGCGGACAGCAGCGACTGGATGGCAATGGCCGGCGCTCCCCGGTCGAGCGGATGCCGCGTGCCCGGGCGCTGCGCCACCGTGGCATGCGCCTGCCGCGGTTCGACGCTGACCAGGGTGATGACCTCCCGCCGGTCCAGCACGGCCACGAAGGCGGTCATCCCCAGATCGTTGGCCACGCTCGTCAGCTCGGGCAACGCGGCGGACTGCAGGCCCCGGGAGACGCCTCGGGCGAGGGCGGCCATCCGCGGGCCGAGTCGCACGGCGCCCGCGGCATCCCGGATCACGACCCCGTGGTCTTCGAGCGTTCGCAGAATCCGGTAGGCGATCGAGCGGTGCACTTCGAGGGCGGCGGCCACCTCGGCAATGGT
This sequence comes from Cryobacterium sp., assembly GCA_014376815.1. Taxonomy (GTDB): domain Bacteria; phylum Actinomycetota; class Actinomycetes; order Actinomycetales; family Microbacteriaceae; genus Cryobacterium. The sequence continues at coordinate 8,970 of JACMQV010000129.1, forward strand.
CAGGGCCGTGTCGGCGTCCGCCAGGATCTCCAGCACGCGGATGCCGCGGGACAGGGTCTGCGAATGCGGCGCCGCTTTCGCACCCGGCTGGCTGATTCCACTCGTTGGCGTCGACACGTCGCCATTCTCGCACCCACGGCTCACCGTCCCCGTCCCAGCGTCCCGTTCTCTGCTCCGCCCTCCCTCGCCGCCGCCTTTTTCCTCCCCCTGTCCTCTTCCTCTGCCCGTCACTCTGCCCGCCCGTCTGCCCGTCCCTCTGCCCGCCCGTGCATAACTCCTGCAAATCGTCCGGGCGAGCCAGCACATCCGCGGATTTCCGGGGGTCCGTGCCGAGGCCGAGTCCACATTGCAGGAGTTATGCCGGGGCTCCCGGGGCCAACTCAGGAAATCCGGGCCCCGGCGGCCAAACCCGCACGGACGAGTGCGGCCCCGAGCGGAGGACCCGGCGAATCTCCTGAGTTGGCCACATCCGGGGCTGGTGCTGCGCTTGGCCCGCGCGGCCAGTCCAGCGGGGAGGAGTGCGGTCCGTGCGCTGGCGCCGCCGGATCCGTGCGCCGACGGGCAAGCCGCCCGGGCCGGAGCGGCCTATCTTTAGGCGTAATGAGTGCGATCTGGGTGTCCGTGAGCGCGGTCGCCGCCATCGGGGCGGCCTGCCTCGGCGTCGGGTGCGCGCTGGCTTCGCTGCCCGGACCCGGCCGCACCGTCGTGGCCGTGCCGGCCATGGTCCTGATGGCAGCCGCCACCGTGGACGGGCCATGGGGGCTGCGCCCGCTGCCCTGGGTCGCGCTGCTGGTGGGGGCGGCACTGCTGTCACTGCTCGACCGGAATCGGCGGGTCGCGGCGGCGCACCACGCCTCCGCGCTGCTGCTGATGGCCGTGATGTGGGTCTCGATGCTCCCGGCCACCACGGCCACTGTCGCAGCCGCCTCGGGCGGCGCGGTCACCGCGTCCGGTCCGGCGGCGCTGTCCGCGGCGGGTCGTGCGGTGCACAGCGCGGCGCACGGCGGGCACGGCCTCGGGCTGGCGGGTCCGGGCGGTCTGATGCTCGGCGTCCTGGTGGCCGCGGCATCCGTCGCCCCGGCGGTCAGTGCCCATCGGACAGCGAGATGCGCACCGGGTTCGCGGGGGAGCGCGGTTGCTGACAGGCTGGAGGCAGCCCAGCACCTGAGTATGGCGCTGGCTATGACGATGATGGCCGGCGGGATGCTGCTGCCCCTGATCGGTGCCTGATAACCGGCACCCGGGGGACGCGCCCGAAGCACGCACCCGACGGATGCGCCCCGGAATCCGCGCACGCACGGCGGAGGCGGCGGCTTGGATATAATTTCACCGTCAACCGAAGGGAAGACACGACCATGGGAGAACCAATGACGCACGTGACCGAGGCGGAGCTGCTCCAGCACGTTCCCAATGAACTGTTCATCAATGGCCAGTGGGTTCCGGCCGCCGACGGGGCAACGCTCACGGTGCACGACCCGGCCACGGGCAAGGTCATCAAGACCATTGCCAGCGCCGGGGTCGAGGATGGCACCGCCGCCCTCGACGCCGCCGTCGAAGCGCAGGCCGGCTGGGCCGCGACCCCGCCGCGGGTCCGCGGCGAGATCCTGCGCCGGGCCTTCGACCTGATGCAGGAGCGCAAGCACGAATTCGCGCTGCTGATGACGATCGAGATGGGCAAGCCGCTCGCCGAGGCGTACGGCGAGGTGGCCTACGGCGGCGAGTTCCTGCGCTGGTTCAGCGAGGAGGCCGTGCGCGTCGCGGGCCGCTACGGCACCAACCCCGAGGGCACCGGCCGCATGATCGTGTCGCAGCACCCGGTCGGGCCGTGCTTCCTGATCACCCCCTGGAACTTCCCGCTCGCCATGGCGACCCGCAAGATCGCCCCGGCGCTCGCCGCCGGCTGCACCGTCGTGATCAAGCCGGCCGCGCTCACCCCCCTGACGACGCTCTACTTCGTGAAACTGCTCCAAGAGGTCGGACTCCCGGCCGGCGTCGTCAACGTCATCACCACCTCGACCTCGGGCGCGGTGTCCGATCCGATCATCGCCGACCCCCGGCTGCGCAAGCTCAGCTTCACCGGCTCCACGCCGGTCGGCCAGAAGCTGATCCAGCAGTCCGCGCAGGGCGTGCTGCGCACCTCGATGGAGCTCGGCGGCAACGCCCCGTTCGTCGTGTTCGAAGACGCCGACCTGGACAAGGCCGTCGACGGCGCGATCGCCGCGAAGTTCCGCAACGTGGGCCAGGCCTGCACCGCCGCGAACCGTTTCATCGTGCACGAGTCGATCGCGGACGAGTTCGCCCGCCGGGTCACCGAACGCGTCAACGATTTCACGGTCGGCCGCGGCACCGAGGACGGCGTCAACATCGGCCCGCTGATCAACGAGGCCGCGGTCGCCAAGGCGGACGCCCTGGTGCAGGATGCCCTGGGCCGGGGTGCGACGCTCCTCACCGGCGGCTGCGCCATCGACGGCATCGGCACCTTTTACCAGCCCACCGTGATCTCCGGCGTGACGCAGGGCAGCAAGATCCTGCACGAGGAGATCTTCGGCCCGGTGCTGGCGATCACCCCGTTCGCCGACGAGGACGACGCCGTGCGCATCGCCAACGACACAGAATATGGGCTGGTCAGCTACGTGTTCACCCAGGACCTGGCTCGCGGTCAGCGGATGATCGAGCGCCTGCAGACGGGCATGATGGGCCTCAACCTCGGCGTCGTCTCCAACGCGGCGGCACCGTTCGGCGGGGTCAAGCAGTCCGGTCTGGGACGTGAGGGCGGGCTCGAGGGTATTCACGAGTACCTCTCCACGAAGTACACCCTGACGCCGGACCCCTTCGCCGGTTAGCCGCGGCTTTCCGCCCGGACGGCCCGTGCGCCTGCCGCCCCGCCCCCCCCGTTGCACAACTCCTGCAAATCGTGGGGCGGGGTGGCGGCCGGCCCGTCTTTCCGGGGATCTGGTCGCGTCGCCGACCGAATTGCAGGAGTTATGCACGGGAAGCGGTCGGCGCCGGGCAGCCGGGCAGCCGTGCGGGGCCGCGCGATTAGACTGACCGGATGCCCGTCATCGAGATCAGCGACCTCAGCGATCCGCGTCTCGTGGACTACGCCCACCTGACCGACGTCGCCCTCAAGAAGGCCCGCGGCACGGAACACGGGCTGTATATAGCCGAGTCGGCATTGGTTCTCGAACGGGCGCTGCGGGCCGGCCATCGGCCCCGCTCGGTGCTCGCGCTCGGCAACACGGTCGACGAGGCCCGCGCGCTCGTCGGCGACGACGTGCCCGTCTTCGTCGGCCGCGGGGAACTGCTCGCCGAGCTGACCGGCTACATCCTGCACCGCGGCGTGATCGCCGCCATGCACCGTCCCGCACTGCCCGAGCCGGATGCTCTGCTCACTGGCGCGCGCCGCATCGTCATCCTAGAGAACGTGTCGGACCCCACGAACGTGGGCGCGATCTTCCGCTCCGCCGGCGCGATCGGCGCCGACGCGATCCTGGTGACGCCGCGCTGCTCCGACCCGTTCTACCGCCGTGCCATCCGGGTCTCGATGGGCACCGTGCTGCAGGTGCCGTGGACCCGCGTCGGCGACTGGCCGAGCACCCGCGCGCTGCTGACCCGGCACGGTTTCCACGTGGCCGCGCTGGCTCTCAGCGAGGATGCCGTCAGCCTGCGCGACTTCCGCGGCCACGAGCACGACCGGCTGGCCCTGCTGCTCGGCGCGGAGGGTGAGGGGCTCACCCCGGCCGCCCTCGCGGCACCCGACAGCGTGGTGCAGATCCCGATGAAGCACGGCATCGACTCCCTCAACGTGGCGGCCGCCAGCGCCGTCGCCATGTGGGCGCTGTCCGGCTGATCCCGCCTCGACCGGGCAACCACCTGTGGCTAACTCAGGAGATTCGCCGGCTGCGTTTCACCGTCCCCCGGACCAGTGCGGTGGAAAGCGCACGACGACGGATGCCGCCCCGGTTCTCCTGAGTTAGCCACGCGCGCACGCGCCTGGCCCGGCGGCGGCGGCGGAAGCCTAGGCTGAGGGCATGAGCAACGAGGCTGTCATTGTCGATGTCGTGCGCACCGCGTCAGGTCGAGGCAAGCCGGGGGGCGCCCTGTCGGGCGTGCACCCGGCGGACCTCCTCGCCGGGGTGCTGAGCGAACTGGTCAGCCGCAACGGCCTCGATCCGGCGCTCGTCGAGGACGTGATCGGCGGCTGCGTCAGCCAGGTCGGCGAGCAGGGCTACAACGTGACGCGCACCGCCCTGCTCAGCGCCGGCTTCCCCGACTCGGTTCCGGGCACCACCATAGACCGGCAGTGCGGTTCCAGCCAGCAGGCCGCCACCTTCGCCGCGCAGGGCGTGATGGCCGGCGCCTACGACGTGGTCATCGCCTGCGGAGTCGAGTCGATGAGCCGCGTGCCGCTGGGCAGTTCCCTCGGAACAAACGGAACAAGCGGCACGGCCCGCCAGGACCCGCACGGTGCCCTGATGCACGCGCGCTACCCGCAGGGCCTGGTCAACCAGGGCGTCTCGGCCGAGCTGATCAATCAGCAGTGGGGCCTGGGCCGCGGCGAGCTGGACGCCTTCGCCGCCCGCTCCCACCGCCTGGCCGCCGCCGCCGCCGAGCGCGGCGATTTCGACGGCGAACTGCGGCCCACGCCCCTGCAGGGTGGCCGGGTCGTCACCGACGACGAGACCATCCGCCCCGGCACCACGCTCGCCTCCCTGGCGGCCCTGCCGCCGGCGTTCCGCACGGATGCCCTCGCCGCCCGCTTCCCCAAGCTCGACTGGCACATCACCGCCGGCAACTCCTCCCCGCTGACCGATGGGGCCTCCGCTGCCCTGATCATGAGCGCCAAGCGGGCCGAGGAGCTCGGCCTCACCCCGCGGGCCCGGTTCCACAGCTTCGCGGTGACCGGGAGCGACCCGCTGTTGATGCTCACCGGCGTGATCCCGGCGACCCGGCGCATCCTCGAACGTTCCGGCCTGAGCATCGACGACCTCGACGCCTACGAGGTCAACGAGGCCTTCGCGAGCGTGCCGCTGGCCTGGCTGCGCGAGTTCGACGCCGACCCGGCCCTCCTCAACCCCCGCGGCGGCGCGATCGCGCTCGGCCACGCGCTCGGCTCCTCCGGCACCCGGCTGCTCGGCACCCTGCTCAACCACCTCGAACTCACGGGCGGCCGCTGGGGCCTGCAGACCATGTGCGAGGGCGGCGGCATGGCCAACGCAACCATCATCGAGAGGCTCTGAGATGCGCATCGACGGATGCTCCGCCCTCGTCACCGGCGCCGCGTCCGGCCTCGGGCTGGCCACCGCCACCGCCCTGGCCCAGGCCGGCGCCGCGGTCGTGCTGCTCGACCTGCCGGGAGCCCCGGGGGAGGAGGCCGCGGCGGCGCTCGGGGACCGCGCCCGGTTCGTGCCCGGCGACGTCACCCGGGAGGAGGACGTGCAGGCCGCGGTCGATGCGGCCACTGAGCTGGGTCCGCTGCGCATCGTGGTCAACTGCGCCGGAATCGCCCCGGGCGGCCGCGCGGTCGGGCGCGACGGCCCGCTGCCGCTCGCGGACTTCGACCGCGTCATCCGGATCAACCTCGTCGGCACCTTCAACGTGATCCGCCTGGCCGCGGCGGCCATGCAGAAGACGGAGCCGGTCGGCGGGAGCGAAGGCGCAGCCGGCACGCCCGAGCGCGGTGTGATCGTCAACACGGCGTCCGTCGCCGCGTTCGACGGCCAGATCGGGCAGGCGGCCTACGCGGCGTCCAAGGGCGGCGTCGCCGCGATGACCCTGCCGCTCGCCCGCGAATTCGCCCGGTCGCTGATCCGGGTCGTGGCCATCGCGCCCGGCATCTTCGACACCCCGATGCTGCGCGGCATGGCCGCGAGCGTGCGGGAGTCCCTCGCCGCATCCGTGCCGCACCCGGCACGACTCGGCGACCCGGTCGACTTCGCGGTGCTCGTGCGGCACATCGTCGAGAACCCCATGCTCAACGGCGACACCATCCGCCTCGACGGCGCGATCCGGATGCCGCCGCGCTGAGCCGACCCGCCGCGCCGTCGCCGAGCCTGTGTGTCCCCTCGGAGGCGGGCGCCGGACGAAGTCTTTAGGGTAGGCTTACCTAAAGAGAGGCGGGGGAGACCCGCCGACAGTGCCGACAGTGGGGACACGCAACACCATGATTTTGACACGCAAATGGGCCATGATCGCCGCGCTGGGAACGGCCACCCTGCTCGGGGCGACCGCGTGCGCGTCGCCCGACGCCGCATCCGGCCCGGCGTCCACCGACGCCGCCACCCCGTCGGGGTCGATCACCGTGTACAACGCGCAGCACGAGGAACTGACCCAGGCCTGGGCGGACGAGTTCACCAAGGAGACCGGCGTCACCGTGGTCCTGCGCAACGGCGACGACTCAGAACTGGGCAACCAGCTCGTGCAGGAGGGGTCGGCCTCGAAGGCCGACGTGTTCCTCACCGAGAACTCTCCCGCGATCAGCCTGGTCGACAACGCCGGCCTGTTCTCCCCGGTCGACGACGCCACGCTCGCCCAGGTACCCAAGCAGTTCCGGCCGTCCACCGGCACCTGGACCGGAATCGCGGCCCGCTCCACGGTCTTCGCCTACAACCCGAGCCTGCTCAGCGAGAGCGAGCTGCCGGCCTCCCTGCTCAACCTCGCCGACCCGGCGTGGAAGGGCCGCTGGGCCGCATCGCCCTCCGGCGCCGACTTCCAGGCGATCGTCAGCGCGCTGCTGGAACTCAAGGGCGAGAAGGCCACGAGCGACTGGCTGGCCGCGATGAAAGACAACGCGGTCGTCTACAAGGGCAACAGCACCGTGATGAAGGCCGTCAACGCGGGCGAGATCCCCGCCGGCGTCATCTACCACTACTACTGGTTCGGCGACCAGGCCGGAACCGGCGAGAACAGCTCGAACACGAAGATGCACTACTTCAAGAACCAGGATCCCGGCGCGTTCGTCAGCGTCTCCGGCGGAGGAGTGCTGAAGACGAGCGCGAACCCCGCCGCCGCGCAGGCGTTCCTCGCCTTCGTCACCGGCAAGGCCGGCCAGGAGATCCTGAAGACCGGCACCTCGTTCGAGTACCCGGTCTCCGCCGACGTCGACGCCAACCCGAAACTGGTGCCGATCAGCGAACTCGAGGCCCCGGACATCGACCCGGCCAACCTGAACAGCACCAAGGTCACCGAGCTGATGACCCAGGCCGGATTCCTCTAGGCTGAAAGTGGTGATACCCGCAGCCCCTCCGACCGTGAACACGGCGCCCGACAGTCAGGGCCCCGCCTCCGAGAGTGCCGTCGGCACGACCGGGAGCAGGGCCCCGTCGGCGCGCACGGATGCCGAGGCGCGGGCCCCCAAACGGCCCTCACCGTTCATCGTGGCGGCCGCCGGCACCGTGTCCCTGCTGGGGCTGCTGCCGCTGGGGTATGTGATCGTCACCGGCATCCTGACCGGCTGGCCCGCGCTCTCCGCCCTGATCTTCCGGCCACGGGTCGGCGAGCTGCTCGTGAACACGATCGGGCTGGTCGTCATCACGGTCCCGCTGTGCGTGGCCATCGGCGTGGGCGCCGCATGGCTCGTGGGCCGCACGACTCTGCCGGGCGCGAAGGTGTTCGCGGTGCTCCTGGCCGCCCCGCTCGCGGTGCCGGCCTTCGTGAACAGCTATGGCTGGGTGAGCGCCGTGCCTTCTCTGCACGGGCTGGGGTCGGGCGTGCTCATCGCCACCCTGTCCTACTTCCCGCTCGTCTACCTGCCCTGCGCCGCGGCGCTCCGGCGCCTCGACCCGACCGTCGAGGAGGCCGCCGGCTCGCTCGGCAGTGGGGCCTGGGCCGTCTTCTTCCGGGTCGTCCTGCCCCAGCTGCGCCTGCCGATCCTCGGCGGCGCGCTCCTGGTGGGGCTGCACCTGCTCTCCGAGTACGGGGCGTTCGCGATGATCCGCTTCGACACGTTCACCACCGCCATCGTCGAGCAGTACCGGTCCACGTTCAACGGTCCGGCGGCCAACGCGCTGGCCGGCGTGCTCGTGCTGCTCTGCCTGGTCCTGCTGATCGGGGAGTCCGGCGCCCGCGGGCGCTCCAGGTACGCCCGAATCGGCTCCGGCGTGCCGCGGGTCACCCCGCGGCGCTCCCTCGGCGCGTTCACCCCGGTCGGGTACCTGATCCTCGGCGGGCTGTTCGTGCTGGCGATCGGCGTTCCGTTCTCCAGCGTCATCCGCTGGCTGGTCCAGGGCGGCACGGATGTCTGGGCCGACCCGGTCGTCGGCCAGGCGCTCCTGCAGACGGTGGGTTACGGGCTCGTGGGGGCGCTGGTCACCTGCCTGCTCGCGTTCCCGATCGCCTTCCTCGCGGTGCGATACCCGAGCCGGCTCTCCCGCGGGCTCGAATCGGTCAACTACCTCACCAGTTCCCTGCCGGGAATCGTGACGGCCCTCGCGCTCGTCACCGTGAGCATCCGGTTCGTGCAGCCGCTCTACCAGACCACGGTCCTGGTCATCGTGACCTACCTGCTGATGTTCCTGCCGCGCGCCCTGGTGAACCTGCGAGCCGGGCTGGCGCAGGTGCCGGTCGGGCTGGAAGAGGCCGCCCGGTCGCTCGGCAAGCATCCCGTCGCCGCGTTCCTGAGCGTGACCGCCAGGTTCTTCGCGCCGTCGGCACTCGCCGCCGGGGCCCTGGTCTTCCTCGGGATCGTGACCGAGCTGACCGCCACCCTGCTGCTGGCCCCCAGCGGCACCCGCACCCTGGCCATCCAGTTCTGGTCGAAGGTGAACGACATCAACTACGTCGGGGCGGCGCCGTACGCCCTGCTGATGATCGTGCTCAGCCTGCCGGTCACCTACCTGCTGTTCGCCCGCTCCCGGCTGACGAGCGTCTCATGACCGAGATCAAGCGCCCCAGGATCGAGCGCCCCAGGATCGAGCGCCCCAGGACCGAGCGCACTGAGACCGAGCGCCCTGAACAGGGGAGCCCCGCCATCGACCACCCGGCCATTGAACTGAGCGGCGTGAACAAGAGCTTCGGCAGCACCCGCATCCTGGAGGACATCGCCCTCTCCGTGCCGGAGGGCAGCCGCACCGTCGTCGTCGGTTCGTCGGGCTCGGGGAAGACCACCCTGCTTCGTCTGATCAGCGGTTTCGAACTGCCCGACTCCGGCACGATCACCGTCCTCGGGCGCACGGTCGCCGCACCCGGCGTGGCCGTGGCCGCGCACCGGCGCGGCATCGGCTTCGTCGCGCAGGACGGCGCACTGTTCCCGCACCTCACCGTGGGCCAGAACATCGCGTTCGGTCTCGGCCCCGCCCTCCGCGGCGGAACCCGTCGTCAGCGCGCCCGGGCGGTCGACGAACTGCTCGAGATGGTGTCGCTGAACCCGACGTTCGGCGCGCGACGCCCCGACGAACTCTCCGGCGGCCAGCAGCAGCGCGTCGCCCTGGCCCGGGCCCTGGCCCGACGGCCGCGGGTGATGCTGCTCGACGAACCGTTCTCCTCCCTCGACGCCGGGCTGCGGGCGGCCACCCGCGACATCGTCGCCGCCACGCTCGAACGCGCGGGGGTCACCACCGTGCTCGTCACCCACGACCAGGCCGAGGCCATGAGCTTCGCCCACCAGCTCGCGGTGCTCCGCGACGGCCACCTCGGCCAGGTCGGCCCGCCGCGCGAGGTCTACTGGCGTCCGGTCGACCTGTTCACGGCCCGGTTCCTCGGCGACGCGGTGGTGCTGCCGGCCACCATCGGCGACGGCTTCGCGGCGTGCGCGCTCGGCCGGGTGGCCGTGGCCCCCACCGGATTGCGCGGCGACGCCTGCATCATGCTCCGCCCCGAGCAGATCGTGGTCGAGCACTGCGACACCACGGGTTCCGCGGGCGGCGTGTCCTGCACCGGCCGCGTCGAGTCGGTCGACTTCTACGGAGCCGAAGTGCAGCTCGCCGTGCGCCTGTACTCCGGCGGGTCCGCGTCCGCGCCCGGCGGCGCCGTCATCCACGTGCGCCAACACGGCACCACCGGCACGGAGGTCGGCAGCAGCGTCAGCCTCACCGCCCGCGGCACGGCCACGGCCTTCGCCGCCTCCCACGCCTAGCCCGCCGAACCAATTCGACGGAGATTTTGGCTCTGAGTCACGGATATCGGCGGGTCGGGGCCGCATCGGGCAGAATCTCCGTCGAATTCGTTAGGGACAGGTGCTGGAGGAGGCCCGGGCCCGCGCCCGTTATCGGGTTCCAGCTGGGGCTGGGGGCTCGTTGGCGGGGCGGGGCGGCTTCCCAGCTACGGCGCAGCCCGCAGCACCCGACGCTCCCGCATTCTCGAGCCGCGGGAGATCAGGTACACGAGGGCGGTCACGAACGACACGAAGACGAGGAACAGCACCCAGGCCGCCTTCGCCCACCCGCTCAGGGTGTGGTCACGGAACAGGTCCGCGAGGATTGAGAAGATGACCGTCAGATAGGCGATGAACACGTAGGTTCGCATCCCCAGAGGAGCTCGACCAACAGCGCAGAGTGACCCTCCAGAGCGCACGATGGATGCCGAGAAGCCTGACCCCAGACCCCCAGACGGTCAAATTTCAGTGACCGAAAACTGATGAGTTTTCGGTTGCCGTTGGTTGCAGAGAGCGGCATGATCACCAAGCCCACCTCGTCCGGGGTGAATCAGTACAGGTAACGAACGGCCCGGGGAGCCGTGAGGGAAGGGTCGAACTCATGAAGATACCGAAGCGGCTCAGGGCGCTGGGCACCCTTGCTGTCACGGGAGCGCTCGTGCTCTCGGGTGGACCGGCGATGGCAGCCGTGTCCAGCCATTCGACGCCGGTGACATACACGTGCACCGGTGGTGATATTCCGTCGGGAAGCTACGCAAGCATCACGGTCACGGGCGTGTGCAATGTACCGGCCGATGCCGTGATCAGCGTCGTCGGCAACGTGAACGTCGCCGCCGGAGCCGTTCTCGACGCGCAGAGCGCGCCGTCGACGATCACCGTCGGGCGCAACGTCACCGGGGCCGCGGGCTCGCTTGTCGGCCTGGGTTGCCAACCGCCTTCCTACACGGGCAACTCGGCGCATCCGTGCACCGCCCCGCCGGATGGACATTCCACCATCACCATCAACGGGGACGTCACGGTCACCGACGCGGTCGCCGTTCTGCTGAACGGAATCACTATCCGGGGGAACGTCACGCTGATCGGTGGGGGCTCCGACATCCCGTGGTCGATCAAGAACAACAAGATCGGCAAGAACGCGACACTGACCGGCATCGCGTTGAGCGACATCCACCCGGGCGCCCCCGGCGTCTACATCGTCCGCAACACAATCGGGCAGAACCTCAACTGCACGGGACTGACCCCGGCAGTGTCCGGAGGTTTCATCCCCGGCAGCGTCAACGTCGTCGGCCGCAACGCGACCGGACAGTGCGCAGCCCTGATCTGACCTCCTACCCCGAGTGCCCGTCTGCCAGCCCGCTTGCGCGGGTGGCCGGCGGGCACTGTGGTGAACCGGCCAGGGTTTGACGCGAGGCAAGGAACCGAGTGTCATTCTTGCCCCGTGAACGAGGGGGGGGGTGTTACGCTCATCCGTGGGAGCGCTCTCACGGATGTGGTCTTCACCGCAAACCGAAGCCTGCACCCTCCATAGAGAGCAGGACCGGCAATGTCGCTATCCCATGTTCGACCCGGCCGCGTGGCCGCAGATCCCCGGATCAGGAAGCATTCTCGCTTCCGCATGCGGGTTATGGCAGGCAGCGTTGCCGTCCTGCTGGGCGTCCTGACCGCCGGAACAGGGTTGGTCCCCGACGCTGCTTTCGCCGCCCCGTCCAAACCGGCACCAGTGGCCGCCCCGGACTTCGGCCCGAACGTCAAAATCTTCGACCCCAGCATGCCCGTGGCCGATATCCAGGCCGCCGTCGACGCCATCACGGCCAAACAGGTCAATGACGAAATGGGAACCAACCGGTACTCCCTGCTGTTCAAGCCGGGCATCTACGGCAGTGCCGAGACCCCCCTCATCATTCAGGTCGGGTACTACACCGAGGTGGCGGGACTGGGGGAATCCCCGACGGATGTCACGATCAACGGTCACGTCGACGTCTACAACCGGTGCAGGACGGAAACGGGCTGCTTTGCGCTGGACAGCTTCTGGCGCTCGGTGTCCAACCTGACGATCAACGTCACGGGCCTGAGCGGCTGCCGGGCCGGTACCAACTTCTGGGCCGCCTCGCAGGCCTCGCCGATGCGGCGGGTCAACATCACCGGCGGCAAACTGTCGTTGATGGACTTCTGCACCGACGGGCCGCAGTACGCCAGCGGTGGCTTCATCGCCGATTCCAAGACCGGAGACATCGTCAACGGCTCGCAGCAGCAGTATCTGGTGCGGGACAGCAGCATCGGTGCCTGGTCGAACGGGGTATGGAACCAGGTGTTCGCCGGAGTGCAGGGCGCCCCCGCGCAGTCCTACCCCGACCCGCCGTACACCACCCTCGCCAAGAGCCCGGCCAGCAAGGAAAAGCCCTACCTCTTCATCGATTCCGCGGGCGCGTGGCAGGTCTTCGTGCCGGCTCCCCGCACGAACTACTCCGGAACCACCTGGGAGAACGGACCGACGCCTGGGCGCGCGATCGCGTTGTCGAAGTTCTTCGTCGCGAAGCCGTCCGACTCGGTAGCCGCGATCAACAGCAAGCTCGCCAAGGGCCTGAACCTGCTGTTCACGCCCGGGGTCTACAACGTCGACAAGACGATCACGGTCAAGAATGCGGACACCGTGGTGCTGGGCATGGGCCTGGCCACGTTGACGGCCGTGAACGGTGCAGTGGTGATGAGCACCGCCGACGTCCAGGGAATCGACATCGCCGGCATCACGATCGATGCGGGAACAAAGAACTCACCGGTGCTGCTGAAAATCGGCACCAAGACGGGCCATCGGGGGACGACGAGTGCGGCCGACCCGACCGCCCTGCAGGACGTCTTCTTCCGCGTCGGGGGACCGCACGTGGGCAAGGCGACCGTCAGCCTGGAGGTCAACAGCGACAACACCATCCTCGACGACATCTGGGCCTGGCGTGCCGATCACGGCAAGCCCGGCAGCTTCGGCTGGGACATCAACACCGGCCAGAACGGCGTCATCATCAACGGCGACAACGTCACCGCCACCGGACTCTTCGTCGAGCACTACCAGCAGTACAACGTCATCTGGAACGGGGAAAACGGCAGAACCGTCTTCTTCCAGAACGAACTGCCCTATGACGCCCCCAACCAGGCAGCCTGGCAGCACGACGGCGTCCTCGGTTGGGCCGGCTACAAGGTCGCCGACACGGTCACGAAGAACGAGCTGTGGGGCGGTGGCAGCTACGTCTCCAACAACGTCGATCCCCCCATCCACGCCGCAGTCGGCTTCGAGGTGCCCCGCAAGCCGGGCGTGAAGCTGCACAACCTGCTGACCGTCCAGCTGGGCGCCGGAACGCTGGATCACGTCGTCAACGACAAGGGGCTGGAGGTGACGCAGGCGGGAGTCGGAGTTCCCAGTTGCGTGGCTCTCTACCCCTCTGACGACGTGACCCCGCCGACCGTCGCCATCACCGACAACGTCGACGGCGCCACAGCGACCGGCAAGGTCACCTTCACCTTCACCTTCAGCGAGGATGTCTGCAGCTTCACCGCCGACGACATCGTCGTCACCGGTGGGTCGAGGGGATCGTTCACCCGCGTGAACGCCAGGACGGCCACCCTGGTTGTGCCGCCCGCGGAGAACTCGAGCGGCACCATCAACGTCAGCATGGCCAAGGCGACGTTCACGGACCTGGCGGGCACTGCCAACACAGCCGCCGCCAGCGCCCAGCAGGCGTTCAACACCACGACGCCCCTGACGCTCGCGATCACCGACAACATCCCCACAACAACCGCGACCGGCAACGTGACGTTCGCTTTCGCGTTCAACAGGGACGTAGGCACCAGCTTCACTGCCGATGACATCGTGACCACCGGCGGCACCGCGGGCGGGTTCGTTCGCGTCGATGCCACGCACGCCACCCTGGTGGTGGCGCCTCCGGCCGGCTCGACGGGAACCGTCCGGGTCAGCGTGGCCGCGGGCACCTTCACCGATCTGGCCGGCAACGCGAACGCCGCCTCGGCCACCGCGCAGCAGGCGTACAACACGACCTCGACGCCGCCCCCCGCGCCGTCGTGGGCGGTCACGTTCGATGACAGCGCGAAAACCTACACGCTGACCGACTTCGGCAACAACGGCGGCGCCGTCGTGGCCGACCCGGCCGGCGGCACGAACAAGGTCGCCACGGTGTCCAAGGCCGTC
>JACMQV010000130.1 GCA_014376815.1 Cryobacterium sp.
GACGAACAACCCCGAGGTCCACCTCATGGTCGTGCTCGTCGACGAGCGTCCCGAAGAGGTCACCGATATGCAGCGCACGGTGAAGGGCGAGGTCATCGCCTCCACCTTCGATCGTCCCGCCGAAGACCACACCACGGTCGCCGAGCTCGCCATCGAGCGCGCCAAGCGCCTGGTCGAGCTGGGGCACGACGTCGTCGTGCTGCTCGACACGATCACCCGCCTCGGCCGTGCGTACAACCTGACCGCACCCCCGTCCGGCCGCATCCTCTCCGGCGGCGTCGACGCCGCCGCGCTGTACCCGCCCAAGCGTTTCTTCGGAGCTGCGCGCAATATCGAGAACGGTGGCTCGCTCACCATCCTCGCGTCCGCGCTCGTCGAGACCGGGTCCAAGATGGACGAGGTCATCTTCGAAGAGTTCAAGGGCACGGGCAACATGGAGCTCCGCCTGTCTCGCCAGCTGGCGGACAAGCGAATCTTCCCCGCAGTGGACGTGAACGCATCCGGCACCCGTCGTGAAGAAATGCTGATGAGCGCGGACGAGGTCAAGATCACCTGGAAGCTGCGCCGCGCCCTCGCCGGGCTTGAGCAGCAGCAGGCGCTCGAGGTCATCCTCGGCCGTCTCAAGGAGACCACGTCCAACGTCGAGTTCCTGATGCAGGTGCAGAAGTCGATGCCGACCCTGAGCGGGTCAGACAAGGATCACTGATGTTCGAGTCTGTGCTGACTCTGCTGGCTGAGCACGACGAGCTGCAGTCTCAGTTGGCGGATCCCGAGCTGCACGCGAACCCGGCCCGCTCGAAGAAGGTCAACCGTCGCTACGCCGAGCTGAGTCGTATCATCGCGGCCTGGAACGAGTGGAAGGAGATCGGGGACAACCTCGAGGCCGCCCGCGAGCTGGCCGCCGAGGATGCGGACTTCGCCGCGGAGATCCCCGGGCTCACGGAGCAGCTGGAAGCCGCGGCCGAGAAGCTGCGGCGCCTGCTGATCCCGCGTGACCCGCTCGACGCCCGTGACGTGATCATGGAGATCAAGATGGGGGAGGGCGGTGCGGAATCCGCCCTGTTCGCCGCCGACCTGCTCCGGATGTACCTGCACTACGCGGAATCGAAGCGCTGGAAGACCGAGATCATCGAGCAGACCACGAGCGACCTGGGCGGGATCAAAGACATCCAGCTCGCTATCAAGGGCAACTCGAGCGACCCCGCAGAGGGCGTCTGGGCGCACCTGAAGTATGAGGGTGGGGTGCACCGGGTCCAGCGGGTGCCCGCCACGGAGTCGCAGGGACGCATTCACACCTCAGCGGCCGGCGTACTCGTCTTCCCTGAGGTCGACGAGCCGGAAGAGGTCGAGATCAACGCGAACGACCTCAAGATCGACGTCTACCGGTCGAGCGGCCCCGGCGGCCAGTCGGTCAACACGACCGACTCCGCCGTGCGCATCACGCACCTTCCGACCGGCATCGTCGTGGCCATGCAGAACGAGAAGAGCCAGCTCCAGAACAAGGAAGCCGGCATGCGCGTTCTGCGCGCCCGAGTGCTGGCCCGGCAGCAGGAAGAGATCGACGCGGCAGCGAGCCTGGTGCGCAAGGGGCAGATCCGCACCATGGACCGGTCCGAGCGGATTCGCACGTACAACTTCCCGGAGAACCGGATCGCAGACCACCGCACCGGCTACAAGGCCTACAACCTGGACACCGTGATGAACGGGGCCCTCGATGCCGTGATCGATTCCTGCATCACCGCCGACGAGGCCACTCGTCTGGCCGAGATCGGCGACCACGACTAACACGCACGCGATACACGGCTCCCTGTTGGCCTGTCTCTCCTAGGCTGGAGGGGCAGGCCGGGGAGCTCTCGCATTCCCCGGCCCCAACCGAGGGCGAGGATGCTGATGGATTCCCTGACGAGTCACACCGACTACGGCTCAGTGGGCCTGGACGAGTCCGGGGTCGACCCCGACCCGATGATCGAGTTCGCCGCGTGGCTGGCGGCCGCCGAGCAGGCCGGGCTCTACGAACCCAACGCGATGGTGGTCGGCACCATTGACCCGGACGGCCGGCCGAGCAGTCGCACCGTGCTGCTGAAAGGCCTCGACGGCAGCGGGTTCGAATTCGTCACCAACTACGGTTCCCGGAAGGGCCGGGCGCTGGGCGCCAACCCGGGCATCTCCCTGTTGTTCCCCTGGTATGCCATGCAGCGCCAGGTGATCGTCTACGGCACGGCACATCCCACGGATGCCGCAACCAGCGACGCCTATTTCGCGCGCCGACCACGGGCGGCCCGGATCGCCGCCGTGGCCAGCGACCAGTCGCGGCCCATCGTGAGCCGCGCCCTGCTCGAGCACCAGGTGCGCCTGGTGGAAGAGCGCTACCCGGACGACGCTGACATTCCCCGGCCGGCCGACTGGGGCGGCTTCCGGGTGGTGCCGCAGACGATCGAGTTCTGGCAGGGGCGCACGTCCCGGCTGCACGATCGCCTGCGGTTCACGGCCGCCGAAGCCGGCGGCTGGACCCTGGAGCGGCTGCAGCCGTAGCCGCGCGGGCCGGGGGACCCGCAGAGGCTGGGGGCCTGCCGGCCTACTCGGCCAGGTCGGCGTAGTGGATCGCCGCGACATCCGGGTGCGCGCGCAGCCGGCTCTTGAGCGCGTTCTCCCCGTAGGTCGTGAAGATGGGGTTCTCCGGGTCGGTCGTGATCCCGGGGGCATCCAGTTCGGGCGGCAGGGTGAGCAGGGGGATCGTCGCGTCCAGGGCGGGCCCGAAGAAGAACGGGATGGAGACGCGGTCGTCGCCGATCAGCGGAGAGATCACCCGGTGCACGGTGGCCTTGAGGTAGCCGTCGGTGGCCACTTCGAGGAGCTCGCCGATGTTCACGACGAAGGCGCCCTCCAGCGGCGGCGCATCGATCCACGCGCCATCCTTCTCGACCTGCAGGCCGTCCTTGCCGGGTTCGACGAAGAGGAGGGTCAGCACGCCGGAATCCTTGTGCGCGCCCACGCCCTGCCGGGGGGTCGGATCGGACTTGCCGGGGTAGCGCACGATCTTGATCAGGGTGAACGGCTTGTCGGCGAAGGCCGCATCGAAGACGTTCTCGTCGGCGCCGAGCGAGAGCGCCCACGCCCGCATCAGACGCAGCGCGACGGCGTTGAGTTCGTCCCGCCACTCGGTCATCACCTCTTGGAGGGCGGGGAGCGTGGACGGCCACTGGTTCGGGCCCTCGAGACGCAGGTAGTCCTCAGTCGTCGTCGCGGGGTCGACCGCGGCGCGCTCAGGGCCGATGTCGATCTGTTCGCGCCAGTCGACCTTGCCCTGGGTCAGCTCGCCGCCGACCCGGGTGTAGCCGCGGAAGTGCGGGCTCTTCAGATTCTCGATCGACATCTTCTCGTCTTCGGGCAGATCGAAGAACGCCCGGGAGGTCCGCATCACCCGCTCGACCAGCGCGGCGGGGACTCCGTGTCCGGTCAGGTAGAAGAAACCGAACTCGTGGGTGGCCTCGCGCAGGTCGGTGCGGAACGCGGCCGCCTCCGCCTCGCCGCGGTCGAGACGGGAGAGGTCCAGTACGGGGAGGGTGAGCGGTGAAGAGTTGGTGGTCATCTGTCTGTCGTCCTTCTGAGTCATGAACCCGGACCCCGCACGTGACTCAGAGTCACCCCGGGGAACGGGTCACTCGTTGGTGAGCGGGAGGCCTCTGGCGCTCTCGATGGTGTCGGGCTTGGCCGGCTGCACGGTCGCCGGGATGCCGAGCAGCACCGATTTCGCGGGGGCGTCCCGCGTCACGACGGCGTTCGCGCCGACCGTGCACCAGGCTCCGAGCGTGATCGGACCGAGAATCTTGGCCCCGGCGCCGACCGTCACGCCGTCCTGCAGGGTGGGATGCCGCTTCTCGCCCCTGGTCACCCCGTGGCGGGTCTTTCCGCCGAGCGTGACCCCGTGGTACAGCATCACGTCGTCGCCGATGTCCGACGTTTCCCCGATCACCACGCCCATGCCGTGGTCGATGAACAGCCGTCGCCCGATCCGGGCGCCCGGGTGGATCTCGATCCCGGTCAGGAACCGGGTGAACTGCGAGAGAAGCCGTGCGGGCAGCCGCAGCCCGGCTGTCCAGAGCCGGTGCGCAACCCGGTAGGACCAGACGGCGTGCAGTCCGCTGTACGCGAGGAACACCTCGATGTTGCTCCGGGCCGCCGGGTCATGGGCACGCGCCATCAGCACGTCCTCCCGGATGCTCGACAAGACCCCCATCTGCTGCTTCTATCGCCTTCTCGTCGGCCTAGTCCAGCAGGTCTTCGTAGAGCACGGTGGAGATGTACCGTTCGCCGAAGCTCGGCATGATGGCCACGATCGTCTTGCCGGCGTTCTCGGGGCGCTTGGCCTGCTCGATGGCCGCCCACACGGCGGATCCGCCGGAGATGCCGGAGAGGATGCCTTCGTCGGTCGCGAGGGCCCGCGCCGTGGTCAGGGAGTCCGCCAGGGTGACGTCGGTCACCTCGTCGTACACGGTGGTGTCGAGGACCTTCGGAACGAAGTTGGCGCCGATGCCCTGGATCTTGTGCGGCCCAGGCTTGCCGCCGGTGAGGATCGGGGAGTCGATCGGCTCGACGCCGATGACGCGCACGGAGGGCTTGCGCTCCTTGAGCAGCTGCCCCGTGCCCGTGATGGTGCCGCCGGTGCCGATGCCGGCCACCAGGATGTCCACGGCGCCCTCGGTGTCGTCCCAGATCTCCACACCCGTCGTCGCGTAGTGGATGGCTGGGTTTGCAGGGTTGTCGAACTGGCGGGCCAGAACCGCCCCCGGTGTGGCGGCTGCGATCTCTTCCGCCTTGGTGACGGCGCCGCGCATGCCTTCTCCGCCGGGGGTGAGCACGATTTCGGCGCCGTAGGCGCGCAGGAGCACCCGGCGCTCCTTGCTCATGGTCTCCGGCATCGCCAGGATCACCTTGTAGCCGCGGGCGGCGCCCACCATGGCCAGGGCGATGCCGGTGTTACCGCTGGTGCCCTCGACGATGGTCCCGCCCGGGGTCAGTTCGCCGGAGGCTTCGGCGGCATCCACGATCGCGATTCCGATCCGGTCCTTCACACTGCCCGAGGGATTGTAGAACTCCAGTTTCACCAGCACGGTCGCGTCCAGTCCGGCCGTGAGCCGGTTGAGCTTGACCAGCGGCGTCCCGCCGACTGCAGCGGTGATATCGGAGTAAATCTTTGCGGGCATCGGTGAGCGCCTTTCGATCGGGATTCAGGACCTCGCCCAGCCTACGGCCACGACATTGGGCGGGCGAGTGCATTACATTCCAAAGAGTGACAACTCCACCGAGCGACCATTCCATTCCCGCCAGCGTCGACGAAATGCGCGACCTGGCCATCCGCACCCTCTCCGCAGCCGGGATTTCCGACGCCGATGTCGATGCCGACCTGCTGATCGGCCACGTTCTCTCCCAGAGCCGCGGACAGGTGCAGGCCGCCGGCATCCTGCGCAGCAGCCTGAGTGAGACGGATGCCGCCACGATTCTTGGCCTCGTGCACCGCCGCTCCCTGCGCGAGCCGCTGCAGCACATCACCGGGCGGGCGCCGTTCCGCTCCCTCTGGCTGAACGTGGGACCGGGCGTGTTCGTGCCCCGGCCCGAGACCGAACAGGTGGCGCAGTTCGCCATCGACGCCCTCCGCTCGTTGCCCGACCCGGAACCGATCGGGGTGGACCTGGGCACCGGCAGTGGCGCGATCGCACTGGCCATGGCGGTCGAGGTGCCCCACGCGCGCGTCTGGGCGGTCGAGAACTCGCCGGAGGCTTTCCCGTGGACCAGCCGCAACTTCACCGAGGTCGGCGCGGAAAACGCCACCCTCGTGTTCGGCGACCTGGCCGACGCGCTGGCCGACCTCGACGGAACCGTCGCCGTGGTCATCTCCAACCCGCCCTATATCCCGGCCGACGCCATCCCGCGCGACCCGGAGGTGCGGCTCTTCGACCCGGCCCGCGCGCTGTTCGGCGGTCGGGACGGCCTCGACGTCGTGCGCCACGTGTCCCGGACGGCCCTGCGCCTGCTGCGCCCGGGCGGGGTGCTCGTGATCGAGCACGGCGAGCTGCAGGGTGCCGAAATCCGGGCGCTCCTTGCCGCCGACGGCTGGCGGGCCCCCGCCACCCACCGCGACTACACGACCCGCGACCGCGCCACCACAGCCCTGCGCCCCTGAGGACTGACGGGCGGGCTGCCAGCCTCCGGGAGGGCGGCTGCACTAGAATCGGTCGAAATGACACGTATCTATGACTGCTCGGTTGACACGGAATACGCGACCGGCATGAGACTCGCACGATCGGCCATCGGCCGGGGCGCGCTCGTCGTCATCCCCACCGACACCGTGTACGGGATCGCCGCCGACGCCTTCAACCCGGAGGCCGTGCAACGTCTCCTCGACGCCAAAGGCCGCGACCGCACCTCGCCGCCGCCCGTGCTGATCCCCGGCATTTCCACTCTCGACGCCCTGGCGCAGGACGTGCCGCCGCCCGTGCGGGAGCTCGTGGCCGCGTTCTGGCCGGGCGGTCTGACCGTCGTGCTGACCGCCCAGCCGTCCCTCGTCTGGGACCTGGGGGAGACCCGGGGCACGGTTGCGCTTCGGATGCCGAGCGACCGGGTCGCCCTCGCCCTCCTGGCGGAGACGGGGCCGCTGGCCGTGTCATCGGCCAACACGAGCGGCATTCCCGCCGCCATCGATGCGATCGGCGCCGAAGACATGCTCGGCACCAGCGTCGCCGTCTATCTCGACGGGGGAGTCGCCGGCCTCGACTACGAACCGAACGGCGACCGCGCGGGGGACACCTCATCGACCATCGTGGATGCCACGGGCTACGATTCCAACGGCGGCAAGCTGGTCATCGTGCGCAACGGGGTCATCTCTCGGGCGGCGATGGAAGCCGTGATCGGCGACGCCCTCGCCCCGGTCGGGTTCACGCCCGTCGTGGCCCCTGACACAGCGTCGGAACCTGACGCCGTGTCGGAACCTGACGCCCTGTCGGAGCCTGCCGCGGAGCCGGCGGCCCCGTCCGGCGCCGAGCCGGCACCCGACACGGCCGCAGACGCGGGCTAGTCGATGACCGTCTTCGTCCTGCTGGCCATCGTCTCAGCCCTGATCACCTTCGGGTTCTCGATCCTCGTGCTCAGACTCAGCCACCGCTACAAGCTGTACCCGAAGATCCGCGAACGCGATGTGCACGAGCGCCCGACGCCCCGCCTCGGCGGCATCGCCATCTTCCTCGGCGTCGTCGGCGCCGTCGGCGTGGCCTATCTGATCGCCGCCGGATTCGCCCCGCTGCGCCTGATTTTCAGCGATCCGCAGCAGATCCTCGCCATCCTCGGCGCCGCCCTGCTGATCGTCCTGCTCGGCGTGGCCGACGACCTCTGGGACCTCGACTGGATGACCAAGCTGGCCGGGCAGTTCATCGCGGCCGGGCTCGTCGCCTGGCAGGGCGTGCAGGTGCTCTCGCTGCCGATCGGCGGGCTGACCGTCGGGTCGTCGTGGATGTCCATTCTTATCACCGTGATCGCGATCGTGATCGTGATGAACATGATCAACTTCATCGACGGCCTCGACGGTCTGGTCGCCGGCGTCGCCCTGATCGCGAACGGCGTGTTCTTCCTCTACAGCTACCTGCTCGTGCGGGATACGTCGCCGAGCAACTACTTCAACCTGGCCTCCCTGATCGCCGCCATCCTGGTGGGGGCCTGCGTCGGCTTCCTGCCGCTTAACTGGCGCCCGGCGAAACTGTTCATGGGAGACGCCGGCGCTTTGCTGGTGGGCCTCCTGATGGCGACCTCCGCGATCGCGATCACCGGCCAGGTCGACCCCACCGCCGTCAACCGGTCCCAGCTCTTCCCGGCTTTCATCCCGATCATCCTGCCGGTCGCCATCCTGATCATTCCGCTGCTCGACTTCGGCCTGGCCGTGTTCCGCCGGGTGCGGGCAGGCAAGTCGCCCTTCAGCGCCGACCGGAAGCATCTCCACCACCGGCTCCTCGACATGGGACACTCGCACCTGCACGCCGTGCTGATCTTCTACGGCTGGACGGCAGCCGTAGCGGTGGGCTGTCTGCTCTACTTCCTGCTGCCGGTGTACTTCGGCCTGCCAACCTGGTACGCCACCATCTTCCTGGTCTCTGCGCTGCTGGTCTGCACCCTTGTCACGCTTGCCCCGCTGAGCCGGCGCAAGGCCGCGGAGGCCGCCAGCCAGCTCACCAGCCCGGCCACCCAACCAGTCGAGATCGCCCGATTCGACCCTCTCGATGAGGCGTCGACGACGGCCGAGGAGAACGCATGAGCACCGCACCACCCCGTCCGGCCCAGCCCACTTCGATCCCGGTGTTCCGCCGGATCCTCGTCTACGGGGGCGTCCTCGCCGCCGGCATTGCCGTCGTCGGGGCCGTGGTCGGCGGCCTCGCCGCGGGTAGTGAGGGCGTCGTCAGCGCCCTGATCGGTACTGTGCTGTCGGTGGTCTTCATGGGGATCACGGCCGGCAGCATCCTTCTCGCCAACCGGTTCGCCGGCACAGCCGCGGCCATCGGCGCCTTCTTCGGCATCGTGATGGGCGGCTGGCTGGTCAAATTCGTCGTCTTCCTGGTGCTGATGGTGCTTCTGAAAGACCAGCCCTGGATCCAGCCCGTCGTATTGTTCCTCAGCATCATCGCCGGCGTCGTGGGTTCGCTGTTGGTCGACGTGTTCGTGCTGATGAAGAGCCGGATGACCTACGTCAGCGATATCACCCTTCCGACGGCGGCGCAGGACGACTGAGCGGTGGTTCTCGATTCGGTCTCCGGACCATTTCTTGCTAGGGTAATGACCGATTCGTCCCGCGTTGTTCATGCCTTTTTGCAGAACGATTCGGCCACACATTCGTCTTCGCGAGAGCAGAGCTCCCCGCCCCGAAACAGGAGAAAGCGCTGCTAGTACCCGCCGTAAACCTGATGATTCCGTTTGCCACCGATGAGGGTGGCTTCAACGGTCCGACGATTGGTGAATTCTTCCCGGAAGCGATCTTCTTCGCTGGGACGCCATTCGAAATCAACCGCATCATGCTCATCCGCTTCCTGGCAGTCGCCGCACTGCTGCTCATCTTCTGGATCGGCACGCGCCGCATGAAGGTCATTCCGACCCGCATGCAGAGCGTGGTCGAGATGGGCCTGGACTTCGCCCGGGTCAACATCGCCGAAGACATCCTCGGCAAGAAAGACGGCAAGCGTTTCCTGCCGTTGATCACGACCATTTTCTTCATGGTTCTGTTCATGAACATGACCGGCCCGATCCCCTTCCTCAACATCGCCGGCACCTCCGTCATCGGGGTTCCGATTGTGCTGGCCCTGGTGGCCTACAGTGCTTTCATCTACGCCGGTGTCAAGAAGAGCCCGGCCAACTTCTTCCGGAACGCACTGTTCCCGCCCGGAGTGCCGCCGTTCCTCTACATCATCGTGACGCCGATCGAATTCATCTCGACGTTCCTCATCCGCCCGGTCACGCTGACCCTCCGGCTGCTGATGAACATGATCGTCGGCCACCTGCTCCTGGTGCTGTTCTTCAGCGCAACACAGTTCTTCTTCTTCACCGCCACCGGCGGGTTCAAGTTGTTCGGTGCGGGCACCCTGGTGTTCGGCTTCGCGTTCACTCTCTTCGAAGTGCTGATCGCCCTGCTCCAGGCCTACATTTTTGCCCTGCTCACCGCTGTCTACATCCAGCTCGCGCTGGCTGAGGAGCACTAAACCTCGAATCCGGCATTCTCGCTGTATTCGTCTCTACGGAAGGAACCATACGTTGGACGCAACAACCGTTCTCGCGGCAATCAACGGAAACATCGCGACTGTCGGTTACGGCCTCGCCGCAATCGGCCCGGCAATCGGCGTGGGCATTGTCGTCGGCAAGACCATCGAGGGTGTCGCTCGTCAGCCCGAACTGGCCGGCCAGCTGCAGGTTCTGATGTACATCGGCATCGCCTTCACCGAGGCGCTCGCCTTCATCGGCATCGCAACCTACTTCATCTTCGTTTAGTCCTCTTTTCTCTCTAGTCAGGAGGCACGATGTTTAACGCAGTGATTGCAGCTGCTGCTGAGAAGGCGGAAAACCCGCTTCTCCCCGCGGTCTACGACATAGTCTGGTCGTCGTTGATTTTCGTGGTCATTCTGTTCTTCTTCTGGAAGCTTGTGCTTCCTCGGATGCAGAAACTCCTCGACGACCGCGCCGAGGCCATCGAGGGCAACATCGCGAAAGCGGACGATGCCCAGCGCAAGGCCGAGGCCGCTCTCGAGCAGTACACGGCTCAGCTCGCTGACGCTCGTGCCGAAGCCGGGCAGATTCGCGAGCACGCTCGCGTCGACGGCCAGAAGATCATCGCCGAGCACAAGGACCAGGCCCTGGCCGAGGCCGCTCGCGTGACCCTGAGCGCCAAGGCTCAGATTGAAGCGGAACGTCAGGCGGCAGTCGTGTCCCTTCGTTCCGAAGTCGGCACCCTGGCCATCGACCTCGCATCCGGTGTCATCGGCGAAAGCCTGACTGACGACGCGAAGGCCACCGCCATCGTCGACCGTTTCCTGGCCGACCTTGAGGCCTCGGAGAAAGCAGCTAAGTAATGGGAAGCGCCACCAGAGAAGCTTTGGCCTCGTCGCGGGCGGCACTGGCTGCCCACGGCAGCACGGCCGATCTGGCGACGGGTGAAAGCCTGTTGAACGCCGGTCGTGTGATCGGTGACTCCTCGCAGCTCCTGTCCGCTCTGGTCGACCCGGCAGCGGATGCGGCGGCGAAGGGCGCGCTCGTTCGCGCCGTGTTCGCCTCGGCCCTGGCGCCGACCGCGCTGGAGCTCCTGCAGTCCATCGCCGCGACTCGCTGGTCGAGTCACAGCGACCTGCTGGCCGGGGTCGAAGACCTGGGGTTGCGTTCGATCGCATCCCCGACCGGCGACGGGATCGTCGAGGCGGAGTTGTTCGCGTTCGGCACCGCGGTGTCGTCGAACGCGGAGCTCGAACTGGCCCTGGCCAGCAAGCTGGGCGAGGCGAGCGCCAAAGTCGGCCTCGTCAACTCGCTGTTGGCGGGCAAGGTCACGGAGCAGACGCTGTCGATCGTGCGGCACCTGGTGCAGCAGCCCCGGGGCCGCCGCATCGGGGAGTTGCTGCGCTTCGCGGCATCCGTCGTCGCCGACCAGTCGGGCGCGTCGATCGCCACGATCACATCCGCCGCCGCGCTCGCGCCGGAGCAGCTCGAGCGCCTGCGCACGAGCCTGACCACGCGCTACGGCCGCCGCCTTACGCTTAACCAGGTCGTCAACCCGGCTCTGGTCGGGGGCGTCCATGTTCAAATCGGTGACGATGTCATCGATGGCAGCATTGCCACCCGCCTCAAAGATCTGAGAAACCAGCTCGCTGGCTGAGCGTTCAGTCAGTAACACACACACCTCGGGACGGCAGCGTCCCGTGCACGACAGAACCTGTACATCCGGTACAGAAAAGGGAAGATGATGGCAGAACTAACGATCAGCCCCGATGAGATCCGCGACGCTCTCCAGGACTTCGTCAAGTCCTACGAGCCGAACAAGACCGCAACGACCGAGGTTGGCTACGTCACCACGGCCGGCGACGGTATCGCGCACGTCGAAGGCCTTCCCAGCGTGATGGCGAACGAGCTCATCAAATTCGCTGACGGCACCCTGGGCCTGGCCCAGAACCTCGACGAAGACGAGATCGGCGTCGTCGTGCTCGGCGAGTTCACCGGCATCGTCGAAGGCATGGAGGTGCACCGCACTGGTGAGGTCCTCTCCGTGCCCGTCGGCGACGGGTACCTCGGCCGGGTCGTCGACCCCCTCGGCGCACCGATCGACGGCCTCGGGGAGATCAAGACCGAGGGTCGTCGTGCCCTCGAGCTTCAGGCCCCCGGCGTCATGCACCGCAAGTCGGTTCACGAGCCGATGCAGACCGGCATCAAGGCGATCGACGCCATGATCCCGATCGGCCGCGGCCAGCGTCAGCTGATCATCGGTGACCGCCAGACCGGCAAGACGGCCATCGCGATCGACACGATCATCAACCAGAAGGCCAACTGGGCTTCGGGCGATGTGACCAAGCAGGTTCGCTGCATCTACGTCGCCATCGGCCAGAAGGGCTCCACGATCGCCGCCGCCAAGGGCGCGCTCGAGGACGCCGGCGTGATGGAGTACACGACCA
>JACMQV010000131.1 GCA_014376815.1 Cryobacterium sp.
CCCGATGCCCGGGGCGGCCCGACCCATACGGACAACGGGGTCTGCCTCTGCTGGTGGCATCACCGAACGATCGATTCCTCGGGCTGGGCCATCCGGATGCTCCGCGGTTGCGTGCAGATCATGGCCCCGCCCTGGCGCGAGACCGGGAAACGACACTGGCGCTACGTGACCAGGTCCCGCACCCTCATGACCGACGCCATCACCCGCAACAACGTCACCCGCGACAACGTCACCCGCCACGAGGAGTGAGAGCCGCGGACGGAGGGGGCTCGGACGGGGTTCAGCTGTCTGCGCCGGACCGCCCATCGCCGGACCGCCCATCGCCGGACCGCCCATCGCGGGATCGCTCGGTGCGGGACCGCTCGGTGCGGGACCGCTCATCGTCGGATCGCCCATCACCGGATCGCTCATCGCTGTATCGCCCATCGCCGGATCGCTCCGTGCGGGACCGCCCGTTCTGGCCGAAGGTGGCGATGCGATCGATGATCCAGGATGCCAGGGTCGCCGTGATCACGCCGACGAGCGTGACCCCGCCAAGCATCAGCCCGACCGCGACCAGCCAGCCGGGGCCGGTCACAGGGAAGTAGTCCCCGTAGCCCACCGTCGAGACGGTGACGAACGCCCACCAGACCGAATCGCCGATCGTGGTGATGTTCGCGCCGGGTGCCGGCCGTTCGGCGTCGAGCACCGCCAGCGAGCCCATCCAGATCAGCAGGCTGGAAGCGCCGACCAGGTAGATGCCTACCCGTGGCCGCACCGCCGATCCGGGGTCTTCTGGAAGATCGGCAACATCGTCACCAGCCTGAGCAGGCGCAACGGCCGGAGGGCCGGCAGGAAGACGACGAGCAAATCGAACGGGTGGGTGATGAACCAGTGCCCGCGCCGGGGCGCGAGGTAGAGGTTGACGAGGTAGTCGGCCGCGAACACCAGCCAGGCGAGCACCAGGATCACGAACGTGAATGGGTACCGGGGGCCCTCGAGGTCGGCCAGCACCCGCCAGGTGTAGCTGAGCAGGAAGAGCACGGACGCGACGAGCAGCGGCCACTGCACGATCCTGTTCCAGCGCGCCTGATCCATGAGCACACCATAGTCAGGCGTGCTCCGATGCGCGCGGGAGCCGGTTCTGGTCGCATCCGGGCGGTTGTCGGCCTTGGACATCGTCTGGCGTTGGGCATTGTCGAAGCCTCCCCAGTTCGTTAAAATGTGGAGTCTGTGGTTCACCGTGTGTCCACCCCGTGTGTCGCCCCTCGACCAGGCAGGGATCAATCGAATGACAATCATCGAGGCCACTGGCCTGACCAAGACCTACCGTTCCAAGTCCGGACCCGTGCAGGCGCTGGCCGGACTTGACCTGTCCGTTCCGCGCGGCAGTGTCAAGGCGCTGCTGGGGCCCAACGGCGCCGGCAAGACCACGGTCGTGAAGATGCTGACCACCCTGATCCGACCGGATGCCGGCACCGCCTACGTCGACGGCATCGACGTGGCCGCCGACCCGAAGGCCGTGCGGCGCATCATCGGCGTCTCCGGCCAGTACGCGGCCGTCGACGAGAACCTGACCGGCTTCGAGAACCTGGAGATGGTCGGTCGGCTGTATCACCTCGGCGGTGCCGCGTCCCGGCGTCGGGCTCAGGAACTGATCGACCTGTTCGAACTCACGGCGGCCGGTAACCGTCCGGTGAAGGGCTTCTCCGGCGGCATGCGCCGGCGGATCGACCTGGCCGGCGCCCTGGTGATCAACCCGAAGGTGCTGTTCCTCGACGAGCCGACCACGGGGCTGGACCCGCGCAGCCGGATCGCGCTCTGGGCGGTGATCAAGCGCCTGGTCGCGGACGGCACCACGGTGCTGTTGACGACGCAGTATCTCGAAGAGGCCGATCAGCTCGCCGACGACATCGTCGTGATCGACGACGGCCGGGTGATCGCCGAAGGAACCTCGGACCAGCTCAAGGCGCAGATCGGTGGGCACCGGTTGGAGGTGGCCCTGGTCGAGGTCGACGACGCCCCCGCGGCCCGGGAGATCCTCGCCCGGTTCGGCGCGGGTGTCCCGACGTCGACCAGTGACGGCCGTGGACTCGAGGTTGCGGTGATCGACGGGCCGTACGCGCTGCAACACGTACTGTCCGAATTGGGCGCCGCAAACATCCGTTTGCACGACGCCGGCATGCGCCGCCCCACCCTCGACGACGTGTTCCTGAAGCTCACCGGGCACAAGGCCGACAAGGCCGGCGACCTGGCAGAGGACGAAGAACTGGAGAAGACGAAATGACCGCCGCCGGCACCCTGCCCGTCTGGAACCCGCTCTCCCTCTGGTACTCCGACGGCTGGACCGTGACCAAGCGCAACCTGATCAAGATCAAGCGGTCCCCGGACGTGCTCGTCTTCGCGGTGATCCAGCCGATCATGTTCGTGCTGCTGTTCAGCCAGGTCTACGGCGGCTCGATCTCCGTGCAGGGCACCGATTACGTGCAGTTCCTCATGGCGGGCATTTTCGCGCAGACCGTCGTGTTCGGGTCGACCTTCTCCGGTTCCGCCATGGCCCAGGACCTCAAGGAGGGAATCATCGACCGGTTCCGCAGCCTGCCGATGAGTTCCTCCGCCGTGCTGATCGGACGCACCAACAGCGACCTGGTGCTGAACACGATCTCCATGGTGATCATGATGGCCACCGGACTCGCGGTGGGCTGGCGGGTGAACTCCTCCCCGCCGGAGTTCTTCGCCGGTGTGGGCCTGCTGCTGCTGTTCAGCTACTCCTTCAGCTGGGTGATGGCGCTGCTGGGCATGAGCGTGAAGTCTCCTGAGGTGATCAACAATGCGTCGTTCCTGATCCTCTTCCCCCTGACTTTCGTGTCGGTCGCGTTCGTTCCCAGCGACACCCTGCCGGCCCCGTTGCGCGTGTTCGCCGAGTGGAACCCGGTGTCTTCGCTCGTGCAGGCGGCCCGGGAACTCTTCGGCAACGAGGGCACTGCCCCGGTGCCCGACATCTGGACCCTGCAGAACCCGATCACGACGGTCCTGATCGGTATCGCGGTCATGCTGGTGGTGTTCGTGCCGCTCTGCATCCGCAAGTTCGCCTCGATCAGCTCCCGCTAATGCCCCCTACGACCGGCACCCGACCGTCCTCGATGACTGGAGTCATGACATGAGCATTGGAATCGTACACGCGTTCGGCGGTTTCGCCGTTCCCGACCTGACGGCCGCCCGCCGTTTCTACACCGAGACCCTCGGGCTCGAGGTGACGGATGATCCCATGGGCCTGCTGCGCCTGCGACTGCCGGGCGGGGCCGAGGTGATCGTCTACCCGAAGCCGGACCACGCGCCGGCCGTCTTCACCATCCTCAATTTCGTGGTGGAGGACATCGACGCGGCGGTGGCCGGGCTCACGGCCCGGGGAGTCACGTTCGAGCGCTACGAGGGGATGGGCCAGGACGCCGCGGGCATCTCCCGGGGCGGGGACCCGAAGATCGCCTGGTTCACCGACCCGGCCGGCAACATCCTCTCGGTGCTGCAGAACGCGGCTGACGCAGAACGCGGCGCCGCAGGATGAGCGACGGCGTCCCGCTCCGCACCGACCGGCGCACCGGGCAACTGCGCTCTCCCCGCACCGCCGCGCCGGCCGGGGCAGGCCCCTGGGACGTGAAGCGCGTGCTGAAGCCGTTCTACGCGCCCCTGAATCGCGACTGGGAGCTGGTCGAGGTGCCCGCGCAACGGTTCATCGCGGTCGACGGCAGCGGCGACCCGAATACGGCGCCCGCCTATGCCGAGGCGGTGGAGGCTCTCTACGCCGTCGCCTACGCGATCAAATTCGCCGGCCGCCGCACCCTCGGCCGGGACCTGGTCGTGGCGCCGCTCGAGGGCCTCTGGTACGCCGACGACGCATCCGTCTTCACGGCCGAGGCGAAGGCCGAGTGGAGCTGGACGATGCTGATCAGCCAGCCGGACTGGGTGACGGATGCCGCCATCGACGACGCCGTCTCGGCGGCCCGGGCAAAAAAGAAAGGGCCCGGCCTCGCCCGGGTGCGCGTGGAGGCCCTCGACGAAGGCCTGAGCGCGCAGCTGCTGCACCTCGGGTCCTATGACGAGGAGGCGCCGGCGCTCGCTCGCCTGCACGGGGAGTTCCTCGCCGAGCACGGGTTGGGGGTGAACGGCCGGCACCACGAGATCTACCTCGGCGACCCGCGCCGCACGGAGCCCGCCAAGCTCAAGACCGTGCTCAGGCAGCCGGTCGTTCCGGTCTGATCCGGCCGGTGCGTGCGGGCCCGGTGCGCCCGGTCAGCCGGGCAGTCGGCCCAGCTCGGCCTGGATGATGAGGGCGAGTTCGCGAAGCAGAACAATGTCGATCTCGGCGGCCGGCCGAGGCTCCGGGTCGAACACGCTGAGCACGCCGATCCGTTCGCCGGAATCCGCTTCGATCGGAAAGCCGGCGTAGAAGCGGGTGTGCGGGGCGCCGTGCACGAGGGGATGGTCGCGAAACCTGGCCTCGGCCTGCGCGTCGGGCACGACCAGCGCTCCGGGGCCGCTCACCGCGATGGCCGTGATAGACCCGGCGAGCGGGAAGACCCGCGGTGCCCGGCCGATATTCGTCTTGTCCCAGAGCCGGTCGCCGTCGACGAAGGTGAGCGCGGCGGACGCGGTGCCGTAGGAGCTCCTCGCAATGGCGACAATCCGGTCGAGCCTGGCATCCGGGTCGCTGTCGAGGATGCCGAGCCGGTCGATCGCGCGACGCGGGTCTGGCGAGAGCTGCTCGGCATCCCGGGCCCTGGAGCGGCCGCTGCCGACGGTGTCGGCGGTGTCGGCGTCAAGGTGCTCGGCGTTGAGGATGGGGGCCATCCGGGCGGCGAGCAGGTCGGCCCATTGAGCGTAGTGGGCGGCCGTGCGCACCCGGCCCGGCGTGACCACCAGTCGGGCCGACATCGGAACATAGTAGGCCCGGACCCGCTCCGCGCACAGGCTCGCAGTGAGGCCGTTCAGGGTGCGGGCATGTTTCTCGGCGACGGAGCCCAGCGCGGTATCGAAGGCGGCGATCGACCGGATGGGCTGCACGCCGAGCACGAAGGTCCGGGTCGTCAGCGACGAGTCTCGCTCGATCCGGTCGAGCAGCGCCATCAGTTCACGCTGCCAGACCCGTGCCGGCACGAGGCTGACGGCGTCGCTCGTACCCAGGCTCACCACGACGGCGTCGTAGCGCCAGAGGCCCAGCCCGTCGAGTTCGGCCCGGGCCGTGCGGATGGTGACGTGCGGGTTCGGGACGACGTCGACATCCGCACCCCGCCCGGTGCGTGCCGACAACGCCCGCGCCAAAGACCCCGGCAGGGCGACGTCGTGACTGAGTACGCCCCAGCCGACGGCGGGGCCGCTGCCGAAGATGAGGATGCGGTCGCTGTTGATTCCGGGGGAGTGGGCGCGCTGGTCATCCAAGGGACGCGGGATGCCGTCGTAGTCCCGGTTCGTGGTCGCGGACCAGGCGCGCATGAGGGGGACCAGCGCCCACCGGATGAGTTCGGGCACTCGTGCTCCGTGGCCTGAAATGGGTCTACCGCCTGCCCGCGGTGCAGAGGGCTGAGCTCATATCCCGTGTGACGCCCCTGACGGTAGGGCTCTTCCGGGTCTCGCCCCTCGCGCGGGTCATCGCCCGCCGCGGCGCTTGCCGGCCCGGGGGCTGGGGGTGTTGCGGGTGCGCCCGGTCACGCTCGTCGCCTTCTTGGTGACGGGCTTGGCCTTCGCGGCGGCCACCCGCACAGCCTTCGCGGCAGCCTTGGCCTTGTCGGTCTTCTTTTCCTTGCGCACCTTCTCGGCGCCGGCGGGCACGGTATCGACCCTCGAACTGTCGCGGGTGCGGCCGCGCACAATGCCGATGAACTCCTCGACGTCCTCGGTCGTCTCCCGGGTCAGCCAGGCCAGGGACACCTGACTCTCGGAGACGTCCTCGACCGGGCGGGACACGACATCCTTGCGGCTGTGCAGCCGGGCCAGCGAGTGGGGGAGGATGACGATGCCGACCCCGGCGGCCACCTGCTCCATGGTGTCGTCCAGGTCGCGCATCGTCGGCAGCGGGCGGCGGGTGCCGTCGCGCACCTCGGTGGCGACATCGCGCCACTCCGGCACGGCGTCCGGGTCCTGGAGCAGATGCTCGTCGGCCAGGTCGGCCACGACGACGCTGTCGGCGTCGGCGATGAAATGGTCTTTCGCCGCGACGACCACGGGGATCTCGCGGTAGAGGGCGATCAGGCTCAGATCGGTTTCATCGACGGGCAGGCGCACCAGGCTCACCTGGGCCCGGCCGTCGCGCAGCACGGCATCCTGCTCGGAGGGTTCGGTGCGGAAGACCTCGAGGGGCTGGTCCGGCCTGCGATCGGCCCAGATCCGGGTCCACTTCGTCGGGGTCACACCGGCGGTGAAGGCAATGGAAAAGGTCACCGGCATCCTCATTCTTTCTGGCTCTCGTATCGTGTCTTCCGCCGGAACGACAGGCTCTTACGGCTATACGGGTCTTCTCAGGCTATACGCTTGACTGATGACCGAGAAGAAGACCCAGACCATGAAGCCCTCTACGGCGGCCCAGAAGCTCGGGATTCTGCTCGAAGCAGCACCCGAGGACTTCCAGGCCGCACCCATCTCGCGCACCGACCTGGCCGCGCTGGAAGCGAACCCGCCGGCCTGGCTGGTGGACCTGCGCGCCAACGGCCCGCACCCCAAGCAGGTCGTCGCCGCCAAGCTGGGCGTGTCGATCTCCGGCCTCGTGCGCGGCGACGTGACCGAGCCCCTCACCAGCGCCGAGATCCTGGCCCTGCTGCAGCAGCCGCCGACCTGGCTGGTCACCGAGCGCGCCACCCAGTACGAGGTGCGCGAAGAACAGATCCGCGTCAAGGACCGCGACGCCGAGCGCGCCCGCAAGATCGCGCACGTCGCCCGTCAGGCGGCCCAGAACGAGAAGGCCGGCCGCGGCCGCTAGCCACCAGCATCCGGGCGTCTCACCAATTCGACGGAGATTCTCCGCCCACGAGGCCGAATACGGCAGATCTGGCCGCATCCGGTCACAATCTCCGTCGAATTCGTTCGGGCGAACGGATGCCGCGGGCCGGGACTGTCTAGGCAGCCGGCGCGGCGTACTGGGCGCGCAGGAACGTGACGATCTCGCCGAGCTCGGCCTCTGAGATGGAGTGCCCGAGGCCCTCGTAGATGCGTGCGGTGAGCGTCGAGTGGCCGGGCAGCCAGGCCTGCGTGCGGTCGATCGCATCCTGAGGGATGACCGGGTCGGCCGTGCCGCGTCCCCAGAACACCGGCAGGCGGCGCTCGGCGAGGCGTTCGTCGCCCGGATGCGTGCTGCGCCCCACGAAACCGCTCAACTGCACCGCGAACGCGAAGCGGTCGGGTGCCTGGCGCAGCAGCTGAAGCGCCATAGCCCCGCCCTGGGAGAAACCGAGCAGGCCCACTGACGACGGTTGCTCCGGCAGCGCGTCCAGCCACTCGAGCACCCCGGCGGCCGCCGCGCCCAGGGTGTCGGCGCTCGGAGATCCGGGGTTGACCTTGGCCCCCGCCGCTCCGATCGGGAACCAGGCCCAGCCCGGTCCGGCCGCCAGCGGAGCGCGCAGCGCGGCGATCACCGGGTGCAGCGGCAGGTATGGTGCGAGGGAGAAGAGGTCTCCCTCGTGCGAGCCGTAGCCGTGCAGGATGAGCAGCAGCGGCCGCCCGGCCCGGTCGGCCGCTGAGGCGGACCAGAGTACGGCAGCCGGGTTGATCGGCTCGGCGCAGACGGTGGAGCTCTGGGTGCTGTCGTTGGCGTTGCTGTCGTTGGTCTGGTCGTCCTGGTCGTCCTGGTCGCGCTGGTCCATCGCGGTCCTCCCTCTCGAGGTCGACAGGGTGAGCGTCGACCAGTCAATCCTTCCATTGCGGTGCGCGTTCCGGAGCCGCGGGAGGTCCGCACAGGTCAGACGGGGGTTTCACCGTGGGCACTCATCTCACCGTGGGCACTGATCGCAGCGTGGGCACTCATCTCTGCGCGGCCCTGAGGAAGGCGTCGATGGCCGCCCTGCCGGGTGCCGTCGCCGGTCCGGCCACGGTGACCGCCAGCGCGGCCGCGGCATTGGCCCGGGTGGCCGCGTCGACCGGGGAGAGCCCGCGCGCCAGGGCGGCGGCGAGGATGCCGCCGTGCGCGTCTCCGGCGCCGGTCGTGTCGACGGCGGTCACCGGAAAACCGCGCACGTGCACGGGCGCGGGGGCGACGGCCGGGCCGCACAGCCAGCACCCGTTCGGGCCGTCGCGCACGACGGCGAACCCGCCGGGCCGAAGCCGGGTCGCCAGCACGGCCGCGGCGGCGGACAGATCGGTGAGCCCGGTCGCGAGCCTGGCCTCGCGCGCGTTCGCGGTGAACACGTCGGTGCGGGCCATCACCTGGGCCAGGATGGCCAGGTCGAGGGAGGCGACCAGCGGAGACGGGTCGGTGATGACGCGCGCGGCCGGGGGCAGGGCGGCCAGCCAGGCGGGAAGCGAGGCGGCGGTGAACGGATGCGCGAGGCTGTACCCGGACACGTAGACGGTGTCCTCGGCGCGCACCTCGACCGCGTCGAGGTCAGCCCGGCCGAGGCGCCCCTCGGCGCCGACCGCGGTGACGAACGTGCGCTCGGCGTTCCGGTCGACGAGCGCGACGCAGTAGCCGCTGTCGAGATCGGCAAGGCCCGGCTGCACCGTGTCGAAGCCGGCTTCGGCGAGGGCGGATCGCACGATGTCGCCGAACGGGCCGCTTCCGTACTGGCCCGCGAACGTCACCGGCAGGCCGTCGCGCGCCGCCGCCGTCATCACGGTGTACCCGCCGCCGGCCGTGAGCCGGGAGGAGGATGCGAGCGCGTCGCCGCCGACGGGGGGAACGCGGTCGAGCGTGAGCACGATGTCCACGATCACGCTGCCGGTGTAGATCAGGCGTCCGGGTGGGGCGCCGGGCTCGGGGCGGGCCTCGTTTGCGTGGGCCTCGCTGGCGCGGGCCTCGCTGGTGCCGGGATCTCTGCTGCCCGGCCCCGCCTCCGCGCCGGAGCGGGTCACCGGGGCTCCGTGGTACCGGCCGGCGAATCGGGCGGGGAGCCGGCATCCGTTCCCGGTTCGTCCGCGTCCCGCACCGCCAGCAGGCCGTGCACCAGGTCGTCCAGGTCGAGCCCGTTCACCGAGCGGAGGGTCGCCACCTGTTCGGCCGGCCAGCCCTGCAGGCCGAACACCGAGCCGAGGACGGCGCCGACGATGGCGGCGATCGTGTCGGTGTCGCCGCCGAGGCCGGCCGCGAGGCACAGGGTCTCCCACGGGTCCTGCGCGACCGCCGCGAGGGCGAGGGCGGCGACCACTGACTCCTGGGCCGCCACGGATGTCCCGATCAGCTCGTAGGCGGCGCCGGCCTGAGCCGCCGGGGTCAGGCCCGCCAGATGGCCGGTGGCCCATCGGAGCCGGGCGGCGATGGACCCCCCTGCCCGCCAGTGTCCACGGCGTTCGCCCTCGGCGGCGGCGTCGATGGCGCTTCGCACGGTCTCGGCGAGTGACGCACCGGCGACGCCGGCGCTCACGGCCGCCCCGACGGCCGCCGCGCTGCCGATGCCGAGGGTGGTGTTGTGGGTGACCTCGCTGGCGCGGGCCACCCGGTCGACGAAACCGGTCAGGGAGGAGAGGCGGAAGGCGATGCCCACCGGGGCGATCCGCATGGCGGCGCCGTTGGTGGTGCCGAACCGACCGGATTCCCGCGCCGATTCGCCCGCGACCAGTCGCCGCACGGCTGCCGAGGTCGACGGGCCGAGCAGGTCGAGGGAACCGCGAGCCCGCATGGCCGCCTCCCACTCGATCAGGCGGTCCGCGAAGGTGCGGGGGTCGAACCGGCCATCACCCTCCACGAGGATGCGGGCCAGAAGGACCGCCTGCTCCGTGTCGTCCGTGACCCGGCCGGCCGGCATTCCGGCGGCGATCAGCTGGCGGGGACCGGCGTCCCGGAACCCCGTGATCGCGCCGTAGTCCGCGAGAATCGCCTCCCGGGACATCGACTGGGTCGGCATGCCGAGCGCGTCGCCCAGGGCCAGGCCGTAGAACGCGCCGAGCGCGCGGCCGGGCCGGCCCGCTGCATCCGTCAGCCTGATCATGTGAACACCGTACCGGGTCGGACCTGCCCCGGCGCCCGGGGCAGTGGGGCCCCGGGGACCGCAAATCGGCATCCGGTCGCCGGTTAGTACAGAATGGCTTCATGAGCGTGCGCACCCCTGACCCTGATCCGGACTGGACGCCTGGCCCCGAGGGCGCTCCGCCGCCGGGCACGAACCAGGGCTGGCTGAGCGACGTCGAACTGGCCGAGGTGCGCCGCCGACTGCCGATCCTCTACATCGAGGCGGTGCCGGTGCGGGTCGACGGCCTCGGCCAGGTCGTCGAGGTCGGCGTGCTCCTGCGTGCGCGGTCGACGGGGGAGATGACGCGGATGCTGGTGTCCGGCCGGGTACTTTACGGCGAGACCCTGCGCGACGCGCTCTTCCGCCACCTCGAGAAGGACCTCGGGCCGATGGCCTTCCCGCAGCTTCCGCCGAGCCCGGTGCCGTTCATGGTCGCCGAGTACTTCCCGATGCCGGGCATCACCGCGTTCACGGATGACCGCCAGCACGCGGTGTCGATGGCCTACGTCGTTCCCGTCACGGGCACCTGCGACCCGCGCCAGGACGCACTCGAGCTGACCTGGATGACGCCCCGGGAGGCTGCCTCCGACGCCGTGGCAGCCGAGATGGAAGGCGGCCGCGGCGCGCTGCTGCGGATGGCGCTCGCCTCGGTCGGGCAGCTCCGCTAGCTCGGGGCGGCTGCGGTTGCGGCGGCTGCGCCTGCCCCCGGGCCCCTCAGTGGGAGCCCGGCGGCGGACTCGACTGGCGGACTACTTTGCTGCCGCGAGGGACAGCCGCCGGGCGAGCGCCCGGGGACGAACCAGGCGCACCTCGTGCAGCTGTTCGCCGAGCACTTCCTGGTCCTGCTCGTGGGTGTCGTGAGCGTAGCCGTTCCGCTTGTAGAACGAATGCGCCCGCGGGTTCACTTCGGCGACCCACAGGTAGGACGGGCCTTCGTCGACGACCGCGTCGAAGAGCTGCTGGCCGATACCGGTTCCGTGGTACGCCCCGAGGAGGTACATGAAGTACAGCTCCTGTGGTGCGGGCTTGTCGGCGTCGCGGGCCGGGCCGCTGCCCGCGAAACCCACGATCTCACCGTCGACGAGGGCTGCGACCTGCCGGTACTGCGGGCCCTGGGAGCTGAACCGACGCCACATCACGGCTAGGCGGGCCGGCTGCAGCTGCTCGAGGGCGGCGGTGCTGAGCAGCTGGTCGTAGGTTTCGTGCCAGCAGGTGGCGTGCACGCGGCCGAGGCTCTCGGCGTCCGCTTCTTCGACGGGACGGATGACTGCTGTGGTGACCATGACCCGAGACTAGCCCAGCCGCGCGGTGCCGAATGACACGCCAGAGTCACGGCCCGACCACGCGCGGGGCTACGCGCCGAGCCCCGGTCTGATCACCCTCCAGAACGCGCCCCGGCACCACCATCCTCCCGTCGTGCATAACTCCTGCAAATTCGGTCTGCCTGAAATTGGAGGCCCGCCGTCACGCGGATGTTCCCGGGCGGCTGCGCAATTTGCAGGAGTTATGCGCGGGGACGGACCGGGGCTGAGGCCGGGCGCAATGCAAAACGGGCCGGCCTCGTGAGAGACCGGCCCGTTCAACCAGCGAGGAGCGGTGCTCGGCGCTTAGCCCTGGGCGCGGCGCGGAGCCGAGCGGCGTGCGCCACCGGTGGAACCGGCACCGCGAACGAGGCCGCCGACCTGCAGGCCGCCGGAGCGACCGGAGCCCTGAGCCGAACGGCCCTGGCCGCCGCCGTTGCCCGCGGGGGCGTGGCTGCGACCGGATGCCGCGGGGCGGCCCGAACGCTCCTGGCGCGCTCCGCCGGAGGAAGCCACGGCATCGCCGCCGCGTCCGCCGCGGCCGCCACCCTGTCCGCCGCGTCCGCCGCCGTCACGCTCGTCGCGGTTGACGCGCTTGCGCTGGGCGTTGGCGCCCTGCGAACGGCCGCCCTGGGACTGGCCCTGCGGCTGCTCGACGCGGGGAACCGGCTTGACGTACGCGGCGACGTCACCGACCAGAGCGTCCACGGCCGGGGAGCTGGCGGTCACGCGCTGCGGGGTCACCTTGATGGCGGCCTTGCGCAGCAGCGCATCCGTGTCGCGACGCTGTTCGGGGAGCACGAGGGTGACGACGTCACCGGCGCTGCCGGCGCGGGCGGTGCGGCCCGAGCGGTGCAGGTACGCCTTGTGCTCTGCCGGCGGGTCGACGTGGATGACGAGTTCGATGTCGTCGACGTGCACGC
>JACMQV010000132.1 GCA_014376815.1 Cryobacterium sp.
AACGAGAAACGGCTGTCGATCACGGGACGGAACCGGCCGGATGCGACCCAGGGCCAGACATCCGTTCTGAGGGCCTGCATGATGGCCGCCTTCTCCTCGAACGGGCGGGAGCGGAGCGTGGTGCCCCAGTAACGGCCGCGCTTCTGCATCAGGTGGAAGGGGTTGAAGGCGGCGTCCTCGCCGCTCTGGTTGGCGATCACCATGATGCGCCCGTTCAGGGCCAGGGCTGCCACATTGCGGGCCGCGTACGAGCCGCCGATGATGTCGAGGATCACGTCGGCCCCGTGCCCCTCGGTGGAGGTCGCGATCTCGGCCGGGAAATCCTGGTCGCGGTAGTTGATCAGGATCTCCGCCCCCAGGTCCCGGCACACCGCGAGCTTCGCCGCCGACCCGGCCGTCACCGCGACCCGGGCGCCGGCCAGCACGCCGAGCTGGATCGCCGTCGTGCCGATGCCGCTCGCGCCGCCGTGCACCAGCAGCGTCTCGCCGGCGGCGAGCCCGGCGGAGAGGAACACGTTCGACCACACGGTGGCCAGCGCCTCCGGCAGCGCGGCCGCGTCGACCAGGTCGACGGAGTCGGGCACCGGCAGCGCCAGGTCCTCGTGCACCACGGCCTCGGTGGCGTAGCCGCCGCCGGCCAGCAGGGCGCAGACCCGGTCGCCGATCGCGACGTGCGAGGCCTCGGCGCCGGTCTCGGTGACCACGCCGGACACCTCCAGCCCGGGCCACTGCGGCGCCCCGGCCGGCGAGGGGTAGCTGCCCAGGCGCTGCGCGACATCCGCGCGGTTGACGCCGGCCGCGGCGACCCGAATCCGGATGTCGCGGGGCCCGACGGGCAGGTCGTCCACCGTCGTGGAGGTGAGGACTTCGGGGCCGCCGGGGGAGTTGACGAGGATTGCACGCATCGGGTCAGCCTACGCGCGTCGGCCGGGCGCTCCCCGGTCTCGAAACGCGGATCCGGGGGCCGAATCGGGGACCCGCCGCCGGCCGGGTGGCGGATCCCGGGAACAAACTACGATGGGGGATGGGCTCCGCGTTCGCCTCGGAATAACCCACGGCACGAAGGTCACCGCAACGACGCGGGATCCAGATACCTGATGGAGGCTGTTTTCAATGACGTCTGAGTCCACCCGTGCGATCCCGTCCCTGACGGGCAGCACGCTCGACGCTTTCATCTCCGACTACTACGAACACCTGGCCGGTGAAGACCGCCAGAACTCCAACGTGGACACCCTCCGTGCGCGGGCCCTCCACCACTGGCAGGTCGCTCAGAGCCGCACGGCCGGCACCCCGAACATCGAGATCCGCAACGAAGCCGGCCGCAGCGTCGTCTACATCGTCACCGACGACATGCCGTTCCTGGTCGACTCGTTCACCGCCGAGCTGGTGCGCCAGCACTCCGCCATCCACCTCGAGGTGCACCCGCTCCTCGTCGTGACCCGGGACCGGCACACCAACGAGCTCATCGGCGTCAGCCGCGTGCACGGCGGCGACGCAGCCCGGCCTGGTGACGTGCACGAGACCGTCAGTCAGATCGAGTCGTGGATCGCGATCGAGATCGAAACCGCCAACGACGAGGCCCGGGCCAGCCTGGTCGCCGGGCTCGCCAAGGTCCTCGGCGACGTGCGCGCCGCGAACGCGGACTGGCAGGCCATGCGAACGAAGGCCCTGCAGATCGCCGACGACCTCGGCGACGTCGCCCACGCCGAAGGCATCCAGGAGATCAATCAGGCGCAGGACCTGCTGCGCTGGCTCGACCGCGACAACTTCACCTTCCTCGGCTACCGGGAGTACGACCTGGAGACCGTCGACAGCGAAGACGTGCTGAGCATCCGTGAGGGCAGCGGCCTGGGCCTGCTGCGCCTAACGGACGACGGCCACCAAATCCAGCACCTCACGGATGCCGGCCGCCTCAAGGCGCGTGAGCGCAGCGCCCTGGTGATCACCAAGGCGAACTCGCGGTCGAGCGTGCACCGTCCGGCGTATTTCGACTACATCGGGATCAAGAGCTTCGACGCCGACGGCAACGTGAGAGGGGAGCAGCGCTTCATCGGTCTGTTCGCCGCCACCGCGTACACGAGTTCGGTGCGGGACGTGCCGATTCTGCGTGAGAAGGTCGACGCGGTGATGGAGCAGGCCGGCTTCCCGCCCGGGTCGCACAGCGGCAAGGAGCTGCTCGGCATCCTGGAAACCTACCCCCGCGACGAGCTGTTCCAGATCGACGTGCCCACCCTGTACGCCACGGCCCTCGCCATCCAGCGGCTGCAGGAGCGCCGCCGCACCCGGCTCTTCCTCCGCCCGGACGTCTACGGCCGGTTCATGACCGCGCTGGTCTACTTCCCCCGCGACCGGTACACCACGGCCGTGCGCCTCCGGATCGAGAAGGAGCTGCGGGACACGTTCCACGCGGAATCCGTCGACTTCGAGGCCCGGATGACCGAGTCCGCGCTGGCCCGGCTGTTCTTCCGGATCCGGTTGCAGAAGGACGACACGGTCGGCGTCGTCGACGTCGCCGCGCTGGAGCACCGACTGGTGATGGCGGTGCGGTCCTGGCCCGAGGGGATCGACGAGAAGCTGCGCGGGAGCCACCCGCTCGACGAGGCGGAGCGCCTCTCCGAACTCTGGTCGGAGGCGTTCCCCGCCAGCTACCGGGTGGACTACGAGCTCGAGGAGGCCCTGGAGGACATCGGCCGGTTCGAGGCGGGCGCCGCGGCGGCCGCCGCGGCGCGTGCCGCCGGCACCGCGCCGGCCAGGCCGGCCCTGCACGTCTATCTCCCGACCGGCGCGGGCGCCGGGGACACCGTCATCGACGCGGACGACGGGAGCACCGCGGGTCGTGGCGTCACGGTGGAGGATGCCCGGGTCAAGCTCTACCTGATGGAGCCCAAGAGCCTGAGCCAGATCCTCCCGTTCCTGCAGAACCTCGGCATCGAGGTGCTCGACGAGGTTCCCTTCGAAATCGAAACCGCTGACGGCCGGGACTTCTACCTCTACGACCTGGGACTGACCTACCCGGCCGGAGTCGACCCGATCGCGACCGGGGCGCTGCTGGCCGACTCCTTCGGCGCCGCCGTCAGCGGAGCCACCGAATCCGACGGACTCGACCGGCTGGTGCTGCGGGAAGGCATGCAGTGGAACCGGGTCGTCATCCTCCGCAGCTACGCCAAGTACCTGCGCCAGGCCGGCAACACGAACTCCTACGGATTCATCGCGGACACGCTGCTCGCCAACCCCGCCGTCACCGGCGGGCTGGTGGCGCTCTTCGAGGCCCGGTTCGATCCGGACCTGACCGAGGCGGAACGCACCATCCGGGTGGCGCAGGTGCGCGAGCTGCTCACCCCGGCCATGGAACAGGTCACCACGCTCGACGCGGACCGGGTGCTGCGCACCCTGATCAACCTGATCGAAGCGACCCTGCGCACGAACTTCTTCCAGGCCAAGCCGTACCTGAGCATCAAGCTCGACCCGACGTCCATCGAACTGTTGCCCTTCCCCCGACCGCGCTACGAAATCTGGGTGTACTCCCCGCGGGTGGAGGGGGTCCACCTCCGGTTCGG
Source organism: Cryobacterium sp. (assembly GCA_014376815.1). Classification (GTDB taxonomy): domain Bacteria; phylum Actinomycetota; class Actinomycetes; order Actinomycetales; family Microbacteriaceae; genus Cryobacterium. Next base: position 3,558 of record JACMQV010000132.1, read on the forward strand.
CAAGGTCGCCCGCGGCGGCCTGCGCTGGTCGGACCGGCGCGAGGACTTCCGCACGGAAGTGCTGGGCCTGGTCAAGGCGCAGACGGTCAAGAACGCCGTAATCGTGCCCACCGGGGCCAAGGGCGGGTTCTTCGCCAAGCAGCTCCCCGATCCGGCCGTCGACCGGGCGGCGTGGCTGAACGAGGGCATCGAAAGCTACAAGACCTTCATCCGGGGCCTGCTCGACCTCACCGACAACCTGGTCACGACGGCCGACGGGGAGCAGCTGGTGCCGCCCCTTCGGGTCGTGCGCCACGATGACGACGATTCGTATCTGGTCGTCGCGGCCGACAAGGGCACGGCCACCTTCTCCGACATCGCCAACGGGCTGGCCGCCGAGTACGGCTTCTGGCTCGGTGACGCCTTCGCCTCCGGCGGCTCCATCGGCTACGACCACAAGGCCATGGGTATCACCGCCCGCGGCGCGTGGGAGTCGGTCAAGCGCCACTTCAGCGAGTTCGGCGTCGACACCCAGTCCGAGGACTTCACGGTCGTCGGGGTCGGCGACATGTCCGGGGACGTGTTCGGCAACGGCATGCTCCTGTCCGAGCACATCCGGCTCGTCGCGGCCTTCGACCACCGGCACATCTTCCTGGATCCCAATCCGGATCCGGCCGTCTCCTTCGCCGAACGGAAGCGCCTGTTCGCATTGCCGCGTTCGTCCTGGGCCGACTACGACTCCAGCCTGATCAGCGCCGGCGGCGGGGTCTTCCCGCGCCAGTCCAAGGTCGTGCCGATCTCCGCCGAGGTGCGGGCCGCGCTCGGACTGCCCGACGACACCACCCGCCTCAGCCCGCCGGAACTTCTCCGCGCGATCCTGACGGCCCCGGCGGACCTGCTCTACAACGGCGGCATCGGCACCTACGTCAAGGCCAGTACGGAGACGGCCGCGCAGGTCGGCGACAAGGCCAACGACGCCATCCGGGTCGACGGCCGGGACCTGCGGGTCAAGGTCGTCGGCGAGGGCGGAAACCTCGGGCTGACCCAGCTCGGCCGGATCGAGGCCGCGCTGAACGGCGTCATCCTCAACACCGACGCCATCGACAACTCCGCCGGCGTGGACTGCTCCGACCATGAGGTGAACATCAAGATCTTCGTCGACCGCATGGTCGCGGCGGGCAAGCTTTCCGAGGAGGAACGGTCGGAGTTCCTCGCCAGCATGTCTGACGAGGTCGCCCGGCTGGTACTCGAGGACAACGTCGACCAGAACATCCTGCTGCTCAACGACCGGGCGAAGGTGGCCAGCTGGAGCCCCAGCTACGAACGGCTGATGGACTGGCAGGAGGCATCCGGCGACCTCAAACGCGAACTGGAAGCCCTGCCGACGACGGCGACGCTGCGGGAGCGACTGGAAACGGGCCGGGGGCTGACCTCACCGGAGTTGTCCGTGCTGGCGGCGTACGCCAAGATCGAACTGGCGACGTCGCTGCGGGACAGCGACCTGGCCGACGACCCCTGGTTCCGCCGCACGCTGCGCCGGTACTTCCCCCGGCAGCTGTCCGAGCGCTTCGACGCGGACCTGGACACGCATCCGCTGCGCCGCGAGATCATCGCCACGGTCGTCGCGAACGACATGATCAACCTCGGCGGGGTGACCTTCGCGTTCCGGGCCATGGAGGAGACCTCGGCGAACCAGGCCACGATCGCCCGCGCCTTCGTCGCCCTGCGGGAGATCTTCGAACTGGACGTGCTGGTCGAGGAGCTCAATGCCTTGCCGTCGTCGTTCCCGACCGAGCACTGGACGGCGATCCACCTGGACATCCGTCGCCTGCTCGACCGTGCCGTCCGCTGGCAGGTCAACCAGGGCGCGTCGCGGCCCGTCGGCGACGTTGTCGCCCAGTACAAGCCGCAGATGGACCTGATGCGGGCGCATCTGGATGACTACCTCAAGGGCGGGGACCTCAAGCGGGTGCAGTCCTTGCTGGAGACCGCGCAGAAGTGGGGCGTGCCAGAGGACCTCGGCCGCCGGTGGGCGGAACTCTTCGAAGCCTTCGCCCTGCTGGACGTGGCCACGATCGCCGCCCACGCGGACGAGCCGATGGCCGATGTGGCCGGGGTCTATTACACGGTCTACGACCGGTTCAAGGTGGACAACCTGCTCGAGCGCATCACCGTGCTGCCTCGCAAGGACCGGTGGCAGGCCCTGGCCCGCGCCGCCCTCCGCGACGACCTCTACACGACCGTGGCCGACATGACCCGGGCCGTGCTGAGGGAAACGGATGCCGGCGGCGCCGAGGAGCGCCTGCTCGCCTGGGAGGCCCAAAACGCGGAGCAGCTGGGCCGCGCCCGGAGCGTGTTCGAGGAGGTCAACGCCCTCGCCCAGGACGATATGGCGTCGCTGTCCGTGGTCGTGCGGCTGCTGCGCTCGATCGTGCGCCGCTGAGTCGCGCCGCGGTCCCGCCCGGGCCCGCACCCGCGCCCGGCGTGGAACCAATTCGACGGAGATTTTGGGTCAAACACCCGGTGTTGTGCCCAAACGGGCTGTCTAGAGCAAAATCTCCGTCGAATTCGTTCGGGACGAGGTGATGCCTAGTGGCCGCGGGCGGTCCAGTCGGCGAGGTGTGCGGCCTCGTCGCCGATCGTCGTGGACTGGCCGTGGCCGGTGAGAACGACGGTGTCCGCGGGCAGGGTGAGCAACTGTGCGCGGATGGACGCGATGATCGTCGGGAAGTCGCTGAAGGAGCGGCCGGTGGCGCCGGGCCCCCCGTGGAACAGGGTGTCACCGCTGAACACGGTGCCGAGTGCGGGAGCGTAGAAGCAGACCGCGCCGGGGGAGTGGCCCGGCGTGTGCAGCACCTTGAGGTCGATGCCGGCCACCTCGATCAGCTGGCCGTTTTCGAGCGGACGGCTCGGCGGGGAATCCGGGTAGACCCGGTCCCAGAGCATCATGTCGTCGGGGTGCAGGTACGTCGGCGCGGTGTGCGCCTTCTGCACGCGCGCAACGGCGCCGATGTGGTCGTCGTGCGCGTGCGTGCACAGGATTCCCACCAGCTTGCGGTCGCCGATGGCGGTGAGGATGGCGTCACCGGAGTGGGCCGCGTCGATCACGACGCACTCGTCGTCGTCGCCGACGATCCAGACGTTGTTGTCCACGTCCCAGGTGCCGCCGTCGAGGCTGAAGCTGCCCGAGGTGACGAGGTGTTCGATCCGGGCGGCCACTAGAGCACCACCACCGAGCGCAGCACGTCGCCGCGGGCCATCTTCGCGAAGGCCTCCTCGATGTGGCCGATGCCGATGCGCTCGCTGACGAACTCGTCCAGCGGCAGCCGGCCCTGCAGGTAGAGGTCGGTCAGCATCGGGAAGTCGCGCTCGGGCAGGCAGTCGCCGTACCAGGAAGACTTGAGCGAACCGCCGCGGCCGAACACGTCCAGCAGCGGGATCTCGAGCATCATCTCGGGCGTGGGCACCCCCACCAGCACGACGGTGCCGGCCAGGTCACGGGCGTAGAACGCCTGCCGCCAGGTCTCGGGGCGTCCGACCGCGTCGATCACGACATCCGCACCGAAACCGCCGGTCAGGGCGTGCACGGCCGCGACGACGCCGGCCTCGTCGAGGCCCGACGAGTCGATGCTGTGCGTGGCGCCGAGCGTCAGCGCGGTGACGAGCTTCTTGGCGTCGCGATCGATGGCGATGATGACGGATGCCCCGGCGAGCCGGGACCCGACGACCGCCGCGTTGCCGACGCCGCCGCATCCGATCACGGCGACCGAGTCGCCGTGGGTGACGTTGCCCGTGTTCATGGCCGCCCCGATGCCGGCCATGATGCCGCAGCCGAGCAGGCCCACGACGGCGGGGTCTGCCTGGGGGTTCACCTTCGTGCACTGCTTCTCGTGCACGAGGGTCTTCTCGGCGAAGGCGCCGATGCCGAGGGCCGGGCTGAGCTCGGTGCCGTCGGTGAGGGTCATCTTCTGGCCGGCGTTGAAGGTGTTGAAGCAGTACCAGGGTTCGGCGCGCTTGCAGGCGCGGCAGTCGCCGCAGACTGCGCGCCAGTTCAGCACGACGAAATCGCCGACTTCCACGTGGGTCACGCCGGCGCCGACGACGCTGACGCGTCCGGCGGCCTCGTGCCCGAGCAGGAACGGGAACTCGTCGTTGATGCCGCCGTCCCGGTAGTGCACGTCGGTGTGGCAGACGCCGCAGGTCTCGATGTCGACGATGACCTCGCCCGCACGGGGGTCAGGGATCACGATGTCGACGAGCTCCACGGGCGCGCCCTTCGATCGTGCGATGACGCCTTTGACGGTGATCGACATGGAACTCCTCTGGGTTTTCGCCGGTGGTGCAACGCGTCCACACTACCCAACCCCGCTGCGCCGGCCCTGCTCCGGCCCTGTGCCGCCCTGCGCCGGCCCCGTGCCCGTCCCCCCCCGTCCCGCCCCCGAGCGCACGGCCGCCGCTGAGCGGATTCGCCGAACGAATTCGACGGCGATTCTGCGGAATGTAAGGTTTTTGGGCCTCAACCGGGGGTTCCAACCCAGAATCTCCGTCGAATTGGTTAGTGCGAGGGCGGGGCGGGGCGAGGGCGAGGCGGGGCGAGAGCGAGGGCCGGCCGAATCGACGGGCACCCTTGCCGGGGCGGCGTCGCCGCTCTACGCTCGCTGCACGGTGGACATCCGCCCGCCCGCAGCTCACGACGTGAAGGAGCCTCCGATGGCACTCAAGTTCGGGGTACTTGCCCTGGTTGAAGCGAAGCCGGGCAAGGAGCAGGACGTGTGGGATTTTCTTGAGGGAGGCCGGGCCATCGTGGCCGACGAACCGGGCACCCGGACCTGGTACGCGTTCCGGATCGACGAGCGCACCTTCGGCATCTTCGATACCTTCGAGACCGAGGAGGGCCGGCAGGCTCACCTGAACGGTGCGATTCCCGTCGCCCTGGGCGCGCACGGCCCGACTCTGCTGGCGAAGGATCCAGACATCCGTCTGATCGAGATCATCGCCGTCAAGTAGGCGTCGAAATCCAGACGTCGGGTTCGTCGGGCATGCGTCTGGTCAGGAGAACTCCTGGCAGCGGTCACACCACCAGCCGCCGCCGACCGGGACCATGGGATCAAAACAGGACACGCAGGTCGGTATCGGCAAGATGTTTGCTTCGGTGAGGGGGGGGGCATGTGGGGCTGTGTCGATTCTGGTAGCGAGTTCCCCAACCCCGAAAAGGGTTCTCGCTGATGACCATGTTAGGCGGATGAACCTGAGCCTGTCCACAGAATTAGCTCAGGCACCCTGGCACGGATGCGCTCAGCGCGGTAGCACGCTCGCCGGCAACTCGCGCAGGAAGATCTCCGCGGTCGTCGGGCCGATGCCCTTGAACGCGACGAGCGTGGCCGTGAGTTCCTCCCGTGACGCGGCGGAACGCACCATCGCGCCGACCGACCCGTGCTCGGCCGCCAGCTTCCACATCACCTCGTGCAGCTCGTCGGTCATGATGTAGTCCAGGCGCGCGTAGTGGCCCTCGTCGAGCAGGGCGCGGAGGCCTTCGCGGTCGTAGCGGGCGAATCCCGCCGGGCCGGTCAGGCCGTGCGCGATCAGCACCCCGCAGGTGCGGGCGGCGACCTCCTGCTGGATGGGGCGGCCGAACAGCAGGCTGGCCAGGAACCAGCGGAAGAGCTGGTCGTCGGCTCCCTCGGTCAGGTCGAGGCCGAGGTCGGCCGCGGTCATGTGTCCGGTCATGCCCCCTGTCTACCCCTCAGCTCGACGGTGACGGTGACGGAGGGGGCGGGGGCCGCTCGAGCAGGCGCTCGACCAGCGCCTTCAACTCGCCGATCTCGAGCTTCAGCGCGTCGAGCTTGTCCTCGCTGACGTCGAGTTCGGCTTTGATCTCCTCCTCGGCCTCCCGGCTGGCCGACGCGAACCAGGCGGCGATGAAGGCGGTGAGCGTGCCGATCAGGGCGATGCCGGTCGCGACCAGGCCGACCGTGACGAGTCGTCCCTCGGCCGTCACCGGGTAGTGATCTCCGAATCCGACCGTGGCCATCGTGATGAAGGACCACCACCAGCCCTCCCAGACCGAGTGGATGTTGGCGCCCACCGCCCCGCGCTCGGCATCAGTGACCGCGAGGCCGGCGATGAACCAGACCGAGACCGCGGTCACGGCCGCGTACGTCATCACCCGGTTCTTGAGTTTCTTGCTCAGACGCCGGGCGGAGAGGATCACGATCGACAGCACGCGCAGCGCCCGGAGCGGCCGGAACAGCGGCAGGGCCACGGCCACCAGATCGAGCAGGTGGGTGCGGATGAACGCGAGACGTCCGCGGGCGAGGCTTAACCGCACGGTGAAGTCCACGGCGAAGGCCGCCCACGTGGCGATCTCGACCCATTCGAGCAGCAGGCGCCACCACGGGCCGATCTCGGGCGCGATGATCGGCGTGGCGTAGGCGAAGAGGAAGGCAAATCCGAGCACGAGGAGGGGCGCATCCGTCGCCCGTTCCCACCGTTCGCTCCTGGTCATCATCGACTCCGCTCGGGCCTTCAAGCACCACCGGCGCCGCCGCCGGCCGCGCGGAAAACGCCGTTGTCCCTGACGCTGCCCGACGGTGCGAAAGCCCTGATCGGGGAAGCACGGTGGTTTGACAGCCCCACATTCCCAACATAGCGTGGACCGGGTTGCGGACTTGCTCCGGGACGCTCCGCCACACGTGCGAGCGCACGACGTGGACTCAGCGAAGAGGAACCGGACCATGACCACCGCCCTGCCCCGCAGCACTGACGTCTCCGAGAAGGGGCTGGCCCGGGTGGCCCAGTCCATGGCGAAATGGACGGAGAAGTGGTTCCCCGACGCGTATGTCTTCGCGCTCGGCGGCGTCGTCATCGTCGCCCTGGCGGCCCTGGCCAACGGTTCATCCGCCGTGGCGGTCGTCACCGCCTTCGGCGACGGATTCTGGGACCTGACCGCCTTCACCCTGCAGATGGCCATGGTCGTGCTGACCGGATACGTGGTCGCCACCTCGGGTCCCGTCGCCCGCATCATCGACCGGATGGCCGCCGTGCCGCAGGGTGCGGCGAGCGCCGTGGGCTTCGTGGCCTTCCTCTCCATGTCGGTCTCATTCGTCAACTGGGGGCTGAGCCTCGTCTTCGCGGGCCTGCTGGCGCGGGCCATCGCCCGCCGGGCCGACCTGCGGGTGGACTACCGGGCGCTCGGCGCCGCGGCCTTCATGGGGCTCGGCGCGGTCTGGGCGCTGGGGCTGTCCTCGTCGGCGGCGCAGCTGCAGGCCACGGCCGCCTCCATCCCGCCGGAGCTGCTCCAGGTCACCGGCGTGCTCGATTTCGGCACCACGATCTTCACCTGGCAGTCCCTGCTGCTGCTGGCGGTGATGATGGCCCTCACGGTCGCCGTCGCGCACCTGTCCGCTCCCCGGGGTGTGGCCATCCGCACCGCGGATGAGCTCGGCGTCAGCCTCGACGACACGCCGGAGCCCGCCCTGGGCCGCACCCGGCCGGGGGAGTGGCTCGAGTTCCACTGGATCCTGCCCGCCCTCCTCGGCCTCCTGACCCTCGGCTGGCTCGTGACGCAACTGGCCACCAAGCCGTTCCTCACCGTGATCAGCAGCCTCAACGGCTACCTGCTGGTCTTCCTCATCCTGGGGCTCGTGCTGCACCGGACACCCCGCAACTTCCTGCAGGCCGTCACCCGGGCCGTGCCGGCGACCGCCGGCATCCTGGTGCAGTTCCCGCTCTATGCGGCGATGGCCGCCGTGCTCACCCGGGCCGTCGGCAACGAGGGCCTGACGGTGTCCCAGCACCTGGCCGAGTTCTTCACCAGCCTGGGCGGCGGCGGCGGTTTCGCCGTGATCATCGCGATCTATACCGCCATTCTCGGCGTCTTCGTGCCGTCGGGCGGCGGCAAATGGCTGGTCGAGGCGCCCTACGTGATGCAGGCGGCGACGGATGTCCAGATGAACCTGGGCTGGACGGTGCAGATCTACAACGTGGCCGAGGCGCTGCCCAACCTGATCAACCCCTTCTTCATGCTGCCGTTGCTGGCGGTGCTCAAGCTGCGGGCGCGTGACCTGGTCGGCTTCACCTCGCTGCAGTTCCTGTTCCACCTGCCGGTGGTGCTGCTCCTGGTCTGGCTGCTGGGCATGACCTTCAGTTTCGTGGCCCCGGTGATCCCGCCGGCTCCCTAGCCAGACCGGCCCGGGGAGCCGGCTCCGCGACAGGTGACGCCCGCCGGGTTTCTGGCTAGTCTCACGAGCGAGAGCAGCGGAGGGCGCGATGAGTGCACACCAACCGGTCCGGGTGATCGTCGGCGTGACGCGCGGCCAGCCGGATGCCGTCGTGCGGGGGGCCGCAGTCTTCGCCTCCCGCTTCCAGGCGGAGCTCGTATGCGCCACCGTCGATGCGACCCGGTACATGGTGGCGGAACATGCGGACGGAAGCATGAGTTCCCTGCCCTTCGACCCTGACCTGCCCGAGCTGGCGGAGGAAACGTTCGATCCGCGCCTGGCCGCGCACCTGGCGGAGATCCTCGCGGGCGCCGGGGTCGCCTGGTCGACCCGCGCACTGGCCGGGGACCCGGCCCGCGCCCTCGGCCATCTGGCGCACACCCTCGGTGCGGCCATGATCGTCGTGGGCACCCGGGAGTCCGGCGTGCGGCACACCCTGCAGACGTTCCTGGGCGGTTCCGTTGCCGCGCGGCTGGCGCACCGACAGCACCGGCCCGTGGTGGTCATCCCCCTGGCTCCCGTCCCGTTCGAGGAACCCCTTCCGTGGGAAGGCGACTGACCCTCTTCTTCATCATCGGCGGCCCCTCCGCCCGGTGTGGTGGCGGATCACGGCGCTCCCGCCCGTGCGCGCCCTGGTCGGACTCATCGGAGCCCGCCTGGTCACGATCTACCTCTGGCATGTGCCGGTGATCGCCCTGTTGGTGGGTCTGACGCTGCTGACCCCGCGGGGCTGTCCGGAGCCGGAGACGCCCGTGTGGTGGTGGACGAGGCCGGCATACTTCGCCGCGACCGGAACTCTGGCGCTCGCCGCATCCGTCGGTCTGCAGAGAATGCGCCGAACGGTCACCATCGTGCCCGAAATGACCGTACCGTTGATACGTGGTCTTTGAGCATCGGACTTGAAGAGTGTGGGGGCCACGCACACGAAAGGTTTTCACTAGTTTTGAGCGACGAATGTATCCACGGACTCGAGGGTGGACTCTGCGCCCTGTGCTTCCCGAAGGCAGCCCCCGAGATCGTTCCGGCCGTTCCGGCCGTGCGCGCCAGCCGGGCCAAGGCCTCTAAGGCTCCGTCACTGCGCAGCTCGCCGTCGCCGCGAACCGTGACCCTCGGCGGCACGAAGACCGTGCCCGTGGTCAAGGCGCCCGGAGTCGTCAAAGCGTCTGGCGTGAGGGTCCCCGGCGCGGCGAAGACGGCCGTGGACAACGTGGGGGAACAGCGGATCTACCACGTCACCCACATCCGCAACCTGGCCGGAATCCTCCGCAGTGGGCGCCTGCTCGCGGACGCGAGCGACGCCTGGGAGACCCGCCCCGCCGTGGACCTGTCCTCGGCGCCGACCCGTGAGGCGCGCCGCGCCGCGGTGGTCACTGAGGACGACGACACCCGGGTGGCCGCCTACGTGCCGTTCTTCTTGTCGCCGAACGCTTACCTCTGGGATGGCATCCTCACCGGTGCTGCCGACCCGCGCCTGTCGAGCGAGGCCCATGACGCTGAGATCTACGATTTTGTCATCCTGGTCAGCACGGTCAAGAAGCTCCGTGACGACCTGGCCGCGGCCGACGAGCCGTCCGCGGCAGCCGTCGCCGTCACCGACGGGGATGCCGCCGGAGCGCTGACCAGCTTCAGCGCCGCGCCGGAGAGTGCCGATCGCCTGCTGCGCCGACTGCGCGCCGATCAGGAATCGGGCGCGATCCGCGCCGCGGAACTGCTCGTCACCGAACAGTTCCCGTTCGAGCTGGTCACGCTGATCGGCGTCGCCAACGACAAGGTGCGCGACGCGGTGCGGGGCATCCTCGCCGCCGGGGCGCACAAGCCCAAGGTCGCCGTGTACCCGCCGTGGTTCCACGCCGCGGACGAGTCCGACGCGCTCTAGCGCGCCGCACCACCCTTCCGGACCCGAGGCCCGGCGACCGCCCGTTGGCGGTGGCCGGGCCTCGGGCTGTTTCGGGGTTCAGCTGTTTCGGGGTCAGCGGCTTGGGGGCTCAGCGGCTTGGGGGCTCAGAGGCTTGGGGGCTCAGAGCCGCGCCAGCCGCGGCAGGACGAGCCAGGGCGCTTTCCGCCCCGGCCCAAGCTGGCGATCTCCGCTAGCTCCGGCTCACCAGGAACTCCTCCAGCGCGGCCAGGTCATCGGTGTTGATGTGGTCAACGCCGGCCTCGTGCAGTTCCGTCCAGATGGCTTCGCGGGCTTGGCCCGGCACATCGAGGGTCCCCCAGAAGCGAACGCGGTAGCCGTGGGCGTGCGCCACCTGCACGTAGTCACGGAGCTTGACCTTCTCGCTCTCCGGCATCGTGAGCACACCTGGTTGTGCACTGAACAGCCGGGGGATGACTCGCACCATGACCATGACCACGGACACAATCACCTTCACGCTCGCCCACGCCGACCACACAATCCGGCGCGCCGACCGCACCCGGATTGCAGGCCGGTGAAGATCTGGGACTGGATAGCGGCCCCTTATCCCACACCGCGGCGCGAAACGCTCAGCTACATCGGCGTCGTCTTCTACCTCGCCTGCACGACTCTGTGTTGGGACTCCTCCACGTTATGGCCCTGGATCCTCATCACCGTGACCGGAATCATCGCCCTGGTCATCACGGGTGCCCTGCTCACCACCCGCGACGGCAGGCTTCGACTCGCCGAGCATATCCTCGCGGACGTTCCTGACCGCGCCTGAACTCCGCACCCTTCCCCGCCAGAACCCCCCCCGACCGGGACGGGGGATGTCGGCCCCTCCCGATACGCTCGCCACGGGCGGACCGAGAGGGCAACGATGTTTCTGCTGGAGATCGACGTGGTGGCGGGCACGGCCGTGAACGGCAGGGAAGTCGCGCGCCGCACCACCCTTTCGGGCCCGAGGCCCGGCGAGGGGGGTTGAATACCCAGCCGGGTCGGGAAACAGTGAATGTATGCGACGAATCTCCTACAGCGGGGCGTCTTTCCTCACGGCGGACGCCATCGCAGACGCGCTCTTCCAACTCGTCACCGCCCTGGGTATCAGCCAGACGACCGAGTCGCTCAACCTGCCCGCGATCAATCTGACCGGGAAACCGATCATCGTGAAACTGATCGTGGGGCCGATGAGTGAACTGATCAGCGTCCCCGAGGATTCCCTGTGGGATGAGCCGAACATCACCGAGGTCCTCGCGTTCCTCCGCGACCGCGTCCACGCTCTCCAACAGCCCAAACCCTCGCCCGCGTACTCGGAGATCGCGACCACCGATTTCGACAGCACCGACTTCAATAACAGCGACTTCAACTACAGCGACATCGACTACAGCGACATCAACTACAGCGACATCGACTACAGCGACATCAACTACAGCGACATCAACTACAGCGACATCAACTACAGCGACACCAACTACAGCGACATCAACTACAGCGACATCGGCCGCACCTCATGACACACTCGACCGGGGATGCGGTCAGCCGGA
>JACMQV010000133.1 GCA_014376815.1 Cryobacterium sp.
CCCCGCTACGGGGGTGGCACGCCACCCGCGTAGGGCACCCGTGCCCGCGTAGCGCCGCAGGACCCGCGTAGGGGCGCAGTACCCGCGCAGCCGTGAGTGTCGGTACCGCATGGCCGGATGCCTGGCGCCCGGCACCTGGTCGGAGGGTGACCCCGGGCACCCGTCGGTCGGAGACGTCGGCAACGGATGCTGCCGCGACCCCCGCGCGCTCCCGCGGCGCACCCCGGCCCGCGCAGCGCGGGGGCAGCGCGCGGGCTACCGTTCGGTGCCGCGCACCCTGGCCACCCAGGTCATCAAGTGGTAGATCACGATCGCGGCGACCGTGCCGAGCGCGATGCCGTTGAAGCTGAGGGTGCCGGCCGTGAACGTGTAGTCGGCAATGCCGATGATCAGCGCCGTGGCAGCGGTGAACTGGTTGACCGGCTTGCTGAAGTCGACCTTGTTGTCGAGCCAGATCTTGACGCCGATGATGCCGATCAGGCCGTACAGGGCCGTGGTCACCCCACCGAGGACCCCCGCCGGGATCGTGTTGATGACCGCCCCGATCTTGGGGGAGAGGCCGAGCAGGACCGCCACGATGCCGGCCACCCAGTAGGCGGCGGTCGAGTAGATGCGGGTGGCGGCCATGACGCCGATGTTCTCGCCGTAGGTCGTGGTGCCCGACCCGCCGCTGAACCCGGCGAGCATGGTGGCCAGGCCGTCGGCCATCAGGGCGCGTCCCGTGAACTGGTTCACCTTCGCATCCGTCATCTGGGCGACGCCCTTGATGTGGCCCACGTTCTCGGCCACCAGCACGAGCACGACCGGCAGGAAAGCGGGCAGGATGCCCAGGGCCGCGGCCGGGTTGTCGAGCGGGTTCATGGCCGAGGTGAACTGGGGCAGGCCGATCCAGGCCGCCTTGCCCACGCCGCTGAAGTCGACCTCGCCGCCCACCACTGCGGCCACGTAACCCACGACGACGCCGATGAAGATCGACAGCCGGCCCAGGATGCCGCGGAACAGCACGGTCGTGAGGATGACCGCGGCGAGCGTGATGATCGCGGTCAGTGGGGCGAGGGCGAAGTTCGACTTCGCGACCGGGGCCAGGTTGAACCCGATCAGGGCGACGATGGCGCCGGACACCACGGGCGGCATCAACGCGTCGATCCAGCCGGTGCCGGTGAGCTGTACGATCAGGCCGATCAGGGCCAGGAGCAGCCCGACCACGATGATGCCGAACAGGGCGCTGCCCATGCCGACCGTCGCGGTGGCGGCCGTGATCGGCGCGATGAACGCGAAGGAGGAGCCGAGGTAACTGGGCAGCTTGTTGCGGGTGATCAGCAGGAAGAGCAGGGTGCCGATCCCGGAGAAGAGCAGGGTCGTGCTGGGCGGGAAGCCCGTCAGCAGCGGCACCAGGAAGGTGGCCCCGAACATGGCCACGACGTGCTGGGTGCCGATCCCGATGGTCAGCGGCCAGTTGAGGCGTTCACCGGGGCCGACGACATCCGTGGCTCCGATCGTTTTACCGTCGCCGTGCAGGGTCCAGGGCAGAGCCATTGTTTCTCGTTTCCATGTCGAACGTAGTTCCGATCGTAGTGAAGAAATAAGATCGGACGGTGAAACCATGCGCAGAGCCGACCCGCACCGACCCCCTCGAGGTCCGAACCCGGGCCGGGCTGGTTCGGGGGATCCGTGAGCGCGGCGTGCGGGCGTGGCGGGGCATTCCGTATGCGGCGGCCCCGGTGGGCACGCTCCGTTTCCGGGCGCCGCAGCCGGCCGGATCGTGGCCGGGCGTGCGGGATGCGGGCTCTTTCGGCCTTGTCGCCACGCAGAGTCACCGCGGCCAGTTCATCGGCGCGCACCCGCGCATCCCGCAGGGCGAGGACTGCCTCAACCTCAACGTGCTCGCACCCGACGCCCCCGACGCCCCCGACGCACCCGATACCCCCGACGACGGCCCGTCCCCGCTGCGGCCGGTCATGGTCTTCATCCACGGCGGGGCCTACAGCGTGGGGTCCTCGCGTGAGGTGCCCCGGCAGGGCGAGGGCCTGGTGCGCCGCGGTGGCATCGTCTACGTCAGCATCAACTACCGCCTGGGAGCGCTTGGCTACGTCGACTTCAGCCGGTACTCGACGCCGGAACGGCCGTTCGAGAGCAATCTGGGCCTGCGCGACCAGGTGGCGGCCCTGCAGTGGGTGCACGACAACATCGAGGCCTTCGGCGGCGACCCGGATGCCGTCACCCTCTTCGGCGAGTCGGCCGGCGGCAATGCCGTGACCACCCTGATGACCGTTCCGGCCGCCGCAGGGCTGTTCCACCGAGCGATCGCCCAGAGTGCCCCGCCGAACGCCGTGTACCCGCCGGAGATCACCGCCGAATGGGCCGGCGACTTCGTCAGCCTCCTGGCCCGGCGGAGCGGTGCGCCCGGCCAGGCGACGCCCGGCCAGGCGACGCCGGACCCGGCGGCCCTGCTCCTCGCGGCGGACCCCGCGCGACTGGCCGAGGCGACCACCGACCTCACCCGGCGCGCACCCGACCGGTATCCGGGCACCATTCCGCTCTCGCCCGTCATCGACGGCGATTTCCTGCCCGAACGCCCCCTCGACGCCTTCCGCGACGGGCGCGCGCACCGGATCCCGCTGATCATCGGCACGAATGCCCGGGAGGGCTCCCTCTTCAGCGGGCGGATCGATATCCTGGCCACCACGCCGAAGCGGATCAGGGCCGTCTTCGGCAACACCCGGAAAAAGGCGCGGAGGGCTCTGAAGGCGCAGTACCCGGGCATTCCGGCCCTCCGGCCCGCGCTGGACTTCGGCGGTGACTTCTCGTTCTGGTACCCGAGCGTGCGGGTGGGGGAGCGGCACTCGCGCTATGCATCGGTGCACTTCTACCGCTTCGACGCCGCCCCGCGGCTGCTGCGCGCGATGGGGCTCGATGCCACGCACGGGCTCGAGCTGTTCCCGCTGTTCGACCGGCTCGACGGCTGGCCCGGCCGCGGAATGACGGCGCTCGGCGGCCGGCGCCGGTTCCAGGCGGTGGGCGCACGGATGCAGGGCTGGTGGCTGGCCTTCGCCGCCACCGGCGACCCGGATGTCGCCTGGCCCCGCTACGACGAGGTCGACCGCCGGACCCTGATCATCGACGCCGTCGACCGGATCGAGTCCGACCCGCGCGGTGGCCGCCGACGCGCCTGGGGCGCCTTCGTCCCGCACATCTGAACCGTCGGCCGGCTGGAACCGCTGGGACCGCCGGAATCCGGGCGGTCCGCGGGACTGTAAACTGGAGAATTGAGAATTAGCTGAGTCGGACACCAGGAGCACCCCATTTCTGAAACAGAGACCCACACGTCATCCACCGCTGCCCCGAAGCCGGACACCCCGGCCACGGGCACCGGGAAGAACATCGAGAAGAGCACCGAGAAACCGGGCGCCAAGGCCCGGCTGGACCGGTACTTCGAGATCACGGGGCGCGGCTCCACCTGGGGCCGGGAGATCCGCGGTGGTCTGGTGACGTTCGTCACGATGGCCTACATCGTCATCCTCAACCCGCTCATCCTGGGCGGCTTCAGCGCCGACCAGGCCGCGGTCGACGTGGCCGGCGGATGGCTGCCCAACGCGCAGGTGGCGGCGGTCACCGCCCTCACCGCCGGCGTCATGACCATCCTCTTCGGCGTCATCGCCCGGCTGCCGTTCGGCTTCGCGGCCGGCCTCGGCATCAACTCCTTCCTGGCCGTGAGCGTCGTGGGCCAGGTGACCTGGCCAGAGGCCATGGGCCTCGTCGTCATCAACGGCCTGATCATCGTGCTGCTGGCCTCGACCGGCCTGCGCGAACTCATCTTCAACGCCGTGCCGCGCCAGCTGAAGATCGCCATCACGGTCGGCATCGGCCTGTTCATCGCGTTCATCGGGCTGGTCGACTCCGGCTTCGTGCGCGCCAGCGGCCCCGGTGGGCCGCCCGTGCAGCTCGGCGAGAACGGTTCGGTCGTGAGCCTTCCGACGACGGTGTTCGTGATCGGCCTGGTCATCCTCGGCATCCTGGTCGCCCGCAAGGTCAAGGCCGCCCTCCTGATCGGCATCGTGGCCACCACCCTGATCGCAGTGATCCTCGAGGCGATCTTCAAGGTCGGACCGTCCCTCGGCCAGAACCCGAACGCCTGGAACCTGAACGCGCCCGTGCTGCCGACCTCCATCGTGTCGGTGCCTGACCTCAGCCTCGTCGGCCAGGTCAGCTTCGGCGCCTTCGAACGGATCGGCGTGCTCGCCGCTCTGATGCTGGTCTTCACCCTCGTCTTCACGAACTTCTTCGACGCGATGGGCACCATGACCGGCCTGGCGAACGAGGCCGAGATCGCCGACGACAAGGGCAACTTCCCCCGGCTGAAGTCCGCCCTGATCGTGGAGGGGGTCGGCGCCGTCATGGGCGGCGGCACGTCCGCGTCGTCGAACACGGTGTTCATCGAATCCGGTGCCGGAATCGGCGAGGGCGCGCGCACGGGCCTGGCCAACGTCGTGACGGGACTCCTGTTCCTTGCCGCCATGTTCTTCACCCCGCTCACCCAGATTGTTCCGCTCGAGGTGGCCGCGTCCGCCCTCGTGATCGTCGGCGCGATGATGGTGTCCCAGATCAGGTTCATCGACTTCTCGGAGTTCTCGATCGTGCTCCCGGTCTTCCTGACCATCCTCGTGATGCCGCTGACCTACTCGATCGCCAACGGCATCGGGGCCGGCTTCATCAGCTGGGTGCTGGTGCGCTCGTTCTCCGGCAAGGCGCGCGAGATCAGCCCGCTGCTGTGGATCGTCGCGGCCGGGTTCCTGGTCTTCTTCGTGCGCGGCCCGATCGAGGCGTTGATCGGCGCGTAAGCCCACTGCGCCAAGCGCCTCCCCGGCGCCCGCGCCGGGAGGCGCTTGGCGGTGTCCAGCCTCCTGCTGCCGTTGGCGTTCGTCGCCTGACCCGCGGTCTACTCCAGGAAGCCGCGCAGGAGCAGGGCAGTGCCGGCCAGGTGCTCCGCCATCGCCTGCGCGGCCGCGTCCGGCCGTCCGGTGAGGATCGCCGTGATGACCTGTTCGTGCTGCTGGTCGGAGTGCGCGATGTTCGGGCCGAGCGAGGGAATCCGGTCGAGCAGCTCGTTCACGCGCATCCGCACCTCGGCCAGCAGCGGCACGAGGGACGGCGCCCCGGCCAGCTCGCCGATCGTGAGGTGCAGCCGCGAGTCCAGGCGGCGGTAGTCCTCCCCGGTCGCCCCGATCGAGTCGCTCAGGCTGTGCCAGAGCACCTCGCGTTCTCCGGGTGACAGGGTGCGTGCGGCGGCGTGGCGAGCGGCCCCCACCTCGAGGATCTCGCGCAGGGTCAGGGCATCCTCGATCTCCGCCTGGGGGATGTCGCGTCGGGCCACCAGCTCGCCGCTCGGGTCGATGCCGGGCGTCTGCCGGGGCAGGGCGTCGCTGACGAAGGTTCCCCCGTAGCGTCCGCGCCGCGAGACCAGGTAGCCGGCGTCCGCGAGGGATGCGATCGCGTCCCGGAGGGTGTCCCGGCTCACGGCCAGCATGGTCGCGAGCTCGCGTTCGGCCGGCAGGCGCTCGCCGGGCGCGATCAGGCCCAGCCGCACGGTCTGCAGCAGGCGCTGCACCGTCTCCTCGAACGCGTTGCCGCTGTGCACGGGGCGCAGCAGCAGCCCGCTGTCCAAGCCTGGTGGTTCGTCGATCACTGTCTGTCCCGGCTCTCCCGTTGCTGGTTCCAGTTCACCACGGTTTCGGGTCGGGTCATTCCGGCGTCACGTAGGCCGAGCTGATGCCGCCGTCGACCAGGAACGTGGAACCGGTGATGAAGGAGGAGTCGTCGCTGGCCAGGAACGCGACCGCGGCGGCGAGCTCCTCCGGCTCAGCGAACCGCCCGACCGGGATGTGCACGAGCCGCCGGGCGGCCCGCTCGGGGTCGTTTGCGAAGAGTTCCTGCAGCAGGGGAGTGTTCACCGGCCCCGGGCAGAGGGCGTTGACCCGGATGCCCTGACGCGCGAACTGCACACCGAGCTCACGGCTCATCGCCAGCACGCCGCCCTTCGAGGCGGTGTACGAGATCTGGCTGGTGGCCGAGCCGAGCACCGCCACGAACGAGGCCGTGTTGATGATGGAACCCCGGCTCTGCCGGACCATGTACCGCAGCGCGGACCGGCAGCACAGGTAGACGGATTTCAGGTTCACGTCCTGCACCTTCTGCCAGGCCGGCAGCTCGGTCGTCTCGATCGAGTCGTCGTCGGGTGGGGAGATCCCGGCGTTGTTGAAGGCCACGTCGACCGAGCCGTAGGTGAGGTACGCGGTGTCGAAGAGGGCGTCGACCTGGTCCTGGTCGGTCACGTCCACTTTGACGAAGAGCCCGTCGACGAGCTCCGCGGCGGCGAGGCCGGCCGTCTCGTCGAGGTCGCCGATGACCACGGTCGCGCCCTCGGCCGCGAACCGTTTCGCCGTGGCCAGCCCGATGCCGCTGGCGCCACCGGTGATCACGGCGACCTTGCCCGCGAGCCGCTGTGTGAGGTCGATGGGGGTGAGGCTGCTCATGGCGGGCTCCTTGGGTCGGTGTTCTGGTGGGCGAGCGTGGGCGAGGTGGGCGAGTGTGGGTGGGGAGGGGCGGGTCAGTCGACCGCGATGAACACGTTCTTCGTGTCGGTGAAGCTGAGCGGGGCATCCGGTCCCAGCTCGCGGCCGAGCCCGGACTGCTTGAAGCCGCCGAAGGGCGTCGAATACCGCACGGACGAGTGCGAGTTGACCGAGAGGTTGCCGGATTCAATGAGGCGCGCCACGCGGATGGCCCGCCCGACGTCCCTGGTCCAGATCGAGCCGGACAACCCGTACTCGGTGTCGTTGGCCAGTCGCACGGCATCCGCCTCGTCCTCGAAGGGCAGCACCGTGACCACCGGGCCGAAGATCTCCTCCGTGACGCGGCGATCGGTGCGGGAATCGGGGGTCAGCACCGTCGGCGGGAACCAGAAGCCGGGGCCCTCCGGCGCGCTGCCGCGGAAGGCGACGGGGGAACCCTCGGGCACGTAGCCCGTGACCGACGCGAGGTGGTCGGCCGAGACCAGCGGGCCCATCTCGGTGGCTTCCTCGGCCGGGTCGCCCACGCGCACGCCGGCGACGGCCGGTTCGAGCAGCTCCATGAACCGGTCGTAGACGCTCCGCTGCACCAGGATGCGACTGCGCGCGCAGCAATCCTGGCCGGCGTTCTCGAACACCCCGGACGGCGCCGTGGCGGCGGCCTTCTCCAGGTCCGAGTCGGCGAAGACGATATTGGCGCTCTTGCCGCCGAGTTCGAGGGTGACCCGTTTGACCTGGTCCGCGCAGCCGGCCATGATGCGTTTGCCCACGGCCGTCGACCCGGTGAAGACGACCTTGCGCACGGACGGATGGGTGACGAAGCGCTCGCCGACCACGGAGCCGCGCCCGGGCAGCACCTGGAACAGCCCGTCGGGCAGCCCGGCGGCCAGGGCCAGCTCGCCCAGACGGATGCTGGACAGGGGCGTCCACTCCGCGGGCTTGAGCAGCACCGCGTTGCCGGCCGCGAGGGCCGGCGCGAAGCCCCAGGCCGCGATCGTCATCGGGAAGTTCCACGGGGTGATGACGCCGACCACGCCGAGAGGTTCGTGGAAGGTCACGTCGAGGCCCCCGGCCACCGGGATCTGCCGGCCGAACAGGCGTTCGGGCGCACCGGAGTAGTAGGTGAGCACATCGCGCACGTGGCCGGCCTCCCAGCGGGCCTGCGTGATCGGATGCCCCGAGTTCGTCACCTCGATCCGGGCCAGGTTTTCGCGGTCCCCGTCCACGGCCTCGGCGAAGCGCCGCAGCACCAGGGCCTTGTCGGCCGGGGAGACCACGGCCCAGAGCCGCTGCGCCGCCACCGCCCGGCGCACCGCATCGTCGGTGGCATCGACGTCCAGGTGCGCGACGACGGTCACCTCGGTCTCGTCGGCGGGGTTGATGACGGTGTAGCTGCTCACGGACGTTCCTCTCGTTCCTGGCCGGACCGGTACCGGGCGGCCGCGTCGACGAGGCCCGCGAAGAGGCGGATGTCCGCGTCCTGCTCCGGGTGCCACTGCACCGCGACCCCGAAGGGAACGCCGGCCAGCTCCACGGCCTGCACGACGCCCTCGAGAGTGCGGGCGGTGACGACGAGCCCCTCGCCGACCCGGTCGATGGACTGGTGGTGGTAGACCGGCACGGCGAGCGGCTCGGTGCGGGCGTCGAGCAGGCCGTGCAGGCGGGAGAGTGGTTCGACCACCACGTCCACGGCGTTGAAGACGCCGCCGCCGGCCTGGTAGTCGCCGTGGCCGACGACGTCGGGCAGGTGCTGGTGCAGGGTGCCGCCCAGGGCCACGTTGAGCATCTGGGCGCCCCGGCAGATGCCGAGGAAGGGCAGCTCCCGGTCGATCGCCCCGAGCAGCAGCTCGTGCTCCCAGTCATCCCGGTCGGGCCGGGGCTCGTCCGTGGCCGCGTGGGACGCCTGGCCGTAGCGCGCCGGGTCGACGTCCTTGCCCCCGGTGATGATCAGGCCGTCGAGCGTGTCCAGGACCCGGCCGGCGATGGCCGGGCTGACCGGCTGCGGGGGCAGCAGGACGACGATGCCGCCGGCCCGGATGACCGAGTCGAAGTAGACCTGGGGCAGGAACGCGGCCGGCACGTCCCAGACGCCGGTCTGGGACTGCTCGAGGTAGGTGGTCAGGCCGATGACGGGCCGCCGGGCCGGGACGTCAGAGTCGTTCAAAGCCGCGCACCCGCTCCCAGTCGGTGACCGCCGCGTCGTAGGCGGCCAGTTCGATCCCCGCGTTGTTGAGGTAGTGGTCGACGACCTCGTCGCCGAAGGCCTCCCGGGCGACGGTGGAGGTCGCGAACAGGGCGGTGGCCTCCCGCAGCGTGGCCGGCACGCGCTCGGCGTCGCTCTCGTACGCGTTGCCGACGAAGACATCCTCCAGTTCGAGTTCGTTCTCGATGCCGTGGAGACCGGCCGCGATCAGCGCGGCCACGGCCAGGTACTGGTTCACGTCGCCGCCGGGCACCCGGTTCTCGACCCGCAGGCCCAGTCCGGCGCCGACCACGCGCAGGGCGCAGGTGCGGTTGTCCAGCCCCCAGGCGATCGCGGTCGGCGCGAAGCTGCCCTCGACGTAGCGTTTGTAGGAGTTGATGTTCGGGGCCGAGAAGAGGGTCAGTTCGCGCATCACGGCGAGCTGGCCGGCCAGGAAATGACGGAAGAGCTTCGACATGCCGTAGTCGGCATCCTTCTCGGCGAAGACCGCCGACCCGTCGGTGCCGCGCAGGCTGATGTGGATGTGGCAGCTGTTGCCCTCGCGCTCGTTGAACTTGGCCATGAAGGTGAGGCTCTTGCCGTGCGCGTCCGCTATTTCCTTGGCGCCGTTCTTGTAGATCGAGTGGTTGTCGCAGGTGGCGAGGGCATCCGTGTAGCGGAACGCGATCTCCTGCTGGCCCAGGTTGCATTCGCCCTTGACCCCCTCGCAGTACATGCCGGCGCCGTCCATGGCGTTACGGATGTCCCGCAGCAGCGGTTCCATCCGGGTGGAGGCCAGCAGCGCGTAGTCGATGTTGTAGTCGCTGGCGGGGGTCAGGTCCCGGTAGCCCTTCTTCCACGCCTCCCGGTAACCGTCGTCGAAGACGATGAACTCCAGCTCGGTACCCACGTACGGCACGAGGCCCCGTTCGGCCAGGCGCGCGAGCTGCGCCTTCAGGATCTGGCGGGGCGACGCGACGACCGGGGTCTTGTCGAGCCACTGCAGGTCGGCCGTGACGAGCGCGGCGCCGGGCAGCCACGGCGCCCGGCGCAGGGTGCCGAGGTCGGGGATCATGGCCATGTCGCCGTAGCCGCGGCGCCAGTTCGACATCTCGTAGCCGTCCACCGTGTTCATCTCCACGTCGACGGCGAGCAGGTAGTTGCAGCATTCGGCGCCGTGGCTCGCGACGTCCTCCAGGAAGAGCCGTGCGGACACCCGCTTGCCGACCAGCCGCCCCTGCATGTCGGTGAAGGCGACGACGACCGTGTCGATCTCACCCGAGCGCACGAGCGCGGTCAGATCCTCGAAAGAAAGGTTTCCGGAGCGGGGTGTCATGGGTATCTCCTCATTGAGCCAGGCTGAATGGTGAAGTTCCCGACCATTAGACCACACATCATCAGCCGGAGAGGGGGTGACTTTCCTGACCTCAGGGAGCGGACTTTCCACTAAAGGTATGTACACGCCACCATTGCGGCCCTATAGTCAGGCCAAGAAAAACTCACCGCGTTGTGTGGTCGATTCTTGTCGACAGGCGCAACCAGAGCGCAAAGGAAACCAGGATGTCCAAAGACACCTTGAAAGTCTCAGGCGTGCAGTACACAACGGCGGAAGCAGGGTACTTCGAGAAACGCAGGCTCACCCGGAGCGCCGGAATCTGGGGCCTGTGGGGCCTGGCCGTCGCCGCGGTCATCTCCGGAGACTTCTCGGGCTGGAACTTCGGCATCGACTTCGCCGGATTCGGCGGCATGCTGATCGCCTTCGCCCTGCTGGTCGTCATGTACTACGGCATGATCTTCAGCATCGGAGAGATGGCCTCGGCGATGCCCCACACCGGCGGCGCCTACTCCTTCGCCCGGGCGGCCCTGGGGCCCTGGGGCGGTTTCGTCACCGGGCTCGCCGAGACGATCGAGTATGTCGCGACCACGGCGGTGATCGTCTACTTCTCTGCCTCCTACGCGGATGGGATCACGAGCGAACTCCTCGGATTCTCCCTGCCCGCCTGGGCGTGGTGGGCCATCCTCTACGCCGTGTTCATCGGCCTCAATGCGGCCGGCGCCGCCATTTCGTTCACCTTCGCGATCGTGGTCTCGATCATCTCCATCGCCATCCTGCTGGTGTTCTCGGCCATGGCCGCCTTCTCCGGCCTGTTCAGCGTGGACAACCTGTTCGACATCGTGCCCGACGCCGGGCAGACCGAGTTCCTGCCGCATGGGGTGCTCCCGATCCTGTTCGCCCTGCCGTATGCCATGTGGTTCTTCCTGGGGATCGAGGAGCTGCCGCTCGCGGCGGAGGAGTCCCACAACCCCGTGCGCGACATTCCCCGGGCCGGCCTGATCGCCCGCACCACCCTGATCATCACGGGCCTCCTCGTGCTCTTCCTCAACACCGGGATCGTCGGGGCCTCCAACATCGCCACGGCAGGGGAGCCCCTGCTCGACGGCTTCCGCGCCATCGTCGGCGACCAGGCGGCAGCCGTGCTCGCCCTGTTCGCACTGGTGGGGCTGCTGGCCTCCCTGCAGGGAATCATGTTCGCCTACGGACGTAACATGTACTCGCTGTCCCGAGCTGGCTACTACCCCAAGTTCCTCTCGCTGACCGGCAAGCGCCAGACCCCCGGCGTCGCCCTGCTCGTGGGGGCCGTGATCGGTTTTGTGGCGCTGATCCTGGTCGACGCGCTCGGCGGCACCGGCGGCGTGGCCGGGGCCATCGTGCTGAACATCGCGGTCTGGGGCGCGGTCATCGCCTACATCCTGCAGATGATCTCGTTCGTCATCCTCCGCCGCAAGTTCCCGAACGCCAGCCGCCCGTATCGCAGCCCCTGGGGCGTGCCCGGCGCGGTCGTCGCCGGCATCCTCTCGCTGGCGATCTTCTTCGGGTTCTTCATCAATGAGCCCGCCCGCCCGGCGATCGTGGCCATCGCGGTGGTGTACCTGGTCATGCTCCTCATCTTCGCGCTCTACGGGCGCAAGCGGCTCGTGCTGTCCCCGGAGGAGGAATACGCGGTGTCCGGCGGCCTGCACTTCGACCCGCAGACGGAGGGCTACGGCGGCACTGTGGAGGAGGAGATCCTCGCGCTCGACGGGCGGGACGAGCCCACGTCCTAGCGCGCCAGCGGGGGCTCCGCCCACCCGCCCCTCGCGGGGCGGCAACGGCGGCGCTACTGTGACGCCATGTCCATCCGGGAGCACCGTTCCGTGCGCCGCCGGGCCCCGGACCCGGCGGACCCGGCCGACCCGGGCGCCCCGGCGTCCCGCGACCGTGCCCTCGCGGACCGGGACTGGACCGTGCCGCCCGCCGGGAGCCGGGCTTTCCGGTTTCCGGCGCCGAGCGGGTCGCTCGCCGCCTTCGCGGCGGGCGACCCGGGGCATCCGCGGGTCGTCCTGCTCCCCGGCCCCACCGGGTCCAAGGAGGATTTCGTGCTGCTGGCGCCCCTGCTCGCCGACGCCGGCTTTCTCGTGGAGAGCTACGACCTGGCCGGACAGTACGAGTCCGCCGCGGCGGGACCCGTCGACGGCGGCCCCCACGAGTACTCCCTCTTCGTGGCCGATCTGATCGCCTTCCTCGAATCGGGGAGCACCCCGGTGCACGTCCTGGGCTACTCCTTCGCCG
This sequence comes from Cryobacterium sp., assembly GCA_014376815.1. Classification (GTDB taxonomy): domain Bacteria; phylum Actinomycetota; class Actinomycetes; order Actinomycetales; family Microbacteriaceae; genus Cryobacterium. Next base: position 12,359 of record JACMQV010000133.1, read on the forward strand.
GGGTCGTCGCCGAGCTGGCCCTGGCCGAGCGGCCCGAACTGTTCGGGAGCCTGGTCCTGCTCGGCGTGCCGCCCCAGCCGGGCCAGACGTTCCGGGGCGTGCGCTGGATCGGCCCGCTGAGCTACGTCTTGCAGCCCCGCCAGATCGCGTCCCTGATCGTCTGGGGCATCGTCTCCAACCTGAACCGGGTCCCGCCGGGCCGCCTCGCCCTGGTGCGGATGCGATTCGCCTTCACGAACCGGCGCAGCGCGGACGAGATCGTCGGGCTGTTGATGCACGTGCCGGATCTGCGTGCCCTGCTGCGGCAGGCGGACGTCCCCCTGCTCGTCGCCGTGGGCCACCATGATCTCTGGTCGACCGAGCGCCACCGTGCCTTCGCGACCAGCATCGGGGCGGAATTCCGGGTCTACCCCACCGGGCACAGCCCGTGCTAGACGACCCCGCACCAGCTTGCGCGGGACATGCTCGCGCTGTACCGGTCGGCCGAATCGGGCTAGCCGGACCGGGTAAGACCCGGACTCGGAGGCGGCGCAGGGCGGCGAGCCGGGCCGCGTACCCGCACCGCCGGATCCAGGTGCAGGCTCAGATCGAGGTCGTCGTGGATGTCGGTGCGCTCCCGGTTCACCCGGCCGCGGGCCCCGAGCCAGACCTCCCGGCGCATGGCGAAATTAGACCCGAAGACGGGGCGGTGCCCGAGCCAGACGGGTATCCAGAAGAAGTAGCCGCCGAGGTAGAACGTCCGTCCCAGCCAGGCCACGAGAGGGCTGCAGCCGTAGAAGTCACCGGGCCCGGTAATGAGGTCGGCCTCGGGAGACCGGGCCAGGCCGGCTTCGAGCCGGGCCAGCCAGTCGGGGGGAGGGACGGAGTCGGCGTCGAGGCGCGCGATCACCTCCCGGGTCGCCGCGTCATAGCCCGCCGCGGCGGCCGGCCAGATCCCGCGTGCGGGCTCGGACACGATCCGCGCGCCCGCGGCGCGGGCGGTTTCGGCCGTGGCATCCGTGCTCGCGTTGTCCACGACGATCACCTCCTCGGCGGGCCGGACCTGCGCGGCCAGGGCCGCGAGGCAGGTGGACAGCAGGCCGGCGTCGTTGTGGCAGGGGATCACGACCGAGATCGTTGCCATGGCTGACTGCCTCCCGCCCGGATCGGCGGTCCTGGC
>JACMQV010000015.1 GCA_014376815.1 Cryobacterium sp.
CCTGGACCAGGTCGCCGACGCCCTGATCGGCGCTGGCTACGGCGCGGCCGGCGAACGCTGCATGGCCATCTCCGTGGCCGTGCCGGTCGGGCCGGACACCGCCGACGCCCTGGTGGCGAAGCTCCAGGAGCGGATCGGGGCGCTGAAGGTCGGCCACAGCCTCGACCAGACCAGTGACTACGGCCCCCTCGTCAACGGCCCCGCGCTCGAACGGGTCGAGGAGTACGTGCGGATCGGCGTCGAGGAGGGCGCCGAACTCCTCGTGGACGGGCGCGGTTTCCGCCCGGACGACTACCCGAACGGCTTCTTCATGGGCCCCACCCTCTTCGACCGGGTGACCCCGGCCATGCGCATCTACCAGGAGGAGATCTTCGGTCCGGTGCTGATCGTGACGCGAGCGGACACCTACGAGGAGGCCCTGCGCCTGCCGAGCGAGCACGAGTACGGCAACGGCGTCTCGATCTACACCGCAGACGGGGACGTCGCCCGGGATTTCACCACCCGGGTGGACACCGGCATGGTGGGCGTGAACGTGCCCATCCCCGTGCCCATCGCGTACCACACGTTCGGCGGCTGGAAGAAGTCGGTGTTCGGCGACCTGAACCAGCACGGGCCGGATTCCTTCCGCTTCTACACCAAGACCAAGACCGTCACCTCGCGCTGGCCCGCCGGACCGCTGCGCACCGGCGCCGTCGGCACCGGGGCCGGCGGAGGCCGGGACGCCGAGACCGGGGCCGGCGCCAGCTTCGTCATCCCCACGCTGGGTTGAGCATGTTCGAACTGACGGATGAGCAGCTCGCCATCGTGGACATGGTGCGGTCCTTCGCCGCGGAGTCGCTGGCCCCGCAGGCCGTGGACCGGGACGAGACGAAGCATTTCCCGCTCGACGTGCTCGCGGCGGCCGGCGCGCTGGGCATGGGCGGCATCTACGTCAGGGAGGACGTCGGCGGGTCCGGACTCTCCCGCCGGGACGCCATCCTGATCTTCGAGGAGCTCGCCCAGGGTGACCCCTCGATCGCCGCCTACATGTCCATCCACAACATGGTCGCGTGGATGATCGACACCTTCGGGACCGACGACCAGCGCCGCCGGTGGGTGCCAGGCCTGGCGTCCATGGAGGCCCTGGGCAGCTACTGCCTGACCGAGCCGGACGCCGGATCCGACGCCGCCGCGCTGCGCACCCGCGCCGACCGGGACGGGGAGGACTATGTGCTGAACGGGGTGAAGCAGTTCGTGTCGGGGGCCGGCGCATCCAGCGTCTACATCGTGATGGCGCGCACCGGCGACACCGGCAGCAGCGGGATCTCGGCGATCGTGGTGCCGGCCGGCACCCCGGGCCTGTCGTTCGGCGCCAACGAGAGGAAGATGGGCTGGAACGCGCAGCCCACCCGGCAGGTCATCCTCGAGAACGTGCGGGTGCCGGTGGGCAACCGGCTCGGCGCCGAGGGCGACGGTTTCGGCATCGCCATGAAGGGCCTCAACGGCGGCCGCATCAACATGGGCGCCTGCTCGCTCGGCGGCGCCCAGTGGGCGCTGAACCAGGCCGTGCGCTACCTCACCGAGCGCACGGCGTTCGGTGCGCCGCTGATCGAGCAGCAGGCCCTCCTGTTCGAGCTCGCCGACATGGACACCGAGCTGGAGACCGCCCGCACCCTGCTCTGGCGGGCCGCGGACGCCCTCGACCGGGGCGCGCCCGACCGGGTGCGGCTCTGCGCCATGGCCAAGCGCGTGGCCACGGATGCCGGTTTCTCGGTGGCTAACCGCGCCCTGCAGCTCCACGGCGGCTACGGTTATCTCGCCGACTACGGCATTGAGAAGGTCGTTCGCGACCTGCGCGTTCACCAGATCCTCGAAGGCAGCAATGAAATCATGCGTCTGATCATCGGCCGGGCCCTCACGGAGCAATCGACCGCGCCGCGGCAGGCGGACCGGTCATGAGCGAGCCGGTCCTGAACGAGCCGGTCCCGAGCGAGCCGATCATCGACCAGCCCGAGATCCTGCTGCGCCGTTCCGGCCGGGTCGGGCAGATCATCCTGAACCGCCCGGCCGCGATGAACGCCCTCACCCACGCGATGATCACCCGGATCTCCGCCGTGCTCACCGAGTGGGCCTCCGACGACTCCGTGCGCACCGTGCTGCTGACCGGCAGCGGAGAGCGGGGCCTCTGCGCCGGGGGCGACATCGTGTCGATCTACCGCGGCGCCCAGGGCAGCGGTGCGGACGCGGCCCGGTTCTTCGCCGACGAGTACAGGCTGAACGCACAGATCCACCGGTATCCGAAGCGGTACCTGGCGGTGATGGACGGGATTGTGCTCGGCGGCGGGGTCGGCGTCTCCGGCCACGCCGGCATCCGGGTCGTCACCGAGCGCACCAGGCTCGGGATGCCGGAGACCGGCATCGGCTTCGTGCCCGACGTCGGCGGAACCTACCTGCTCTCCCGGGCGCCCGGCGAGCTCGGCACCCACCTGGCCCTGACCGCCGCCTTCGCCACCGGCGCCGACGCCATCGCCCTGGGGCTGGCGGACCACTTCGTGCCCAGCCACCGGATCCCGGAGCTGACCCGCTCGCTGGCCGGCTCCGACGCCGTCGAGGCGGTCCGCGCGCTCGCGGACGCCCCCCCGCCCTCCCCTCTGCTCGCGGAGCGGGACTGGATCGACCGGTGCTACGCCTTCGACGACGTGCGGCAGATCCTGGCCGCGCTGGAACGCTCCTCCGCGGCGGCGGCCCACGCGGCCGCCACGCTCATCCGCACCAAGTCGCCGACCGCGCTCGCCGTCACCCTGGCGTCGCTGCGGCGGGCCCGCGCGCTCCCCAGCCTCGAGGCGGTGCTGGAGCAGGAATACCGGGTCTCCCTGCGCTTCCTCGAGGGCACCGAGCTGCAGGAGGGCATCCGGGCCCAGGTGATCGACAAGGACCGCCGCCCCCGGTGGTCGCCGCCGACCCTCGACGAGGTCACGGCGGATGCCGTCACCGCCTACTTCGCCCCGCTCACCGCAGACGAGGACCACCTGGCCGGGCTGCACCTGGCCGCCCGAAACCGGCCGCACCCACACGACACCGGCATCTCCGGCACCAGCACCAACACCAACACCGACGTCACCACCGAAACCACCAGGAGAAGCGCCTCATGAGCACACCCATCGCCTTCATCGGGCTCGGCCACATGGGCGGCCCGATGGCCGCCAACCTCGTCGGCGCTGGCTACACCGTCACCGGGTTCGACCTGGTACCCGACGCCCTCGAGCAGGCCCGGGCGAACGGCGTCCGGATCGCGGACTCGGCCGCAGACGCGGCCCGGGGCGCCCGGATCGTGATCACCATGCTGCCCAGCGGCCGGCACCTGCTCGGCGCTTACCAGGGCCAGGCCGACGGTGCGGGTTCGGGCGGGGGCCTCCTGGCCGCGTCGGACGCCGCCACGCTCTTCATCGACTGCTCCACGGTCGACGTGGTGGACGCCCGCGCCGCCCACGACCTCGTCGTCGCCGCCGGCCGGCGGGGACTCGACGCCCCGGTCTCCGGCGGCGTCGCCGGGGCTGAGGCGGGAACCCTGACCTTCATGGTCGGCGCCGAGGAGACGGACATCTCCGCGGCGACGGCCGTGCTGGAGGTGATGGGCGCGCGGATCGTGCACTGCGGCGGCCCGGGCAGCGGGCAGGCGGCCAAGATCTGCAACAACCTGATCCTCGGCATCTCGATGATCGCCGTGAGCGAGGCGTTCGTGCTCGGCGAGAAACTCGGACTGACCCACCAGGCGCTCTTCGACGTGGCCTCCGCCGCCTCCGGCCAGTGCTGGGCCCTCACGACGAACTGCCCCGTTCCCGGGCCCGTCCCGACCAGCCCCGCGAACCGCGACTACCGGCCGGGCTTCGCCGGCGCCCTGATGGCCAAGGACCTCGGTCTGGCCCTGAACGCCCTCGACTCCACCGGGGTGGCCGCCGAGCTCGGCCCGGTGGCGGCCGGCGTCTACCGCCGCTTCGCCGACGAGGGCGGCGCCGGCCTGGACTTCTCGGCGATCATCAACGACATCCGCGCGAAATCAGACCGGAAGGCCGGCGCATGAGCGGCGCCGACGAGACCCGCGAGACCCGCGAGACCGCGTGGGAGCACATCATCCTGGAGCGCCGGGGACGCGTGGGCCTGATCACCCTCAACCGGCCGAAGGCCCTCAACGCGCTGAACGACGCCCTGATGCACGAGGTCGTCGACGCGGCGACGGGGCTGGACTCCGACCCGGGCGTCGGGGCGATCGTGCTCACCGGGTCCGCGCGCGCGTTCGCCGCGGGAGCCGACATCCGGGAGATGGCCCCGCAGACCTACCAGGACATGTACGCTGCGGACTGGTTCGCCGGCTGGAATGCGCTCACCCGCCTCCGCACCCCCCTGATCGCCGCGGTCGCCGGCCACGCGCTCGGCGGCGGGTGCGAGCTCGCGATGATGTGCGATTTCATCCTCGCCGCCGACACGGCCGTCTTCGGCCAGCCGGAGATCAGGCTCGGCGTCATCCCCGGCATCGGCGGCTCGCAACGCCTGACCCGGGCCATCGGCAAGGCCAAGGCGATGGAGATGGTGCTGACCGGCCGCACGATGGATGCCGCGGAGGCCGAACGCTCGGGGCTCGTCGCCCGGGTCATCCCTGCCGCGCAGCTGCTCGAGGAGGCCCTCGCCACGGCGGCGACGATCGCGGGCATGTCCGCCCCGGTGGCGATGCTCGCCAAGGAGGCCGTCAACGTCGCCTTCGAGACCACCCTCGCCGAGGGCGTCCACGTCGAGCGCCGGCTCTTCCACTCCACCTTCGCCCTTTTCGACCAGAAGGAGGGCATGGCGGCGTTCCTGGAGAAGCGCTCCCCCCGGTTCGAGAACCGCTGACCGGCGGGATCCCGGCCTAGCGGGAACCGGGATCGGCGAAGTCGCCGGCATCGTGGCGGAACCCGCTGAGCACACGGATCAGGCTGTGGATGTCGTCCTGGCTCAGGCCGGGACGGGCGAACACTTCCGCGTTCAGGCGGGCCGTCGCTTCCAGCACGATCGCCTGGCCGGACGGCGTGATTTCCACCAGGGTGGTGCGCCGGTCGGTGGGGTGGGGGAGGCGGCGCACGTAGCCCGCCGCCTCGAGGCGGTCCACGGCGTTCGTCACGCTGGTCGGATGCACCTGCAGCCGGGCGCTCGCGTTCTTCATCGGCAGCGACCCGCTGCGGGTGAAGCTGAGCAGGGTCAGCAGTTCGTAGCGGGCGAAGGTGACGCCGAACGGCTTCAGCACGGCTTCGATCCGGGCGAGCATGATCTGCTGCGCACGCATGATCGAGGTCACCGCGGCCATGCCGTCGGCCGCTTCCGGCCAGCCGTGCTCGACCCACTGGCGGTGCGCCTCCGCGATCGGGTCTCCCGGCAGGGGTAAGGCTGTTGACACCGTTCTTCTCCTCTGCCGCCGGCTAGTGGGCCCGGATGCCGTTCACGACGAGCGCGGCCAGCTCCTCGTACGCCTGCGCGTCGGACAGGCCCGTGCCCGCGGACATCCGTCGTTTCTGAATGCTCACCATCACCGAAGATACCGCCTCGGCGATGAAGGCCGCGGGAACCTCGCGGAAGTCCCCACTCCGCACGCCCTCCGAGATGAGCTCGCGCACCCGGGCGGCGGCGATCTCGGTGTTGCGTTCGTAGATCTCGTTGGCCGGCGGGAACGCCGCGACGTCGTCGATGAACGCCGCGGATGCCGGCCGGAGTTCGTCGCCGACCGCGCGCAGATAGACGGCGATCCGGTCGGTCGGGTCCCGGGTCCCGGCGAGCTTGTGCTCCACCCGCTCCGCCGCCTGGCGGAAGAAGTAGACGACGGCCGTGCGCACGAGCTGTTCCCGGCTGCTGGCCAGGGAGTAGATGGTGGACTTCGAGCAGCGCAGGCGGGTCGCGGCGGCCTCGAGGGTGATGAAGGCGAACCCCTCCCGGAGGAAGAGTTCCACCAGCTGGCCGAACAACTCGTCCTGGCGCGGCGACCAGCGCCGCCCAGGCG
>JACMQV010000134.1 GCA_014376815.1 Cryobacterium sp.
GGATGTCGTGCAGTGGTACCGGGACAACCGCACCTGGTGGGAGCCGCTCAAGGCCCGTGCGGCATTGAGCTGATGACCCGGTACCTGATCACCGGCGCGGCCGGCATGCTCGGCCGCGATCTGCAGGCGGCTCTCGCCGGCCGCGACGTCACGGCCTTCGACCGCACCGAGCTGGACATCACCGACCAGGACGCGGTCCTGGCAGCGGTCACGGGCTTCGACGTCATCATCAATGCGGCCGCGTACACCCAGGTGGACGACGCGGAGACGAACGAGGATGCCGCGTACGCGATCAACGCGACCGGTCCGCGCAATCTGGCGGTGGCCGCGGCCGCCACCGGAGCGAAGCTGGTGCAGGTGTCGACCGACTACGTGTTCGACGGCAGCGCCACCTCCCCCTACCTGGAAGACACCCCGATCAACCCGATCTCCGCCTACGGCCGCACCAAGGCCGCCGGCGAGGCGTTCGTGCTGGCGGAGCACCCGGCCGGCAGCTACATCGTGCGCACGGCCTGGCTCTACGGCCAGCACGGCCCCAACTTCCCCAAAACCATGCTGAAGCTCGCCGCGGCGCGCGACACCCTCAGCGTGGTCGACGACCAGGTCGGCCAGCCCACCTGGACCGCCGACCTGGCCGCGCAGATCGTGGCCCTGCCCGACTCCGACGCGCCCGCCGGGATCTACCACGGCACCAGCTCGGGCGTGACGAGCTGGTTCGGCTTCGCCCAGGCGGTCTTCGCCGCCGCCGGCCTCGACCCCGCGCGGGTCACCCCCACCGACAGCTCGCAGTTCGTGCGCCCGGCCCCCCGCCCCTCGTACTCCGTGCTCGGGCACGACGCCTGGGCGACAGCCGGCCTGGCCCCCATCCGTGACTGGCGGGACGCCCTGGCCGCGGCGGCCCAGCAGGGGACCTTCGAAGCCCAATGACCACGCTGCGTGTGGTCCTGGACCAGATGATCGCACCGGTCCCGGGCGGGATCGGACGCTACACCGAAGAACTGACCCGGGCCCTGATCAAGGCGGCTCCGGCCGGCTGCGACGTCGAGGGAATCGTGTCGGCCTCTCCGGCCGAGCACTACGCCCTGATCGAGGCGGCCCTGCCCGGCCTGGCCGGCCTGCACAAGACCACGCTCCCCCGGCGGGAGCTCGCGACGGCCTGGCAACTGGGCATCGCCAACACCTCCGGTTCCGGCATGATCCATGCCCCGTCGCTGTTGGCGCCGCTGCGCCGGCACAGCATCGTCAAGGACGGCACCCAGGTGGCCGTGACCATCCACGACGTGCTGGCGTGGACGCATCCGGAAGCCCTCACCCCCACCACCGTGGCCTGGACCAAGGTGATGGTGCGCCGCGCCCGTAAGCACGCGGATGCGATCGTGGTGCCCAGCCACGCCGTCGCCCACCAGCTGGCGGAGATCTACGACTTCGGCGACCGCGTGCGCGTGATCGGCGGCGGGGTGGGCAGCGGCCTCCGCCTCCCGTCGAACTCCTCCGCGACCGAGATCATCGCGGAACGCCTGGGCCTGCCGACCGAGTACATCGTGACCGTCGGCACCCTCGAACCGCGCAAGGCGGTCACGGCACTGATCACGGGCCTCGGCCTGCCGGGTTCACCGGACCTGCCGCTGATCGTGCTCGGACCCGACACGTGGGGCGAGCTCGACCTGGCTTCCGTCGCCGACGAGGCCGGACTGCCATGGGGCCGGGTGCGAGCGATGAACGGCCTGACCGACGAGGAACTCGCGGTGGTCATCTCCCGCGCCGCCGTGTTCGTCTACCCCAGCCTGGAGGAAGGCTTCGCCGGCCCGATGATCCAGGCGTTCCACCTGGGCACCCCGGTCATCCACTCCGACGCGCCGGCCCTGCTCGAGGCGGCCGGCGACGCGGGGCTCGCCGTGGAGCGTGAGGATTCCGCCGGCTACCCCGAGCGGCTCGCCGCGGCCCTGACCCGGGTGCTGACCGACACCGTGCTGGCGAACCGGCTGAGCATCTTCGGCAGCGACCGGGGCCGTGCGTTCAGCTGGCGCGACTCGGCCGAACGCGTCTGGCTGCTGCACGCGGACCTGTAGCGCGGGAACGCCCCCACCTGTAGCGGGAAGGCCCCTACTGGGCCGGGGCGTCGGTGGCGGGCGGGGCGAGGGCGGTCTTGATCAGGCTGCGGATGACGTCGTAGTCGGGGTCTTCCGGGTCGACGTTGTTGTCCGGCACCAGTTCGACCGACTTGATCGGCAGCGCCTTCGTCTTGGACGCGAGGTGCGTGAAGTAGCCGAGCATGCCCTGCGGGATGTCGGTCTTCACGACCTGGGTCCCGGCCGAGGCCACGGCCTGGAACTTCGTCAGCACGTTGGCGGGACTCGCCTGTTTGAGGATGGCCTCCTGCACCTGCCGCTGCCGCACCATCCGGTCGTAGTCGCTGGTGTCGTGGCGTGAACGGGCGTACCAGAGTGCGTGGTAGCCATCCATGTGCTGCATCCCGGGCTCGAACCAGAAGGCGACCTCGGTGAAGGTGTCGTCGGTGTGCACCGGGACGCGGTGGTCCACGTTGATGTCGACCCCGCCGAGCGAGTCCACGAGGTCGGAGAATCCCTGCATGTCGATCAGCACGTAGTACTGGATCGTCAGCCCGGTCACGCCTTGGGCGGCGTCGCGCATGCCTTCGATGCCCGGCTCGCTGCCCTGCGCTACCGCCTTGGGGTACATCTCGGGGCTCTTCAGCTCCACCTCGGTGAAGATCGAGTTCAGCATGCAGGCGTCGACCTCGCAGCCGTCGATCGCGCCGTACCCCTCCGGGTACAGGTCGGCGAGCGGCCCCGGTGAGAACGGCACGTCCTCCAGGTTGCGGGGCAGCCCGATCATGCTGGCCTGGCCGGTCTCGGCGTCGATGCTGACCACGGAGATGCTGTCGGGGCGCAGGCCGTCACGGGTCGGTCCGGCGTCGCCGCCGAGCAGCATGATGTTGTAGCGGCCGTCGACGGGCGGTTCGGTCGGGCCGGCCACGAAGACCGACGACAGGAATCCGCTGGCCGTCGTCGCCAGATAGGCGCCGTAGCCGGCCGTGCCGACCACGGCCACCATCAGCAGGGTCGTGAAGGCCGCGATCACGGGGCGTGCCCGCGGGCCGGCCCGCACGAGCCGCACGAGCCGCAGGGTGTCCAGGGTGAGGATCAGCCAGACCACGCCATAGAACGCGAGCAGCAGTGCCGCCGCCCACAGGCCGATCGAGTTCGTGAAGACCGTGAGGAGGACCGTCGGCCAGAGCAGGTTGACCACGACGGCGACGACCGCGAGGGTGATCAGGAGGAACGTCATGCGCAGGCCGAACCGGCCGAGCCGGCGGCTGCCGGCGAGCACCTGCGCGGAGCCGGGCAGCACGAAATTGAGCACCACGAGCCACCAGGCACGCTTGGTCATGATCTGGGGGGAACCGACGTCCGGTCTCCGGATCGGGCTGCTGGCGCTGGTCATAGTCTCGCTTGCAGGGCGGCGTTCTTCTGCTCGACCTGGTCGGCCAGAGCCTCCGCGTAGTCGAGCAGTTTCACGCGCAGCGAGTCGTCGGCGGTGGCGAGCACCTTGACGGCGATCAGGCCGGCGTTGCGGGCGCCGCCGATGGAGACGGTGGCCACGGGAACGCCCGCCGGCATCTGCACGATCGACAGGAGCGAGTCGAGTCCGTCGAGGCGGCCGAGCGGAACGGGCACGCCGACGACCGGGAGCGTGGTCACGGCCGCGAGCATCCCGGGGAGGTGGGCGGCCCCGCCCGCGCCGGCAATGATGACGCGGAGGCCCCGCGCGTGGGCGGTCTTGCCGTAGTCGATCATCTTCTCCGGGGTGCGGTGTGCCGAGACGACCTGCACCTCGAAGGGCACGCCGAAGTCGCGCAGCAGCTGCGCTGCGTCGCTCATCACCGGCCAATCGGAATCGGAGCCCATGACCACGCCCACAAGGGGAGTCACGGCTGCGTCCGGCGACGCGGTTTCGGGCACGGAGTTCTCTGGCACGGATTCGATCTTATGGCTCAGTCCTGAAAGATCGCCGCAGTGGCACGCGTCTGGTAGATCACATCGTCCAGATCGGCGCCTCCCGCGGTGACGTGGCCGACCTTGCGGCCCGGGCGGGGGGCCTTGCCGTAGGTGTGCACCTTGACCGACGGATGCGCCGCGAACGCGGCCGGGAACCGCGCCGACAGCGGCCCGGCCGGGGGCCCGCCGATGATGTTGACCATGACGGTCCACGGGTCGCGGGCATCCGTCGCGCCCAGCGGCAGGTCGAGCACGGCCCGGAGGTGCTGCTCGAACTGGCTCGTCACGGACCCCTCGATGGACCAGTGGCCGCTGTTATGCGGTCGCATCGCGAGTTCGTTGACCAGGAGACGGCCGTCGGAGGTCTCGAAGAGTTCGACGGCGAGCATCCCGGTCACACCGACGCCCTCGGCGACCCGCACGGCGATGTCGGCCGCGAGCTGCTCCAGCCGCCCCTCGGACCCCGGGGCGGGCGCGATGACCTCCGCGCAGACGCCGCCCTGCTGCACGGTCTCCACGACCGGCCAGATCGCGATCTGGCCCGAGGGCCGCCGGGCGACCAACTGGGCCAGTTCACGGCGGAAGTCGACGAGTTCCTCGACCAGGAGGGCGCCCCCGTTGCCGTCCTCGGCGAGCGCGGTGAACCAGTCGTCGGCCTCGTGCTCGTGCCTGACCACCCGCACGCCCTTGCCGTCGTAGCCTCCGCGGGCCGTCTTGACCACCGCGCGGCCACCGTGGCCGGCCAGGAACTCGCCCAGCTCGGCGGCGCTCTCCACCCGGGCCCAGTCGGGCACCGGCAGGCCGAGCTCGCTCAGCCGCTGCCGCATCAGCAGCTTGTCCTGGGCGTAGAGGAGGGCGTCCGGCCCCGGGTGCACGGCCACCCCGCGGGCGACGAGTTCGCGCAGGATCTCCTGGGGCACGTGCTCGTGGTCGAACGTGATCACGTCGACGGACTCGGCGAAGGCCAGCACGACGTCGCGGTCGCGGTAGTCGCCGATCTGCACGGCGGCCAGGTCGGCGCTCATGCCCGCGTCCTCGGCCAGCACCCGGAGCTCGATCCCGAGATTCACCGCGGCCGGAATCATCATCCGGGCCAGCTGGCCGCCGCCGATCACGCCAACAGTGGTATTCATCCGTGCCTCAATTTCTCCGCGACCGTTCACTGCCCGGTAACCGTTTTCTCAGGCAACAGACTGGACCGCGCCGTAGACTGCGAGTTTCGCACTCTTATCTTTGCCCATCGACCGGACGGATGCATGCCGAGAGCAACGGGGACAAGGTCGCGACTGCTGGCGTTCGCCGGCCAGCTCGCCAAGTTCGGCGCGGTCGGGCTTGTCGGCTTCGTCGTGGACATCACCGTCTTCAATCTGCTGCGCGCGAGCGTCTTCAGCCCGGACCTGGTGCACGCCGGCCCGCTCTACGCGAAGGTCGTGTCGACCGCACTCGCCATCGCGCTGAACTGGATCGGCAACCGGTACTGGACCTTCGGCGCGTCACGCCAGTCGAAGACGCTGCGCGAGGGGGCCGAGTTCTTCGCGGTCAGCCTGGCCGGCATGGGGATCGGCCTGGCCTGCCTGTGGGTCAGCCACTACCTGCTCGGGTACACCAGCGTCCTGGCCGACAACATCTCCTCGAACGTGGTGGGGCTGTTCCTGGGCTCCGTGTTCCGCTTCGCGCTCTACCGCTACTGGGTCTTCTCCCCCGGCCGCCAGGCGGGCCGCAGCGCAGCGCCGGCAGCAACCCTCAGCGCGCGAACCGGGACCGCGCGAACCGACACCGGGAGCCTAGCGACGGCCCCACAGCGCTGACGGGTCAGCCGTGATCGACTGGTCCTGGCCGACGAGGCCGACCCGGGCGCGTGCCTGCTCCATCAGGTCGTGCAGCACCTGCTGCACGAGCACGGCATTGGGCACGTCCTTGAGCACGAACGGATGCTCCGGCCCGGCGTTGATGACCACGTCACCCGAGCCGACCAGCGACTGCAGCCAGTTCCTGCGCACCCTCACGTCGTAACCGCGGCTGTGCAGCAACTCCTGCCGGGTGCGCACGAAGAACCCCCGGCGGAAGATGATCCGCCGGGTGGTGATCGTGTAGCGACGGTTCAGCCAGGAGACCAGCGGGAGCAGCCACAGCAGCAGCACGACGGCGACCATCGTGGCCAGCAGCGCGGAGTTCTGCCAGGGCTCAGGAAGCGACCCGTAGTAGTAGCCGGTGGCGCCGCAGGCGACCAGCAGCAGCGCGGTCGGCCAGAACAGGACGCGGGCATGCGGCCGCAGCCCCGCCACGACCGTTTCCGCCGGAGGCGTCACGCTGGCTGTGCCGGTCCCCGCTGACTTTGTCATAACCCATTAATACCGCAGGTGGGTCACATCGCCGGCGGCGACGGCCTGCAACTCGCCATCCACCTGGTCCTCGACGATCAGCCGCCCGTTGCGGTCGAGGGCGATCGCGGTGCCGACCAGGTCGGTGCCGCCCGGGAGCTCCACCCGCACAACGGAGCCGAGGGTGCCGCACACCTCCGTGACCGCGTGCAGCAGCCCGCTCTGCACCGGGTCGCCGTTCGCCGCGACGAACGCGGTCGTCAGGTCCCGTAGTTCGGTCAGGTAGCGCGAGAGCACGGCATCCGCGTCGGGGGCCGTGCCCGTGACCAGCTGCAGCGAGGTGGAGGTGAGGGTGGGGAGGTCGTGTTCGTCCAGGGACACGTTCAGGCCGGTCCCGATGACCAGGCCGCGCGCGTCCGGCAGGAGCTCGGAGAGGATGCCGGAGACCTTGTACCCGTCGATCAAAACATCGTTGGGCCATTTCAGGGTGACCTCGTGCCGGGGGCGTTCCTCGTCCGGCGGGGCGGCCCGGCCGGCGAGCCCGGCCTCGACGGCCGCGCGCACGGCGCGCGTCATCGCCGCCCCCGCGAGCAGGGGGAACCAGCCGAAGTGGTCGACCGGGAGCGGGGCTCCGCCGACCCGGGGGCGGAGCAGCACCGAGACGGCGAGGGACTTGCCGGTGGGGGCGAGCCAGGTGCGGCCCAATCGGCCGCGACCGCGGGTCTGGTTGTCGGTGACGACCGTCGACAGGTGGGGCCAGGCGGCGGCATCCGCGCCCGACGCGTCTGCGACGAGAACGTCGTTCGTCGACCCGGCCTCGGCCAGGTACTCGAAACGCGCGACGACCTCGCGGCTGAGCGGAAACTCCATGCGACCCTCTTCCCGTGCATAACTCCTGCAATTCTCGCGAATCTGCTCCGAAAAGGCACATCTACCGGACAAATCCAAGAATTTGCAGGAGTTATGCGTGGGGGCAGGGGCACCCGACCAGCAAACGCACCGGTTTTTGTAGACAATCGTCAACGATCCGGGGTGGGGGCTGGCCGGTAGAGTGAACGGCGTGACTGAGAACTCGCCCACTGCGGGCCCCGACCTGTACACGACGGCTGGAAAGCTCGCCGACCTCAAGCTGCGCTACCACGAAGCCGTGACCGCCAGCGGGGAGGCCGCGATCGAGAAACAGCACGCCAAGGGCAAGATGACCGCCCGGGAGCGCATCGACCTGCTGCTCGACCAGGGTTCGTTCGTCGAGCTGGACGAGTTCGTGCGGCACCGCACGCACGCGTTCGGCATGGAGAAGAAGCGGCCCTACGGCGACGCCGTCGTCACCGGAACCGGCACGATCCACGGCCGCCAGGTCGCCGTGTACTCGCAGGACTTCACCATTTTCGGCGGCTCGCTCGGCGAGGTCGCCGGCGAGAAGATCATCAAGGTGATGGACCTCGCCCTGAAGACCGGGGTGCCCATCATCGGCATCCTCGACTCCGGCGGAGCGCGTATCCAGGAGGGCGTCGTCGCCCTGGGCAAGTACGGCGAGATCTTCCGCCGCAACACGGCCGCGTCCGGCGTCATCCCCCAGATCTCCATCATCTGCGGCCCCGCGGCCGGCGGCGCCGTGTACTCCCCCGCGCTGACCGACTTCGTGATCATGGTCGACAAGACCAGCCAGATGTTCGTCACCGGCCCCGACGTGATCAAAACCGTCACCGGTGAAGACGTCGGCATGGAAGAGCTCGGCGGCGCGCTCACGCACAACACCATCTCCGGGGTGGCGCACTACCTGGCCAGCGACGAACCCGACGCCCTCGACTACGCGCGAACCCTGCTCAGCTACCTGCCGGACAACAACCTGGCCGACCTGCCCGTGTTCGACAGCGACATCGAGCTGGAGACGACGGATGCCGACCTCAGGCTGAACACGATCATCCCGGACTCCCCGAACCAGCCCTACGACGTGAAGACCGTGATCGAGCACATCGTCGACCACGGCGACTTCCTCGAGACGCAGCCGTTGTTCGCCCCGAACATCGTCGTCGGCTTCGCCCGGGTCGAGGGACGCTCCATCGGCATCGTCGCCAACCAGCCCAGCGCCATGGCCGGCACGCTCAACATCCCGGCCGGCGAGAAGGCCGCCCGGTTCGTGCGGTTCTGCGACGCGTTCTCGATCCCGATCCTCACCCTGGTCGACGTGCCCGGCTTCCTGCCCGGCACCGACCAGGAGTGGACGGGGATCATCCGCCGCGGCGCCAAGCTGCTCTACGCCTACGCCGAGGCAACCGTTCCCCTGGTCACGGTCATCCTGAGGAAGGCCTACGGCGGCGCGTACATCGTGATGGGCTCCAAGCAGCTCGGCGCGGACATCAACCTGGCCTGGCCGACCGCGGAGATCGCGGTGATGGGCGGCCAGGGCGCCGTGAACATCCTGTACCGCGCCGAAATCAAGAAGGCCGAAGCAGCCGAGGAGGATGTCGCCGCCGTGCGCACCCGGCTGGCCAACGAGTACACCTACAACGTGGCCAGCCCCTTCCTGGCGGGCGAGCGCGGCGAGCTGGACGGCATCATCGTGCCGGCCACGACCCGCGTCGCCATCACGAAGGCGCTGCGCGCCCTGCGCACCAAGCGCGCGAGCCTGCCGCCCAAGAAGCACGGGAACATTCCGCTGTAGGCGGGTGCCATGACCGATCCAGCGAATTCCACCGAACCGGCCGCGGGGCTGCGTTTCCTGACCCGCGGCGTCACCCCGCACGAGGCCGCGGCCGTGTCCGCCGTGCTCCACGGCCTGCTGCGGGAGGAGACCGACAGCCAACGCCAGACGCCGGCGCGGGGCCAGAGCGCCTGGCAACGCAGCCAACGCGGCATCCGCGGGCCGCTCGTGCCCGGCCAGGGCCGGTGGCGCGGCTTTTCCGCCTGAGCGGGCGCCGGTGCGGAGCCGGCCCCGCACCGGTCCCCCTAAATGCCGACTTTTTTAGTCGTTCCGGTTCGGGGATCATTGATCTTGCTGGTGAGGTTCTCAGAACTTCACAACCAGACCACGTCGACTAGGGTAAGCAGGCGGGATCTGGGGGCGAGTCAGGGTGACATTCGGGTTGTCGCCCTGGCACGGAATGTCGAACGGGGATCAACGTCACGGTTGGTCCCCTTTCGCTTTAACGGCCTGCGGCGCTCAACGCGGGATCTCCAGCCACAGGTCGACCTCGGGTTCGGGTGATTCCTGGCCGAGCGCGCTGAGCCGGGCATCCGCGCTGCTGAGCCCGACGACGGTGACCGCGGTGGCCGAGCCGTCACCGGCCGTGCGGGCGATGATCGAGTCTGCTGTGGTGCCGCCGATCGCCGCCGCGAGCGCGTTGAGAACGAGTTCGAGTTGCGGGCCCCGGATGTCGTCGATGTTGCCCTCGTCGAGCAGCGTGACGATCGCACCCCGGCGTCGGGCGGCCATGACCTGGTCGCGCACGGCGTCGTTGAGCAGCTTGCGACCGCGAATCTCGTCGCGCACGGCGGCCTCGAGGTAGCGGCACTCCTGGCGCTGCTCGGCGGTCAGTTCGCCGCCGCGGTCGATGATGCGTCGCAGCATGGGCGCGGCCAGGCGGATGGTCTGCGCGAGGCGCACCTGGCGCTCGTAGAGGTGGGCTTCCTGGGCGGCCTGCCACTCGGTCGCCTCCCGCTCGGCCAGCGCGTACTGCCGGGCGTCACGGCCCGCCTTGGCCAGGGCGCGGGCGAGGATGACCGCAACCGCGACCCACACGACGCTCCCGATCACGCCCATCGGCCCCAGGGCCGCGGGGCCCGCCCAGAAGACCGTGTGCACCACCAGGGTACCGGCGCCGATCCACGCGAGCACCGGCTGCCGCCGCGTCGCCGTGATGGTCATCAGGGTGCCGACCGCCGCGACGTCCCAGGTCGCGTAACCGTTGTAGATGGACCCGTCCAGCTGGCTTCCCACGAGCAGCGGGATCATCGCGCAGACCGCGACGTTGAAGAAGGCCAGCCAGAGCGGCATCCGCATGGGGCTTTTCGGCCACAGGCTCAGCACCGTCGCCAGGACGTAGAAGGTAAGCGCCAGCACCGCCGGCCCCGGCGTGCGCGGCTGGTTCAGTGAATAGACACCCAGAACGACGTGGTACGTGGAGAAAAGGGCTGCCAGGGAGAGCACGAGGCCGCGGGGCACCGTGATCATGACGGCACATTCCCGGATGCCGGCGGCCATACGATGGTGATCGTCGTGCCCCGGCCGATCTCCGAGCACACCGAAGCCGACCCGCCGGCGCTGGCGACACGATCCTGGATCGAGATGCGCAAGCCCAGTCGTTCGGCCGGCACCGTGTCAGGGTCGAAGCCGACCCCGGAGTCGGCGATCGTGATGGTGCAGCCGCCCTGGGCGTTCGCGCTCAAGGTCAGGCTGCGTTCGGGCTCGAACTCGGGCGTGCCGGCGTGCTGGTCGCTGTTCACCATGGCCTGCACGCTCGCCGCGAGGATCGCCTCGCTGGCGTGCACGGGGAGCCGGAGCGACTCGATCGGGCACTCGGTGATGGTGAAGTGAACGGGAAGCCGCTCGGCCGCCGCGCGGATCTGCGCGGCGAGTTCGCCGAACGGCACCAGGCTGTCGTCGCCGGCCGGCACCAGGGCGGCGTCATTGAGCCGGGTCAGGGCATCCGCCGCCATCCCGGAGGCCAGTTCCGCGGCCTTCGGGCTGCCCGCCGCGGCGGCGGCGAGGAACGTGGCGAGCACGCTGTCGTGCACGATCGAGTCCACCTGCACGCGCTCGACCTCCGTGGCGTGCTGCCGCACGGCGTTCGCGTACTGGTGCAGCGCGTTCGTCTGCGCCGAGTCCACGGCGCCCGCCGTCTGCCTCAGCATGAAGATGATGATCAGGATGACCTCGCCGAGGAGGATCGCGTACACCGCGTCGAGGGAGGCCAGGAGCACATCGGCGCTGCCGCCGGACGGCTGGGACCGGATGATTCCATAGACGACGGGCACCGCGAGAGTGTAGATGGCGGCCCAGACCAGAGGGAACGCCACCGCCGCACAGGCGGTGGCGACGGTGCACATGTACCACAGCCACGGCTTGCCGTCGAGCACCAGGTCCGGATCGAGCATGAGGAAGGGCCACGCGAGTAGCCCAGCCAGGTACACCATCGCGACGGTGCCGGTGGCCGCCCGAACCGCCACCTTCGCGGTGGCCGCCGCGACGACTGCGGTGATGGCCAGCCCGAGCAGCAGGGGCGTGATGAAGCCCATGACCGGAAGCCGTTCGGGGGCCTGCGCGAGCATGATGGGCATCGCCTGGAGTGAGAAGACCATCCCCACCCCGGCGACGGAGCGGGAGACGATCACCTCGATCCGGGTCCGACTGATCGGGTTGCGCGGCTGTCGGGGGCCGACGATGAGGTCGGAATCGTGGGGGTCGGCTTCTGCGGGCGGCACGGCAGCCTGCAGGTGCGCGCCCGCGGTCTTAGCCTCGACCATCTCCGCCATCCGGGTCGAGGCCCGGCAGGATTCCGTCTTCGACGGCTCGGCGGAGCAGGTCGACCTTCGTGGGTGCCGGCCGGCCGACCTCGACGTACTTCACGCGGATTCGGTCCAGGTACTCGCGGGCGGTCGAGTGCGCGATGCCGAGTTGCATGGCGACCATCTTCAGCGGCAGGCCGGAGGCGTAGAGGTGCAGGACGTCGCGCTCGCGCCGGCCGAGCTGGGCCTTGGCGAAGTCACGGTCGGCGTCGATGGCCGTCGCCCATTCGAGGTTGTTGAGCACGTCGCCGCGAGCGACGGATGCCACCGCCGCCATCACGGTCGTGGTGGGCGAGGACTTCGGGATCACCCCGGCCGCGCCGGCGGCGAGTGCCTCCCGCACCAGGGCGACCCGGTCCGCGATGCTGTGCACGAGCACGGATGCGCCCGTGCTCTGGGCGCGGTGCACATTGTCGGTGACGCGTGACCCATCGCCCAGCGACAGGTCGAGCACGATGACGTCGACAGCGCGGCCGTCGATCCCGTCAACGAGTTCCTGCACGGTCGGAGCGGTGAAGATGACCTCGTAGCCGACGTTCTCGCAGGCGGCCTTGATGCCCAGGCGGACCGACTCGTGGTCGTCGGCGATCCCGACCCGAACGGGGTGGTCGAGGACCACGGTGCCCTCGGACGCGGTGGTCGCGGGCACGGGTGCTGTCGGATCGGTCATGGGTCTTACATCCTCACGTCGTCGTACATGTCAACGATAGCTATCTGGCGAGCAGCGCAATGCTTTCGACATGGTGAGTGTTGGGGAACAGGTCGAAGGCGCGCAGTGTGCGCAGTGCGTAGCCGTGCCCGGCGAGCAGCGCGATATCGCGGGCCAGCGCGACCGGGTCGCAGGCCACGTAGACGATCTGACGCGGGCCGAGCGCCCCGAGCTGATCGATGATCTCCTTGCCCGCACCGGCCCGCGGCGGGTCGAGGATGACCGTGGCCGCGCTCTGCCTGGCCCGCTCGGCGGCGCTGGAATCGCGCACCAGGCCGCTGAGGAATCGGTCGACCCGGGAGGTCTGCACGCTGGCGCCGACCCATTCGGCCAGGTTCTCGGCGGCGAAGTCGGTGGCCTGCGGATCGCTCTCGACCGAGGTGATGCGCACCGTGCTGCCGAACTTGTCGCCGACCGCGGCGGCAAGCAGGCCGACCCCGCCATAGAGGTCCAGGTTCGCGGCCCGCGGGTCGAACTCCTCGGCGTCGATGGTGTCCTGCACCGCGCGGTAGAGGGTCTCGGCCGCGCTGGTGTGCACCTGCCAGAAGCCGGCGGCGTCGAGCCGGAACTCGCGCTCCCCGACGACCTCGCGAATGAGGGTGCGCGTCGTGGGACGGCGCTTGCCCGAGGCGTCCTGCTCGGCCACGAGCACCTGCACGGAACCGAGGCTCGGGGCGACGACATCGACGGATGCCGCGCCCGCGAAACGCTGGTCGAGCGGCGCGGCCGCTTCCAGCAGCCGGTCGGCGAGGGGCAGGTCTCCCACCGGGATCACCCGGTGCGAGCGGGCGGCGTAGGGGCCGACGAAGCCGTCCTCGTCGACGTGCAGGCGAACGCGGGTGCGCCAGCCCGTGCCGTCGGCGGCGTCGCCGGGGGACGCGTTGGGGCCCACCGGGACGGGCTCGACCGTGACGGGCGACTCGATTCCGGCCATCCGCTTGAGGGCGTCCGCGAGGACCTGGCGTTTGAGTTCGCGCTGGTAGCCGAGCTCGATGTGGCCGAACTCGGCGCCGCCGGCCCGGTCTTCCGGGTCGCGCTCGAGCGCGGCGGAGGCCCAGATGTGCGGCTGGCGCTGGGGGGCCTCGGTCAGCACCTCGACGGTCTCGGCCCGCCAGAAGCTCTTGTGGCTGGCCGACGTCAGCCGGGCGCGCACGCGCTCCCCCGGCAGGGTGTCGCTGACGAAGACCACCCGGCCCTCATGCCGGGCGATGAAGATGCCGCCGTGAGCTACGTTTGTGACGTCGAGTTCGAGTTCCGCGCCCACTTCTGCGGAGTGCCCGCTCTGGTCTGCCTGGTTGTCGTTGCTGGTGCCCATTCATCGATGATCCCACACCCGTTATCCCCTGCACGAGCCTCCCCCCACGCACGAAGGGAAACCATGCGCCTCTACCTGGCGTCAACGTCTCCGGCCCGGCTGATGCTGCTGCGCTCCGCGGGCATCGAACCCGTCACTCTCGCCCCGGACGTCGACGAGGAGGCCGTGGCGGCCGAGGCCGCACGGCGTAGCGGTGCCCCGCTCACCCCGCACAAGGTGGTGGAGCTGCTGTCCCGGGCGAAGGCGGAGGCCGTGTCCCTCGCACTGACCCGGGCGGGCGACATCGGGGACGGCCTCGTGCTCGGCGGGGACTCGGTCTTCGTGATCGACGACGTCATCTACGGCAAGCCGCACACGAGCGAGAAGGCCCGCGAACGCTGGCACCTGCAGCGCGGCCGCACCGGCCAGCTCTTCTCGGGCCACTGGCTGATCGACCACGCGAACGGCGTGGCGGGCCAGGCCGCCGGCGCCGTCGCGGTCGCCGACGTCACCTTCGCCGACGACATCGAGGATGCCGAGCTCGACGCCTATATCGCCACCGGCGAGCCCCTGTTCGTGGCCGGCGCGTTCACCATCGACAGCCTCGGCGCGCCTTTCATCACCCACATCAACGGGGATCCCTCCACGGTCGTCGGGCTGTCCCTGCCCACGCTGCGCCGGCTGGTGAACCGGCTCGGCCACACCTGGCCGAGCCTGTGGAACCGCCCCTCGGACTGACCTTCGGTACCCGTTTCGCCGCCGGATTGTAGGCATCCGTACTTTTTTCGGCACTCTTTTTGTGGGACAGAACCAAAAAGCGGGGGGCCAAGCCCCATAAGCTAAGGCACTGTGCCCCCAATAACGAAGGTCCTCATCGCAAACCGGGGCGAAATCGCCGTCCGGGTGATCCGAGCCGCCAAAGACAGCGGCATCCTCTCGGTCGCCGTCTACGCCGACCAGGATCGCGACTCGGTGCATTCGCACCTTGCCGACGAGGCCTACGGCCTCGCCGGGACAACGAGCGCGGAAACCTACCTTGTCATCGACAAGCTCCTCTCGGTGGCCCGGCGGTCCGGGGCCGACGCCGTGCACCCCGGCTACGGGTTCCTCGCCGAGAACGCCGACTTCGCCCGCGCCGTCATCGGCGCCGGCCTGATCTGGATCGGCCCCTCCCCCGAGGCGATCGAGAAGCTCGGCGACAAGGTGTCCGCCCGGCACGTCGCCGAGAAGGTGCACGCCCCGATGGCGCCCGGCACCCTCAACCCGGTCGTGGACGCCTCCGAGGTGCTCGACTTCGTGGACCTGCACGGCCTGCCGGTCGCGATCAAGGCCGCCTTCGGTGGCGGCGGCCGCGGCCTGAAGGTCGCCCGTACCCGGGAGGAAGTTCCCGAACTCTTCGACTCGGCCACCCGTGAGGCCGTCGCCGCGTTCGGCCGCGGCGAGTGCTTCGTCGAGAAATACCTCGACAAGCCCCGCCACGTCGAGACCCAGTGCCTCGCCGACTCCTACGGCACCGTCGTCGTGGTCTCCACCCGCGACTGCTCGCTGCAGCGCCGCCACCAGAAGCTGGTCGAAGAGGCGCCCGCACCGTTCCTCACCGACGCACAGCGCGACGAGATGTACCGCGCCTCCAAGGCGATCCTCGCCGAGGTCGGCTACGTCGGCGCCGGCACCTGCGAGTTCCTGATCGGCCAGGACGGCACGGTCTCCTTCCTCGAGGTCAACACCCGGCTGCAGGTCGAACACCCGGTGTCGGAGGAAGTGACCGGCATCGACCTGGTGCGGGAGCAGTTCCGCCTCGCCGAGGGCGGACACCTCACCTATGGTGACCCGGAACCGATCGGGCACTCCTTCGAGTTCCGGATCAACGGCGAGGACGCCGGGGGCGGCTTCATGCCGGCCCCGGGCCCCGTGCACGTGTTCAAGCCGTCCGGCGGCCCCGGCGTGCGCGTCGACAGCGGCGTGCAGGCCGGAGACGTCGTCTCCGGGTCCTTCGACTCCCTGCTCGCGAAGCTGATCGTGACCGGAGCCACCCGGGAGGAGGCCCTCGAACGCTCACGCCGGGCCCTGGACGAGTTCGAGGTGGCCGGTCTGCCGACCGTGCTGCCCTTCCACCGCCGCATCGTGCGCGACCCCGCCTTCGCCCCGGCCAACGGCGAGCCGTTCTCGATCTTCACCCGCTGGATCGAAACCGAATTCCAGAACGACATCGAGCCGTGGAACGGGTCCCCGGAGGAACTCACCGGACCGCAGAAACGCCACAACGTGGTCGTGGAGGTGGAGGGCCGCCGGATCGAGGTCAGCCTGCCCGTCCGGCTGCTCCCCGGCTCGGCCTCGGAGAACACGGCCGGTCCCGCACCCCGGAGACGGGGCGGCTCCCACTCGGTCCAAACGGCTACGGGCGACGCGGTGCACGCCCCGATGCAGGCCACCATCGTGAAGATGGCCGTCGCCGAGGGCGACCCCGTCGTCAAGGGCGACCTGTTGCTCGTGCTCGAGGCGATGAAGATGGAGCAGCCGCTCACCGCCCACAAGGACGGTGTGGTCGGCAACGTCGGTGCCGTCATCGGCGCCACCGTGGCATCGGGCTTCCTGCTGATGGCCGTGCTCGACGCCTGACCCGCCCGGGCGCCCAGCTTCAACGCGAAACACCCTCGTTCTGAGAACGAGGGTGTTTTGCGCTACCCGGGGAGGACCCCTCGGCGGGCTCGGGGCTACTGCACGATGTGCATGGCGCGGGCGGCATCCGTGATCGAGTGCGTCAGCGACGGGTAGACCGGGAACGCCCGCGCGACCTCGTCGACGGTGAGCCGGTGCTCCACGGCCAGCGCGAGCGGGAAGATCAGCTCGCTGGCCCGGGGAGCGACGATCACACCGCCGATCACGGTACCGGTGGTGGTGGTGGCGAACAGCTTGACGAAGCCGTCCTTGATACCCATCATCTTCGCTCGCGGGTTCGACGAGAGCGGCAACTTGTAGATGCTGCCACGGGTGAGGCCGTCCTCGATCTGCTTCTGGGTCCAGCCCACGGTGGCGATCTCCGGCTGGGTGAAGATGTTGGCCGCGACGTTGCGGATCTCGATCGGGTTGACCGCGTCGCCCATGGCGTGGAACACCGCGGTGCGCCCCATCATGGAGGCGACGGATGCCAGCGGCAGCTCGGTCGTGCAGTCCCCGGCCGCGTAGATGTTCGGGATCGACGTGCGCGCGACCCGGTTCACCCGGATGTGCCCGGAGTCGGTGAGCTGCACACCCGCCTCCTCGAGCCCGATCCCGGCCGTGTTCGGAACGGATCCCACCGCGATCAGGCAGTGGCTGCCCTCCACCGTGCGGCCGTCGGCGAGCGTGGCCAGCACGCCCGTCTCCGTGCGCACGACGGAGGCGGCGCGCGACTTGCTGAGCACGACCATGCCGTTGCGCTTGAAGACGTTCTCGATCACGGCGGCGGCGTCCGCATCTTCCCCGGGCAGAACCTGGTCACGGCTCGAGATGAGCGTGACCCGGGCGCCGAGGGCGCGGTAGGCGGAGGCGAACTCGGCGCCGGTCACGCCGGAGCCGACGACGATCAGGTGTTCGGGCACCGCCCGCAGGTTGTAGAGCTCGGTCCAGCTGAGGATGCGTTCGCCGTCGGGGATCGCGGTCGGCAGGACGCGCGGGGTCGCGCCGACGGAGACGACGATCGTGTCCGCCTCGATCCGGTCGAAGTCGATGCCGGAACCGTCCTCGGCCGTCGAGACGATCAGGCCGCTGGTGCCGTCGAGGCGGCCGTGGCCGCTGACGAGGTTCACGCCGGCGCGCATCAGCGTCGCCTTCATGTCCTCGGACTGCTGCCGGGCCAGGGCGAGGAGCCGCTTGTTGACGGCGGCCAGGTTGATGGCCACTTCCGGGCGGGCCGGCTTGCCCATCTCGTTGCGCACGAACAACTGCACGCCCAGGTCGGTGGCATCGCCGATCGAGTTGGTGGCCTCGGCGGTGGAGATGAGGGACTTGGAGGGAACGACATCCGTGATGACGGCGGACCCGCCGACGCCGACCCGCTCGACCAGGGTGACCTCGGCCCCCTGCTGGGCGCCGGCGAGGGCTGCTTCGTACCCGCCAGGCCCTCCTCCGAGGACAGCGATGCGTTGCTTGCGTTCGAACTCGTAGGCCATGCTCATATTCTCCCGCGCCGCACGGGCCGCCGCCAACCTGGCCGGCCCCCGGCCGAACCAATTCGACGGAGATATTCACGGAATCTGATCTCCAGGCCTGTTTTCGGCCCATAATTCGCAGATTCTCCGTCGAATTCGTGAGGGGCACGCCGTCGAAATCGACGGGCAATTAGAATGACGGGATGCTGATGACCGACATGAATCCGCTTGACGTGCCCGAAATCGATCCGTTCGACGTCGCACGGACCGCCGCCGGGGAGATCGCCGAGGCCACGGGCATCGCCCGCCACGACGTCGCCCTGACCCTGGGCAGCGGATGGGGCCGGGCCGCCGACCTGATCGGCGAGACCACGCACACCCTCGACGCCGAGGACATCACGGGCTTCAGCGCTCCCGCCCTCGCCGGCCACGCCGGCAAGCTTCGCTCGGTGCTGCTGCCCAGCGGCAAGCGCGCGCTCATCATCGGCGCCCGCACGCACTACTACGAGGGCCACGGGGTGCGCCGAGTCGTGCACAGCGTGCGCACCGCTGCCGCCACCGGCGCGACGACCATGATCCTCACCAACGGGGCCGGCGGCATCCGGGAGACCTGGACGCCCGGCACCCCCGTGCTGATCAGCGACCACATCAACCTCACGGCGGACTCGCCGCTCGAGGGGGCGACGTTCGTCGACCTGACGGACCTGTACTCCCGGCGCCTGCGCGATCTGGCCCGCACGATCGACCCGGCGCTGGACGAGGGCGTCTACTGCCAGTTCCGCGGCCCCCACTATGAGACGCCGGCCGAAGTGCAGATGGCCAGGATCATCGGCGGCCACATCGTCGGCATGTCGACGGCCCTGGAGGCCATCGCGGCCCGGCAGTCCGGCATGGAGGTCCTGGGCCTCTCCCTGATCACCAACCTCGCGGCCGGGATCCAGAAGGAGCCCCTCAGCCACGCCGAGGTGCTGCACGCCGGCAAGACCGCCGAGCCGGTCATCAGCGCACTGCTCGCCCGGATCGTGGCCGCACTGTGAGCA
>JACMQV010000135.1 GCA_014376815.1 Cryobacterium sp.
AGGACGGTGGAGGTGGTGGTGCATGGCCTGGTCGTCATCGGGGACCGACCGGGGACGGCGGTTGACTGGTGGTGCTCAGGGGGTCCCGGGAGGCGGGCTCAACCAGGACGGGTACATAGGTGCGGACGCGGGCGGTGTTGAGGTGGCGGTGGTGGCCGCGGACGACGTCCTGGACGTGGGCGGGGTCGGTGCCGTGGAAGCGGGACTGCATCCGCCGGATGACCCCGATGATGGCCGCGTCCTCCTTCGCGTCGTCTACAGAGTCCATAGGGGTGGTCATGGCTCACTCCTGGTCGTGTTGTGTCGGCGAAGGTCGGCGGCACGGAGACTGCCTGACCGCGCGCTGAGCCCTACGAGCGTTCACCCGAACTTTCCGCCGGGTCCGAGGTCGACGCAAGAAGCAATGATCCCCACAGGTTGGCGTCGGAAGCGCCACAAGTGACCATCGGTATGACAACGTCCGTTCTCCGCTGAGTGCGACCTTCTGTTTCCTCTCGGATTCCGTCGTTGCCGTGGGTGCGGAGACGTGTGGCGCCAGAACACGACGGCACGCACCACCACGGTCGAGGGTGACCGGGCTGGCCAAGTCGTGGGCGTTGACGACGGCAGTCACCGACCGGGTGTCGATCACCCCGGCCACTGAGGGCCTCCTGGGCGCGATCACTGCTCGACACCGGCGGCCTCAGGCCCCGACTACACCCTGGTTTGCGAAGAGCCACCAGTCTTCATATTTCAAAGACGATCGTTAGTGGCACGTCCATGGCCGTCCGCGGCTCGAGCCGCACCGCTATTCGTAGGCCGCCGCGTCTGAGCCCGCGGCGTGTTCCACAACCGAGCGATGCCGAACCGTCAGAGCCCGGTGCCGAGGGTCGGCAAGTTACGGCTCCATCATTCGTGCCACATCGGCCTAGGTCGGGCGGAGACTCACTTCATGGACCTCAATGCCGAAGAAGGCGACCCAGAGTGGGAAGCAGCGTTCCTGCTCGAGCTGCGCCGAGCGCTCGCCGCCATACAGGCCCGGGGCGGCGTAGCGGTCGAAGTCGCCGGGATCACCGCCGACGAGGTCATCACCGTCCTTCGTGTTGACGGCACACCTGCTGGAAGCGGTGACGCGAATTCTCTCGAACCAACCACGCTGCGGGGACGGGTCCAGTCTCTCTCCTGGCTGCGGTCGAGAATTTCTCCGCGTTGGCCCAGCTTCGTGGCGGAAGCTTGGGTCGAGGATCTGTATCCGCCTCACCACCCCGACCCCACCACCGTCGTCGACGGCGTGCACTGGTTCCGCGGCCGCACTCCCGGCATGAGCCAAGACCAAATCAACCAGCTCGCGCCTGCCCCGAGCCCACCGCCACCGCCGCGCTGGCTGGACGACCTCCCTCCCGGCGTCCGCCCCGAGAACGTCCGCTTCAGCGCCGGCTACTCACCACTCATCCGCCCCCAAGACCCGCCGCCGACGCCAACCTGAAACCAGCCCCGCACTAACAGCACAGGCCCAGACTCAAACGTCGGTCGAGGAGGCGCAGCCGACCGCAGCGAGCATGTTCCACAACCGAGCGAATACGCCACTGCTTGCTGGGTGCTCGATCCTGCTAGCAGTCGCCGGTCGCCGTTGGGCCGATTGCTACGGGCCGACGCGAGCTGACAGGCCGAGACCGGCTCTTCACAGTTAAGGGTTTTAGAGCTGGGGTCTGAATGAACCCGCTGGTCTGGAGCAGCGGCCGAGCGGTCTGGTTGGCTGAGGGCGTGCCGAAGATTAAGCGGAAGAGCAGCTTGTCCAGGGCCGGCGCGGACCTGGTGTTGCTCCAGAAGCTGATGTCCAATGCCGGCAGCGACATGTTCGCGGGGATGGTCGATGAGCCGACGCCGGAGGTGCGGGAGGTGCCGGAGCGGGCGCGGGGCTTCCGGGTGAGGGTCGACTTGATGTACGCCAAGCCGCCGATCTGGCGTCGTCTCAACCTGCCTGGGGACCTCATGCTCGACGAGTTGCATGTCGTGCTGCAGGTCGCGATGGGCTGGGAGAACGGCCATCTGCATAAGTTTGGTGTGGGCGTAGAGCGGCGTACTCGTGCCTACTTCGTCACTGGATTCGATCTCAGCGAAGGCGACGAAGGCGTCGCCGAGGACGACGTACGGCTCGACCAGGTGGTGTCTACCAAGGGCGACCGACTCTTCTATGACTACGACTTCGGCGACGGATGGGAGCACGTGCTGGTGGTCGAAGACGTTCTCGACGATCCGCCACCGATTCCATTCTGCCTGAAGGGCAAGATGGCCTGCCCGCCGGAGGACTGCGGCGGCCTGGGCGGTTACGAGGAGCTCGCCGACTGGGTTCGTGGCGGATACGAACCGCGAGCGACGCTAATGGGGCTCGGTGCTGAGGAGATGCGGGACTGGCTGCCCCAGCAATGGCATCCGGACCGTTTCTCGGTGGACGAGACTAATAACGCTCTGGCCGCGCCCACTGTGGGTTGAGGGCCCTTCACTGGTCTTCACAATCCGGGGTGGACAACTCAGGACCCGAAGCCGCCGGTCTCCAGCAGTGATCGGGCGATGCAGTAGGTCAGGTTGCGGAAGCCGAGGGCGGAGCCGCGCAGG
>JACMQV010000016.1 GCA_014376815.1 Cryobacterium sp.
ATCGCGATGGCACCGAAAATCGTGCCGACCCATGTTGGACATCTCACTCACCCCTCGAATCCTCTGAGGCCAGGGCACGACCTCGACGTCTGGACGTGACCGCCGACGGGCCCTGTGCAGCACACAGTAGTCGCGCGGATTCCCGGCGTCCAGCCCCTCTCAGGACCCTCTCGAGCGATGACCGATAATGCACATTATGTCAACACGAGTAGGTAGTATTGCAAAAACTGCCCTCAAACCCTAAACGCCTTCGGTCCTCGAGGAACTGCTCGATCTACTCCCCCGGGCGTCATTCCGGATGAGATCGACCAGCCAGTCCGCCAGCATCCGCCCGCACACCGCGCCCGGATTCGGGGCGTGCTGATCCGTGTGCCAGCGCCGGGCAGCGTCGGCTGCCGCCGACCGAGGTGAGATGAAACCGGACAGCGGGCAGTCTTCGAGCGGAGTCGGGTGGGGCGAGGCCCAGCGCAGAAACTGCCAGTGGTACGCGAGCGCCCCGAGTGCGGTCTGGAAACCGTCGCCACGAATCGGGAAGGTGAATCCGGTAACCCAGTGAGGCACCTCCGCCGCGGGCATCGGACGGGCGAGGAAATACCCCTGACCCTGAGGGACTCCCAAGATGCTCGCGGCCTCGGCCATCCCGGCATCCTCAAGTCCTTCGATCACGACACTGACACCGAAGTCCCGGCCCATCTGGGTCAACGCTGAGATCAGGCTCAGAGTCTCCACCGGCCTGGACCGGATCTCGACGAGCAGCCCGCGATCGAGCTTGATCGTGTCGAAGGGCAAGGCGAACAGACGCTGAAGGCTGCTGTAACCGGAGCCCAGATCGTCCAGGGCAAGACCCACCCCCAGACGGAGCAGTCGATCGATCGCATCGATCTGCACGTCCGACTCAACCGCCACTGTCTCCAGCAGTTCCAAACCGAGCCGGTCCGGCTCGATGCCATGGCGACGAATCGCGTCACTGACCCACCAGGGACAATCCGGATTACGGAGCGTCGATGGCGAGATGTTCACCGACACCCTGGTCGACAGGCCCTGGCTGTCCCAGCGAGCGAGCCAGCCAAGTGCCTGGTCCAGGCCAAGCCGGAACAGCTCGTCGAGATCGGCATCATCGAGTGCGGGAAGGAACCGGGCCGGTGGAACCACGGTGCCGTCCTCCAGGATCAGCCTGGCCAGCGCTTCGACCCGGCTGAGGAGGCCCGTTCCCAGGTCGAATACGGGCTGCATGAACATGGACAGTCCCCCGGCGAACAGCTGATCCCGGTCGGAACGGTGCCTTGCATCTGCGAGCCCCGACTCAGACCTGCGTTCGGGCCGGCCGGCAGACAAGTCCTCTGCGTCCGTTCCCTCTTCCTCGTCGGCAGGAGCGTCCGGAGCGATCGCCCACCACAGGCCCGACGGCAGGCCGGTCCTCGCGAGGCGGAGAGCGGCGTCCGCCCGGTGGAATAGCACTCCGTCCGTGGCACCACCCGATATTCGGGCAATCCCCATGCTGAGGTCGATTGTGCAGTCCTGCTCCTGGTCGAGGTCAAGGTCGAGGTCAAGGCGGGTGAACGTGAACGGGGTCTCCACGGCTCGGCGCAGACGTGCCAGGGCGTCCTCCAACCGGGTCGCCGGGGCGACGTCCCCGATGTTCTCCAGCACGACGGCAAATCGATCCCCGCCGAGGCACGCCAGGAAGTCGCCGTCCGCCAACAGCTGCTGCATCCGGCGTCCCAGTTGCCTCAGCAGGCTGTCGCCCGTTTCATATCCGAAGGCGCTGTTGATCGATCGGAACTCAACGAGGTCGATCATTGCCAGGGCTGCTCCCCCGGGCGCCCGGCGCGAGGACAGATGCCGGTCCAGAGCACGTCGGTTCGGCAGGTCGGTCACCGGATCGTGGCTGGCCTGGAACCGAAGTTCCTCGAGGTGAGCCATCCGTGTGGTGATGTCACGCTGGACACCGACGAAGTGCGTGACCGTTCCAGACTCGTCACGCAGAGGCCTGATGCTCAGGCTGTTCCAGAAGGGAGAACCGTCTTTTCGGTAGTTGAGGATGTCTCCTTCATAGGCTTCCCCGCAGCTGAGAGCCCGGCGGATTGCAGCAGTGACGCCCGGGTCAGACCCGGGGCCCTGCAGAATGCGACAGTTGAGGCCCAGGAGTTCGGCTTCGTCGTAGCCCGTAATAGCCGAGAACGAGCTGCTGACGTGAAGGATCCTCTGCTGCGAATCGGTGATCAGGGAGGCCTGGGATGTGGCGGCGAAGGCCCGTGCCAGCAATCCCTTCACATCGCTCCGTTGCGCGGCGGACGTCGGACGTTCGGGGAAGGTCGCCCGGAGTCCGAATTCCGACGCGACGGACATCCGCGCCCGTGCTGGCCATTGATGGGTCACGCCGACGGACCGCGATAAGGGGAAGTACTCATGGTGCCGGCCTTCGAATCTTGAGGATGCGGGCCGGATGACGAGGTCAACGACGCCGTCCACGGAACCGGTGTCGGTAGTGCCCACAGTCCATATCCTACTGACTGGGACGGGGCGCGTGGCCGGGATTCAGGTCCGCTCGCATTCGATCCGTTCGGGTCTGGCCTGCGGCCCGCATCCTCTACTCCTCGCCGAATCCGGACTCGAGAAGATTGGCAAGGGCCTCGACCGCTTCGGCCCCGTGAGCGTCCGAGGAAGAGATCTCGGCGGTCTTCCCCCGGGTCAGTCCCAGCCCCATGATGGCCAGCAGACTCGACGCGTCCGCGCCGTTCACGGTCACTCGGGCCTCGAAGGTGGAGGCCAGCTGGACGAAGTCGGCGGCGGGCCGCGCGTGCAGGCCGTCCTTGTTGATGAGGGTCACCGTGCGGGTGGCCAGAGGAGGAGCGGAAGGAGCAGCCTCCGCAGCAGGCGCAGCACGAAGCGCGGAGCGGGCGGCCTCCTCCACGGCGTCAAGGTCTCCCCCGATCTCGGCGGCCACTGCTGCGGCGACGCCCCCCTCGACGAACGGCGCGTCCACGATGCGAACCCGGGCCCGCACCTCGTCGTCCAGGAAGTCGAGCGCGGTCTCGGCGGTGAGAATCGCCGAGCCCAGGTCACACAGCAGGGCGACTCCAACACCCGAATCCGCTTGCTCGATGCCGTCGGCCACTTTCGAGAAGCTCGTTCCGATGCCACCTTCGTCGGTTCCCCCGGCCGGGACCAGCACGGCGTTGGGTGCCATCTGGCGTGCCAGGTCGACCAGGCCCTCGGCGATCTTGGGACTGTGCGAGACAAAAACCAGGCCGACCCGGCCGTGCGAGGATTCCATCTTCAGACGGCCGCCGTGTCGGCCGCAGCGCGCAGCAGCAGAGCCGACGACTGCGCCCCGGGATCTCGATGACCGATCGCCCGCTCCCCCAGGTAGCTCGCCCTGCCCTTGCGCGCCACCCAGGGTTCGGTCGCGACCGCTCCCGCCTCCGCGGCGTTCGCTGCTGCAATCAGGATGTCCAGGTCGTTCGCCCCCGACTGGTGGGCGGCGGTGGCGGCGTCGACGGCGGGAGTCCAGGCGTCGACCATGGTCTTGTCACCGGATTCCGCCTTGCCGCGCAGAACGATGCCATCCCTGGCCGCTGTGAGCAGCGCCACCAGGGCGGCGCCGTCAAGCTCCTGCTCACCGGCCACCGCAACGGCGGCCTTCAGGAACGCCGTGCCGTACAGGGGACCTGCTGCGCCACCCACCGTTGAGATCAGTGTGGTTGCGACGAGCTTGAGAACGTCCCCGGGGGCGGCCTCCGGCGGCAGGTCGTCGAGCTTCACGAGCACCGCCTGAAAACCCCTGTCCATGTTTTCGCCGTGGTCGCCGTCGCCGATGTCGCGATCCAGCTTGATCAGCTCCATCCGGTGTTCGCTCATGACGACCGCGCTGGTCCTGATCCAGGCCTTAGCCCAGGTGGCACCCAAGTTCATTCGATCCCCTTCTACCGTCCCCACCGTAGTGCCGCCGTCTGAACCGGGGCATCCCACAAAGTGGTCAATTCCTGATCGAGTTTGAGCACCGTGATCGACATTCCCTGCATTTCGAGTGAGGTGGTGAAGTTGCCCACCAGGGTCCTTGCGACCTCGATGCCCCGCGCCGCGAGAACCTCGGCGGCGCGTCGGAAGACGATGTAGAGCTCGACCTGCGGAGTCCCGCCCATGCCGTTGACCATGAGGAGGACCTTGTCCCCGCTCACGAAGGGGATGTCCTCGAGAATGGGGCCGAGCAGCCGGTCGACGATGGCGTCGGCGGGCCCGAGCTTGATTCGTTCCCGCCCCGGCTCGCCGTGGATCCCGATGCCGATCTCGATCTCGTCCTCAGCGAGGGTGAAGCTCGGTTCGCCGGCATGCGGGACGACACACGGGGTGAGAGCAACACCCATCGACCGGACCTGCGCGATGACTTTCTCGGCGACAGTCGCCACAGCATCCAAATTGTCCCCCCGGTCTGCGGCGGCCCCCGCAATCTTCTCGACCAGCACCGTCCCGGCGACTCCCCTGCGGCCGGCCGTGTAGAGGGAGTCCTTCACGGCGACGTCGTCGTTGACGATGACCGAGCGCACCTCGATGCCGTCCGCGGCGGCAAGGTCGGCGGCGGTCTCGAAGTTGAGGACGTCACCCGTGTAGTTCTTGACGATGTGGAGCACTCCGGCCCCGCCGTCCACGGCTTTCGTCGCGGCGAGGATCGGGTCCGGTGTCGGTGAGGTGAACACGGCACCCGGAACGGCGGCGTCGAGCATTCCAAATCCAACGAAACCGCCGTGCATGGGTTCGTGACCGCTGCCGCCTCCGCTGACCAGGCCCACCTTCCCCGTCACGGGCGCGTCCTTGCGAACGATGTAGTTGGGATTCTGGTGCACGCTCACCAAGTCGGCGTGGGCTGCCCCGAACCCGGCAACGGCCTCATCGACCACGTTCTTGGGATCATTGACGAGCTTCTTCATGACTCTTCCTTCGGCCGGGTTGGTTGAACGGCGCGGCCGACGGGCTGTGCCGTGTGGAACTCTGACCACACTCGCCTGACCCACGCGCGGGCGCAAGGGCTGATAAGGGGTAGAAAAAGCGGGACAATCTGCCCATTCCGCTCCGGAATGCACCGGGCTATGGTGATGCAGGTTGCACACCAACCTGGGAGTGCTCCGGCAAGGAAGGTCAACGTGGACAATCTCGGAGTTGTGTTTTTGTCGGAGGTCCTGGGCACAGCGATGCTTGTCCTCCTCGGTACCGGCGTCGTCGCCAACGTCGCACTGGCAAAGAACAAGGGTCTCGGCGGCGGATTCCTGATGGTCACCATCGGCTGGGGTTTCGCCGTCTTCGTCGGTGTGATCGTTGCCTATAATTCCGGCGCCCACCTGAATCCGGCCGTTACTCTCGGCCTGGTCGCTGCGGGAGCCACCGAGTTCGGCTCCGGCGTGCCGGTCAACTTCCTCTCGGTGCTGACGTATATCGCAGGCGAGTTCCTGGGCGCCTTCATCGGTGCGATCTTCTGTTGGCTGGCCTACCGGCAGCACTTCGACGCGGAGCCGAACTCGGCCAACAAGCTGGGCGTATTCTCGACCGGCCCGGCCATTCGCTCGTACGGTTGGAACCTTGTCACCGAGATCATCGGCACCTTCGTGCTCGTCTTCGTGGTGTTGGCTCTGGGCGGCGGACGACAGGGCGAGAACGGAGGCCTCGCGGCCCTGGGCGCACTGCCGGTGGCCCTGCTCGTTCTCGTCATCGGCACATCCCTCGGCGGACCGACCGGATACGCCATCAACCCTGCACGTGACCTCGGCCCGCGCATCGCGCACTTCCTGCTGCCGATCAAAGGCAAGGGCTCGTCGGACTGGGCCTATTCGTGGGTTCCGGTTGTGGGGCCGGTGATCGGCGGCGTGCTGGCCGGCTGGGCGTCCCTGGTCCTGCTCCCGATCCTCACATAGCACGGAAGGGTGGGGCGATTCAGTGTCTGAATCGGCCCACCCTTTTTGTTCGGCCAGCCGCGTTCATGCACCGGGACTCGGCTTCCGCTCTGATTGTCCGCACCAACAACAAGGAGGAATTCCATGGCCAAGTACGTCATCGCAATCGACCAGGGCACGACCAGTTCCCGCGCCATCATCTTCGACAAGGCCGGGTCGATCGTGTCGACCGGCCAGCTCGAGCACGAACAGATCTTCCCGCAGGCGGGCTGGGTCGAGCACGACCCGATGGAGATCTGGAACAACGTCCGAGAGGTGATCGGCCAGGCCCTCTCAAAGGCGAACCTGACCCGCCATGATCTCGTGGCCGCCGGCATAACGAACCAGCGCGAAACTGCTGTGGTCTGGGACCGGATCACCGGCCTCCCCGTCTACAACGCGATCGTCTGGCAGGACACCCGCACCCAGCCCATCGTCGACCGGCTCGCGGCCGACGGCGGGGTTGAGCGGTTCAAAACCCAGGTCGGGCTGCCCCTGGCCACGTACTTCTCTGGTACCAAGATCGTCTGGATCCTCGAGAATGTGGAGGGGGCCCGGGCGAAGGCCGAGGCCGGCGACCTCATGTTCGGCACGACCGACACCTGGGTGCTGTGGAACCTGACCGGCGGCATCGACGGGGGCGTGCACGCCACCGACGTCACCAACGCCAGCCGCACCATGTTCATGGACCTCGAAACCCTGCAGTGGGACGACGACATCCTCGC
>JACMQV010000136.1 GCA_014376815.1 Cryobacterium sp.
CTCAACTCCAGTCAAGGCTCGAAGTACGCGACGGTGACCGCCATCGTGCTGATGATCCTGGTCACCGTCCTGGCCGTCGAGGGCCTCGCGATGTGGATGCGGCGGGTGTTCCGATGAGCGAACGCTTCGATCTGGTTGTCGTCGGTTCCGGCATCGTCGGGCTGGGCGCCGCCTACGCCGCGGTCCGGCGAGGGCTGCGCGTCCTGGTGATCGACCGCAGCACCGAACCGGTGGGTGCAACGGTCCGCAACTTCGGCCACCTCTGCTTCACGCCTCAGTCCGGCGACGCGCTCCGCTACGGGATCGCATCCCGGGAACTCTGGCTCCGCCTCGCCCGCGACGCTGGGTTCTGGCTGCGCGAGTCCGGCACACACGTCATCGCCCGGCACAGCGACGAGTTCGCCCTGCTCGAGGCGTCCGCCGCGCACCTGGCCCGCGGCTTCGGCGAAGGGCCGGCGATCCGGCTGCTCGACGCAGCGGAGATGGCTGCTGCAGTGCCTATCGAACAGCAGCAACTGACCGGCGGCGCGGTACTCCCCTACGACTTGCAGACAGACCCGCGCACCGCCGCGGCAGCGATCGTCCGTCACCTCGCGTCCCTCGGCGTCGAATTCCGGATGCGCACCTCCGTGGGCCGCGTCGGCACCGGAATCGTCCACACCGGTAGAGGCACCGTCCACGCGGGCACGATCGTGGTCGCGGTCAACCACGACATCGACCAGATCCTCCCGGACCTCGCCGAAGAACGCGGCATCGTCCGCTGCTCGCTCGACATGCTCCGCATCGACATGCCCCTCCCCCGGCCACTGGCGGCACCACTGCTGACCGGTTGGTCCCTCATCCGCTACAGCGCCTTCGCCACGCTGCCCCAGGCAACCTTCGTGCGTGAACGCCTCCACCGTCAGCGACCGGAACTGGCAGCCATCGACCTCAATCAGATGTACACCCAGCTTCCCGACGGAAGCGTCCTCGTCGGCGACTCCCATCACAGGGCTGCAACTCCCTCCCCCTTCCAGGACGAGGCAACGGCGGACCTCCTCCTGGCGGAGGCCTCCCGGCTTTTCGGCGCACCGGCCCGTGTGCTCGAGCGATGGCAAGGCGTCTACGCCAGCGCCCCGACCGAATTCCTGGTGGCGGAGCCGGAACCGGGGGTGGTCGTCCTCGCGGCGACCACCGGCATCGGTATGACCACCGGCCTCGGCCTCGCCGAAACAACCCTCTCCGAGCACCTCGGCGCTCTCAACCCCACGAAAGGCGCCTCATGACGCTGCCCACCCACATCCCAACCACCACCGGTTCCGCCCTCCACGGCATTGAGCTCGTCGTCTTCGACATGGCGGGAACCACCGTCAGCGACGACGGTGTCGTCGAGACAGCCTTCCAGCGCGCTGCGGAGCGCACCCACGTCGTCGCGCACCTCTCGCCGGCGGACGCACTCGCCTATGTTCGCCAGACGATGGGAATGTCGAAAATCGACGTCTTCACCTACCTCGCCGACGGCGACATCACCGCGGCCGCACGGGCCACCGCCGCATTCGAGGACGCCTACGCCGAGCTGATCGAAGAACACGGGGCCGCCGAAATCCCCGGTTCCGAAGCGCTGATCCGTCATCTCATCGCCGACGGTATGAAAGTGGCCCTGACCACCGGCTTCGCACCGGTGACCCGCGACGCGATCCTCCGCTCCCTCGGGTGGATCGACCTCGTCGATATCGCCCTGTCCCCCGTCGACGCCGGCCGTGGCCGCCCCACCCCCGACCTCGTCCTCACCGCGGCGCTCCGGGCGGGGGTCAGCGCGATGAGCGCCGTCGCCGTACTGGGCGACACGGCCAGCGACGTCCGTTCCGGTCGCGCCGCCGGGGCGGGACTGGTCATCGGGGTCCTCAGCGGATCCCACGGGCGGGCCGCCCTGGAGGAGGCCGGCGCGGACGCCGTCATCGACGACGTGACGCTGCTGCCCTCGCTTGCCCCCGTCACCGGATGACCCTGTTCTGCGGATGAAGTCAGGGTCGGCGATGACGACTCGCGAGCCTCGTCTCAAGAACTCGTCGGCGCGACCGTCACTCTCGACCAACTCGACGAGGGAATCCGTCGCTCCGGGCCCGGTGGACCAGTCCGAATCGCGGTCGATCCGCGGTGAGGCCGGCCCACCTCGTGACGCAAACACGGAGATTTTCGCGCCACGCCGCATCCGTTGCCCGCCAAACGGCGTGTCGCGAAAAAACTCCTCAGTTGGGCACGGCGGCGGATGCCCGCAGCACCGGGTCTGAACGCGCTCGACCACCGGAATGGCGTGGCCGTGCCGCACTCCCTACCGGCAGATCGAGACCTAGTAGCTGCCGGCCGTTTCGTCCGAGGTGGCGCCGGAGAGCAGTGCCGCGCTGCCGGAGACGCCGAGGCGGGTCGCGCCCGCGGCGATCAGGGCCCGGGCGTCGGCGAAGCTGCGCACCCCGCCCGAGGCCTTCACCTGCGCCCGGTCACCCACAGCCTGCTTCATCAGGCGCACCGC
This sequence comes from Cryobacterium sp., assembly GCA_014376815.1. Taxonomy (GTDB): domain Bacteria; phylum Actinomycetota; class Actinomycetes; order Actinomycetales; family Microbacteriaceae; genus Cryobacterium. The sequence continues at coordinate 2,510 of JACMQV010000136.1, forward strand.
GTGCACGGTCGCCCCGCCCGCGGGGTGGAAACCGGTGGAGGTCTTGACGAAGTCGGCCCCCGCGGCGACGGAGGCCTGGCAGGCGGCGACGATCTCCCCATCGGTCAGCGCCGCGGATTCGATGATCACCTTGAGCACTGCCGGTGCGGGAACGCGGGCCCGCACGGCCGCGATGTCGGCCTGCACCTCGGTGAACCGGCCGGACTTCACCGCACCGATATCGATGACCATGTCGATCTCGTCGGCGCCCTGCTCGATGGAGAGGGCGGCTTCGGCGGCCTTGATAATGCTGTGGTGCTTTCCACTGGGGAAACCGCAGACGACGGCGACCTTGAGGTCGGCGCCGGCGGGGATGCAGAGCGGCAGCATCGACGGGGAGACACAGACCGAATAGGCGCCGAGCTCGATGGCCTCGGCAATGAGCGCGGCGACGTCGGCGGCGGTGGCCTCGGGCTTCAAGAGGGTGTGGTCGATGCGGCGGGCGACGCTCGCGGCGTCACGGGAGCTGGTGGATACGGTGCTGGTGGATACGGTGCTGGTGGATGTCATAATGGTGCGTCCTTAAATGGTGACGGATTCGGGGGTGCCGTGCGCGCGTCGGGCCATCGTCGCCGGATACGGCTGCGGCTGCGGCACCCGCGGCGGCGCGGAACCTCGGACCTCTGCCCGATTCGCCGAACTCCATAACCGACACTACGCGTCCGTCGAGTCCCGCCTCGGTCGGCCCTGTCCACAACGTGCCGAACCCACACCGCGCCGGGACGTCACACCGACCCCGTGCCGACGCGGCGGGCCGGTCAGGCGGCGGGGTCAGGCGGCGGGAAGGTCGTACCGGTGGCGCACGTGCCGGCGGTCGTGGCTGGCCTGCCAGAACTCCACTTCGAGCGGCCGTACGGCGTAGAGCTGCCAGGTCGGGTTCGGTGAACCGTCCGCGCTCGGGCGCTCGTCCCAGTCGGCCGCGGACGCCTCCGCGGACAGTTCGACGACCGTGCCGACCACGCGCACCTGGCGGCCGAGGGCCGACCAGAAGAAATTCATGGCGGCCCGCGGATGTTCCGTCAGCTCCCGGCCCTTGCGTGACGCCCTCGAGGTGGCGAAGTGCCACCCCTCGGCGTCGATGTTCTTCAAGATCATCATTCTCGACGACACCGCACCGGCCGCGTCAGAGGTGGAGAGGGTGAACGCGTGCGGCTGCCGCACGCCGGCCGCGAGCGCAGCGCCCAGCCAGTCCCGGAACAGGTCGGCCGGGGCCGACGGGGCCGTGGCCGGGTCGAAGACGGGCAGATCAACGGGAAAATCCGGCAGGGAACGCAGCATGCTGCGGAATGATTCGCTCACGCCGCGAGCCTAGTGCGCGTTCCCGGCCGGATCCTGACCGGTGATTGAACCTGCAGCCTGGAATCAGGCGGAGAGCATCAGAATGAGACTCCGCAGACCAACGCCGCGTTGGCGAACGGCGTGGCCTCACCCGTGCGGATGAAGAGCTTCGCCGAGGCGGAGAGGTCCTTCAGTTCCGCGTGGCTGATGTACTCGATCCCGTCGAACCGCTCGGCCAGCCAGGCCCCGGCGGGAGCGCTCTTCGCTTCCTCCGCCGCCACGCACCCCTGGAACACCATCTCTTCCAGGAGGGCGTCGAGCACCTGTTCGAACCGCGGAATGCCGTGCACCAGCGCCAGGTCGATCACGGGAACCCCTCGCGGGATCGGCATGCCGCAGTCCGCGAGGAGAACGACATCCGTGTGGCCGAGCCGGGCCAGTGCGCCCGACAGCTCGGCGTTCAGGATGCCCCGCCGCTTCACGCGGGCACCTTGGCGTTCACCGTCGGCAGCACATCGGCCAGCGTCGGATACGATGTCTGGGTTCCGCGGCCCTGCACCGCGAAGGCCCCGACCCGCACCGCCAGTCGAACGGCCTGCGAGAGGGGCACCCCGGCAGCCAGCTGAGCGCTCAGCGCGCCGACGAAGGCATCGCCGGCCCCCGAGCTGTCGACGGCGACGACCGTGGGCGAGGCCACGTTGTGGGTGCCGTCCCGGTCGGCGCAGATGGCTCCCTTGGCGCCACGGGTCAGCACGACGGATGCGACGCCCCACTCCCGCAGCCGGGCGACCAGCTCGGCGTCCTCGGTCGGGATGATCAGGTGCGGTGCCAGCTGCGCGAGCACGAGCGCGGCCTCGTGCTCGTTCACGACCAGCGGGTCCGCGCGGCGGATCGCCGCGGCGTCCAGCGGGATCACGGGGGCCAGGTTCAGCACCACGCGGCCCGTGGCTAGCCGCGTGGCGGCGACGATGCCCGCGGCGGGGATCTCGCCCTGGAGCACCACCACGGCGGCCGCCGCGATGACGGCCGCGCTGGCCTGGACGGCCTCGGTCCCCATCAGCGCGTTGGCGCCGGGGATGACGACGATCGTGTTCTCGCCGTCGTCGGCCACCGTGACCAGGGCCAGCCCGGTGGGACCGTCGACCGTACGCACGGCCGACTGGTCGACGCCCGCGCTGGTCAGGATCGCGGTAGCGACCTGGGCCTGCGAGTCCCGGCCGACGGCGCCGACCATCCGGACGGAGGCTCCCAGCTGGGCCGCGGCGACGGCCTGGTTGGCCCCCTTGCCGCCGGGCAGGAACTCCATCGACGAGCCGATGAGAGTCTCGCCCGGCTGCGGGTGCCGGTCGATCCGGATCAGCTGGTCGACGTTGATGGATCCGACGACGACCACCGACCCGGGCTCGGTGGTGCCGGGAGGTGAGGCGAGTGCGGTACCGGTGAAGTCACTCACTTGGCGAAGTCGCCGACATTCGTCTTGGTGACGGAGACGACCTCGACGGGAACGGTCTTCTCGATCTTCTCACCCTTGATGGCCTTGACGGCCAGTTCGATGGCCAGCTTGCCGAGTTCGGCCGGCTGCTGCGCGATGGTGGCGACGAGGGTGCCGGCCTTGATGGCGGCGAGTCCGTCGGAGGTGCCGTCGAAGCCGACGACGGAGACCTCCGCGCCGGCCTTGGCGCCGAGGGCCTGGATGGCACCGAGCGCCATTTCATCGTTCTCGGCGAAGAGGCCGGTCACGCCCGGGTTGGCCTGCAGCAGGTTGGTCGTGACGTCGAGCGCGGCTGCCCGGTCGAAGTTCGCCGTCTGCTTGGCGACCACGGTGATCTCGGGGTAGGCCTTCATGCCCTCCTCGAAGCCGGCCCCGCGGTCGCGGCTGGCCGACGTTCCGGAGACACCCTGCAGGTGGATGACGCTGCCCTTCTCGCCCATGGCCTTGGCGAGTTCGTCGGCGGCCTGGCGTCCCCCGGCCACGTTGTCGCTGGCGACGAGGGAGGCGGGGTCGGCGCCGTTGGCCGTCCGGTCCACTCCGATGACCGGGATGCCGCCCTTGATCAGGGCGTTCACGGCCGATGCGGCGGCGTCCGAGTCCACCGGGTTCACGATGACGGCCTTGGTGCTGCCGGAGGCGGCGGTCGCGAGCTGGTTGGCCTGGGTGGCCGAATCGTTCTGCGCGTCGACGATGTTGAGCTGCACTCCGGCGTCCTTGGCGGCGGCCTGGGCGCCGTCGCGCAGCTCCACGAAGAACGGGTTGTTCAGGGTGGAGATGGCCATCACGATCTTGTCGCCGGAGGCCTCGCCGCCGCCGCGGCCACAGGCGGTGGTTCCGGCCAGGATCAGGGCCGCGGTGGCGGTCAGTGCTGCGATTTTAAGGAACGAGGACGACTTCATTGTGTTTCCTTTGGGTGGGGATGGGGTGGGGATGGGGTGGGGAAAAAGTGACGGATGCCGGCCGCGGTGGGTCAGCTGCTGCGCGTCTTGCGGCGCAGCACGTCCACGCCGACGGCGAGGGCGATCACGAGGCCGATGACGACCTGCTGCCAGAACGAGGTGACGTTGAGCAGGTTGAGGCCGTTGCGGATGACGACGAGCACCAGGGCGCCGACGAAGGTGCCCGAGATCTTGCCGAGGCCGCCCGACAGGGAGGCGCCGCCGATGACGACCGCGGCGATGGCGTCGAGTTCGTAGCCGGCCGCCGCCTGCGGCTGGGCGGAGTCGAGGCGACCGGCCAGCAGCAGCCCGGCGAGGGCGGCGAAGAGGCCGGCCAGGGCGAACACGGTGACGAGGATGCGTTTGACGGGCAGTCCCGACAGGCGCGCCGCCTCGGCGTTGCCGCCGACGGCGTACATGGACCGGCCGACCACGGTGCGGTTGAGCAGGAACGAGGCCGCCAGGGCCGCGAGCAGCAGGATCACGATCGGCATCGGCACGGGGCCGAGGTTGCCGCCGAGGAAGGAGACCTCGGCGGCGGTCTTGATCGGCCGGCCGTCGGAGATGACGAGGGTCAGGCCGCGGGCGACGCTGAGCATGGCGAGGGTGGCGATGAAGGAGGGCAGCTTGCCGTAGGCGTTGGCCAGCCCGTTGATGACGCCGGCCAGCAGGCCGACCGCCAGGCCGCCGAGGAGGGCGAACCAGCCGGGGAGGCCGCCGCTGGCGAAGAGCCAGCCGGACGACATGGCCGACAGTGCCGCGACGGCGCCCACCGACAGGTCGATCCCGCCGGCGACGATGACGAAGGTCATGCCGAAGGCCAGCACTGCCACGGTGGACACCTGGATGCCGATATTGAGCAGGTTCTGCGCGGTCAGGAAGTCGGGGGTCGCGATGAACAGGGCGAGGCAGAGAACGACGAGGCCGACCAGGGCGCCGTTGTTGGCGAGGAACTTCTTGTAGTCGAGGCCGCGGCGCTTCGCCGGCAGGGTTGTGGTGGACATGGTGTGGTTCCCTATCTCTGTTCGTTCTTGTCGTCGACGTCGCGGGCGGCGAGTGTCATGACTGCGTCTTGGGTGGCGTCGGACGCGGCGAGTTCGCCGGCAATCCGGCCGTCGCGCATCACGAGGATGCGGTCGCTCATGCCGAGGATCTCGGGCAGCTCGCTGGAGACCATCAGGATCGCTCCCCCGGCCGCGGTGATCGCGTTCATCAGTTCGTAGATCTCGACCTTGGCGCCCACGTCCACGCCGCGGGTGGGCTCGTCCAGCAGCAGCACCGTGGAGGCGGCGATGATCCAGCGGCCGAACACGGCTTTCTGCTGGTTGCCGCCGGAGAGCGCCCCGATCGGCTGGTCGATGGTGTGCATCCGGATGCGCAGCTTCTTCGCGACCTCCGCGGCCCGGCTGCGCTGGCCGGCGAAGTCCACCAGCCCCAGCTTGGCGGTGGAGGCGAGCGTGGCGTAGCCGAGGTTGTCGTTGACGGATGCGTCGAGCACCAGCCCATGCCCCTTGCGGTCCTCGGGGACGTGCCCGATGCCCGCGGCGATCGCCGCCGGGATGCTGCCGTTGGGCAGGACGTGCCCGCGCACCGCGACCGAGCCGGTGGAGTAGCGGTCGACCCCGGCGATGGCCCGGATCAGTTCGGTGCGGCCGGCTCCGACCAGGCCGGCGATGCCGAGCACCTCGCCGGCCTTGACGGTGAAGCTGATGTCGTCGAACTTCCCGGCCGAGCTGAGGTTCTCGACCCGGAGGATCTCGGCGGCCGCCTGGCCCGCGTCCCCGGCCACGCGCGGGAACTGGTCCTCGATGCTGCGCCCGACCATCAGCGTGACGAGCTCAGCCTCCGGGGTGGCGGCCGGCACCTCGGCGATGAACTCGCCGTCGCGCAGCACGGTGACGGTGTCGCCGACCTCGGCGATCTCGTCGAGGTGGTGGCTGATGAACAGCATCCCCACGCCGCGGCGGCGCAGGTCGGCCATCACGGCGAACAGGCTTTGCGTCTCGTGGCGGGTCAGGGCGGCGGTGGGCTCGTCCAGGATCAGGATCCGGGCGTTGATGCTCAGGGCCTTGGCGATTTCGACCAGTTGCTGCCGGGCGATGCCGAGCTCGCCGACCAGGGTGTCGACGTCGACGTCGAGGCCGATCAGGGCGAGCGCGGCGCGCGCCCGGTTGCGCAGGGCGCTGCGGTCGACCATGCCGTGCTTGGTGGGCATCCGTCCGAGCATGACGTTCTCGGCGATGCTCATGGTGGGCACGAGGTTGAGTTCCTGGTGGATGGTGGCGATGCCGAGATCCTCGGCGGCCCGGGTCGTGGGCAGGGTGACCGTCTTGCCGTCGACGACGATGTGGCCGGAGTCCGGCTGGTACACGCCCGCCATCATCTTGATCAGGGTGGACTTGCCGGCCCCGTTCTCCCCGAGCAGCACCTGCACCTGGCCGGCGTAGACACTGACCGTGACGTCCTTGATGACCGTCACCGGCCCGAAGGTCTTGCCCACGTTCTGCAGGGTGACCAGTGGTTGTTGACTCATGTCAGTTCTTCCTCGGGCTCAGCCCGGCTGCGGGTGAAACGGATGTGCGTGGGATGGGCGACGACGAGGAGGCCCGGATGATGAGCTCGCTGGGCAGCACCACCGATTGCGGGGTTTCGCCGTTGATGACCTGCAGCAGCATGTCGACGGCGATCCGGCCCATGTCTTCGACGCTGTGGGAGATGACGCTGAGTGCGGGGTTGAGCAGGGCGAACCACTCGATGTCGTCGAAGGCGATCATCGCGATGTCCGTACCGATGCGCAGGCCGCGTTTGTGCAGGATGGCGATCGCGCCGACGGCCATCAGGCTGTCCGCGGCCAGGAGCGCCGTGGGCGGATCGCTCAGTTCGAGCAGGGCGTGCACACCGGCCGAGCCGCTCGCCGCCTGGAAGTCACCGAAGTAGACCAGCTCGGGGTCCTGGCTGAGGCCGGCGGCGGCCACGGCCGTGGTGAAGGCGGCGAACCGGTCGCGGCCGGTCGAGGTGGCCTGCGGGCCGGAGATGTACCCGATCCGGGTGTGCCCGACGGCGGCGAGGTGCTCGACGGCCTGGCGGATCCCGGCTTCGCTGTCGGTGGTCACGCTCGGCACGTCGATGCCGGCCACCGTGCGGTCGACGAACACGGTGGGGATCTCGCGCTCGATCAGGGAACGGATGCTGCCGCTCCCGTCGCCCAGCGGCGCCACGATGATGCCGTCCACCCGCCGGGAGATCAGGGTGTCCAGGTAGCGGTCTTGCTGTTCCTTGCGCTCGTTGGCGTTGCCGAGCAGGGTGACGTACCCCTCGGAGAGGGCGGCCTGCTCAACGGTGTGGGCGAGGTCGGCGAAGAACGGGTTGCGCACATCCGACACCAGCAGGCCGATGGAATCGCTGCGGGTGGAGCGCAGGGCGCGCGCCTGGGCGTTCGGCCGGTAGTCCAGCTCGGTGACGGCCGCGGCCACGCTGGCCCTGGCCCGGGGCGAGGTGGCGGGGTTGCCGGAGAGCACCCGGGACGCGGTGGCCGCCGAAACGCCGGCCAGCGCGGCCACATCCTTGATCGTGATGTCCACCATCGCGTCACCCCTTCGTGTATGGAATCGTTTCCATGGAAACGATTCCATAATAGATCATGAGGTGAGGGGATGTCAACGTGCGAGTCCGACCCGAGTCTCCGCCGGCGTCACCCCACCAGTTCTGCGACGCCCCGCGCGATCGTGGCCGCGGCTCCGGTGTAGGCCACGATCACCAGCAACCGCCGGGCGATGTGGGGTTTCAGGAATCGGGCCAGCACCTCGCCCTGAATCAGTCCGGCGACGCAGGCAACCGCGACCAGAAGCCAGACCCAACCCTGCAGCGCGGGCACCCCGGCCGAGCCGGAGGCGAATTTCGCCCCCAACGACGTGAGGCCGATGAACAGGAAGTAGGGCTGCATGGTGGCGGCGAACGATCGGTGGGGCCAATTCGTGGCCAGGGCGTAGATACTGACGGCGGGACCACCGACGCCGGCCGTCGCGTTCATGAAGCCGCTGAAGACCCCGGCGATGGCCCGAAAGCTGCGCCGGTCACGAATGTGCACGCGACCCAGGTTCACCGAGGCGGTCAGACCGACGGCAATCAAGACGCCGATGGCGATCTCCAGCCACGCCGCCGAGACGTACCGCAGGATCATCGCACCCGGCACAATGCCCGCGATCGCAAACAGCGCCAATGCTCCGGCACGTCGCCAGTCCACGTCCCGCACCACCCGGGTCAGGATGATGGCGGCGGTGAGCGCGCTGCACAGATTGGTCAGGATGACGCCGTCGACGGGGCCCAGGAGCAGCACCAGGAAAGGTGCCGCCACCAGGGCAAAACCCATGCCGGTGACGCGCTGCATGCTCGACCCCACCAGCACCGCCAGGAGCACGAGAACGATCGACCACACTCAGGCTCTCCAGGCCAGGGACCGCGTCCACTCCTGAGGGGCGAACCGCACAGAAACATGAACCGTCATGACTTGACCCTATGCGCCCCTAGGTTGGTCACATGTCCAAACCGATTCGCGAGCTGTGGCCGCCCTTCGGGCTGACGATCACGTATGGTCCCGTGACGCTCTCGCCTGTGCGCGACGCCGACCTGGCCGAGCTCGACGCGCTGGCCCAGGCAGGCGTCCACGCGCCGACCGAGATGCCCTTCTACTTCCCCTGGACTGTGGGCACGCCGGACGAGATCCGGTTGAGGCTCATGCAGTACCACTGGGCACGACGGGCTGCGATGTCGCCCGCGTCCTGGACCTTAGAGACCGCGGTTCGCTTCGACGGCGAAGTCGTCGGCTGCCAGAGCATCTCAACCACGGACTACCTCGTCACCAGAACAGGGGAAACGGGCTCGTGGCTCGGGATGCAGCACCACGGCCGAGGGATCGGGACTCTGATGCGACAGGCCCTCTGCACCTTCATGTTCGATCACCTGGACGCCGCGGAGGTGACCTCAGCAGCCTTCGTGGACAATCCCGCCTCGATCGGCGTGTCGAGAAAGGTCGGCTACCGGGACAACGGAGTCGGTCGTCTCAAGCGGCGCGACGGCGAGATGGCCCTGAACCAGAAACTGGTCCTGACCAACGAGTCCCTGAACCGGGCCGAGCATGAACTGACCGTCGAGGGCGTGCGCCCGTTGCGGGAATTCCTCGGCCTGGCTCCGTAGCCGACCCGGATGCGGGACGGCAGGCCCCAGAATGGGCTCACTCTTTGAGGTAGAGCTCCAGTGCCGGCACCCGCATCAACGCCAGGGCCCGTTTCTCAATCTGGCGGATGCGTTCCCGGGTCACGCCCTCACGAACGGCGATCTGGTCGAGGGTGCACGGCTGATCGCCATTGAACCCGAACCGAGCTTCCAGGATCATCCGCTCCCGGGTGGGCAGCGAATCAAGATGAAACGTGATGTCAGAGCGGCGCAGGGCCAGCGCCGCGTACTCCTCCGGCTGGGGCCAATCATCGTCCATGATCAGCTCGGAAATGTCCCCCAGACCCTCGCCGAGCGGGATGTGATACGAGATAGGTTTGTTGTCCCAGTCGAGCAATGACCGCACGTCAGCCTCCGGAATCCGGCAGCCCTCGGCCAACTCCGCCAGGGTGGGATCGCGGTGCAGAGCACCGGTGAGGTCACCACGAATGCGCTTGACTTTATTGAGCTTCTCCACGGTGTGCACCGGAAGCCGAATAGTTCGGGCGGCGCCAACCATGCCCCGGTGGATGGACTGCCGGATCCACCAAATCCCGTAGGTGGAGAACTTGTACCCGGTCGTGAAATCGAATTTCTCCACCGCGCGCAGCAGCCCGAGGTTACCGTCCTGGACGAGATCCATGATCGGAATCCCGCGGCCGGAATAGTGCTTGGCCACGCTGACCACCAGGCGCAGGTTCGCCTCGACGAACCGGGTCTTCGACCGCTCGCCGTCCCGGGCCAGCCAGGTCAGGTCCCGGGTCGCGTCCGGATCGGAGACACCCAGGGCGAGTCTTTGGGCCGCGAACAGGCCCACCTCAATCCTCCGGGCCAGGTCAACCTCCTCCTCTGCCGTGAGCAGGGCTACCCTGCCGATCTTCCGCAGGTAGAACCCGAACGTATCCGTCGGCCCCCGACCCAGTCCGGCCGGCGCAGCCGACCGGATTGGCGGCGCGGCGACCGGTGGGGCCGCATACGACCGAAGTTGAGACGGTTCGGAGTCGCGCGCTCCCGATCCCCCGGACCTCGAATCCTCGGCCGGTGAGCTCATTGGGTGGCCCGCCAGGCGGTCGGAGAAAGCTCGGTCACGCTCACACCTTCACGTCGTCGTGAGGTTTTGTCATGTTCAAGCATAGAAGCCAATCGAGAGATTTGAGGATTGAGAATACACACCGAGCCCGGCCATCTCAAGAGGCAGAATCGTGCCGAAGCAGGCCGGATTTCACCTCTGGGGCAGCGTGCTCACCCAGCAGTCAACGGGTGCGGCAGCCTGCCCAGACTCCGGGCGCGCGCAGTCACGATTTGCTCACGGCGGGCAACAAGAAAAATTTGCGTTCCGGGCCCCGGCCCTCCCCCGGGCTAGATGATGAGGTTCACCCGCCAGGGAACCGGGTCAGTCGGGTCGGAGGTCGCGCTGCAGCCGACGCTCGCTTTCGCGGTCGCGTTCGCGTTCGGGCACGCGGACCGCTTCGGTGCCACGCGCCAGGCCCCACAACACCCGGACCGACCAGCCGAACAGCACCAGGAGAAGCAGATTCCGCCCGGTCAGCAGCAGCACGGCAAAGGGATCACCGTCGATCAGGGGGAGGTAGAAGATCGGAAAGATCAAGGTTGTGAGCAGCGCGATCAGAACCGTGAGATAAGCAGGGACGCGCCACCGCCACCAGTCCTGAGCCACCCCGACCGTGACGATCGGTGCGATCCAGAGCATGTACTGCGGTGAGCCGACCTTGTTGAAAACCACGAACGCACTCACGAGGGCGAGCGCCCCGATCAGAAGCAGGGCCGGAGCATCCTGTGTCCGTCGGCGGGCCAGAACCACGAGAACGAAGATCCCGAGCACGGCGGCAAACATCACCGGGGTCATGAGGGCGGCGACCGCGGCGGTTCCGGGCCCGGTGACCTCCCGGGTGGAGATGGCCAGGTTCTCGTAGATGGCGGTCCGGTGATGCCCCATCGCGGCCAGCCAGACCCAGGGGGTCGTGACCGGGGCCTCCAGCTGCAGGGCGCGGTCGGATTGCATGGTCACGAATCCGGTGAGGAACTTCAGTCCGCCCATCAACCAGACGAATGCCGTGACGGCCGCCGTGACGGCCGCCCCCGCGAGGACAACGGTGATTCGCCGCCGTGAGACGGCCACGGCAGCCAGGAGTACGGCGGCGGGCCAGACCTTGATCCAGGTGGCCGCGCTGAGGAGGACACCGGCGAGCGCGGGCCTCGTTGCCAGGAGCACCAGCCCGGCGATGACAAGGGGTGCGGTGAGTCCTTCGAGGCGCAGCAACCCCACCGGGCTGAGAAGGAAGCTGAACAGCAGCCACAGCCAGGCGGCCTTGTACCCGCTGCTCCGGCGGCCGCCGCCGGTGAGAACCGCCACCGCGACACCATTGAGCAGCGCAGTCATCAGAAACCAGACGAGTTGATACACGAGGGGGCCGCCCAGACCGGCCAAGGTGATCGGGAGCAACGCTCCGATCGGGTAAACCCATTCGGCACTGATCCCCTGCCACACCTGATGGTTGAGACCGAGACCGGCCCAGATGCGGTACAACGGCAAATCGCCGAGAACGCGGCCGGTGAGGATGGTCGGCAGAAGGGTGAAGAAGAAAATCCCGTGCAAGGTCAAGAAACCGATGCGGAGGGTGCGCAGCTGCTGAAGTCGCATGCGCCGCTCCGGGGTCAGAGCAGCCATCACCGCGCTGTCTATCTGTGCCAATACGAAGCGCATGTCACTCATTTCAGTGCCATTCCGGCACCTCGGGCGATTGTTCGGGCAGTGTAGCAGGACAAGAAAACGCCTGGACGCCTGACGGTCAGGAGCGGGCCGTGAGGTCCCGGTCCGTGTGGAGCAGCCCGGGGGTGAAGAACTCCACCCGGTTCTTGCCCCGCGCCTTGGCGGCGTACATCGCCACGTCGGCCCGGTGCACCAGCCCCTCGACGTCGACGCCGGGGGCGGCGGTCGCCACGCCGATGCTGGCGCCGACCTGCACGGAGCGCCCGCCGGCTCCGCCGAGCAGGAAGGGCGCGTTGATGGCCTCCACCATTCGCTGGGCCACCGACGCCGCGGCCTCCGGGGTCGTGTTCCGCAGCAGCACCGCGAATTCGTCGCCGCCGAGGCGGGCGCAGAGGTCTGTCGGCCGGGAGCAGCGCAGCAGTCGGGCGGCCACATCCACCAGCAGGGCGTCGCCGGCGCCGTGGCCGAGGGCGTCGTTGACGTCCTTGAAGTCATCGAGGTCGAGGAACAGAACCTGCGTTTCGCGCGAACCGGCCTCGGCGAGGGTCTCGGCCAGCCCGGTCAGGAACGACGACCGGTTGTCGAGCAGGGTCAGCGAGTCCGTGCGGGCCAGCGTGGTCAGGTCCCGGTGGGCGTCACTGGTGCGGATGGCCAGGGCCACCTGGGCGACCAGGCCCCGCACGGAGAGGAGCACTTCGGCGGGCATCCGTTTGGGGGCGCCGACCAGCAGCCAGCCCCGGTGATCGCGGCCCTCGAAGGCCAGGCACTCCCACATCACGGGCGTGCCGACTGCGGCGTTGAGGGGCGCCGGGTCGAGGATGCGTGCATAGGAGGACCCCGGTCGAGTGAACAGCACCTCGGCGGTCAACCGGGTCGGCGCGGTGCGGAAAGAGCCGGCGGTTCCCTCGACGCGCAGAGCCGACCCGTCCGCGAGGACACGGAGCAGACGCAGCCCCGGAGTGGCGGCGCAGAACTCGGTCGACGCTTTCCAGGCCAGGGCGATGATCGCCTCCGGGTCGGTCGCGCCGAGCAGTTGCGAACCGGTCGCGGCCAGCACCCGGTCGCGGCCGATGCTCTGGTCCCGGGCGACGAGGGACTTGCCCAGCTGCCGGGCGATGACGACGGTGAAGAACAGGGTCGGCAGCACCGCCAGGTAGAGGCCGGGCTCGGTTCGCACCGCCGTCCCGAACACGACCGGCCACAGCGCGAAGAGTGACCCCATGGCGACCGCGTAGAGGCAGACCCGGAGCAGTGCCTGCCACGCGGAACCGTACAGGCTGCGGAACCAGAGCGCCCCGAACACGACGATCACCACCGACTCCGGCTGGGGAGAAGCCAGCGCGATCCCGATGATCGCGACCGCGTCGACGATGTCCAGCCAGACGGGCGCCGTTTTGCTGCGATAGCCGAAGACCCAGGAGGCGGTGAGAGCCAGAACGGCGGCCAGCGCCAGCACCAGGAGCCCGCCACGGGCGGTGACCAGCACCCCGGGCAGCGTGAGCGCCACCGAGACCACGGCCAGCCAGAGGAAGAGCCACCGGATGCCTTCCGCCACCCCGGGGGGCCGCCCGAAAGCGTGCGTGCGGCCGCGATCGAGCACGAGTCCGTGCGACGCTGCGTCCATCAGAAATCTGGTCCTGTCCCCCGGTGTGCCGGCTGGCCGGGCGACCTCGCACCGGCGGGATCTCTTCGCCGACGGGGGATGCCGAAGCTGCCGTCGTCGGCGTAAAGCCCTACTTTCAAGGTAGGCGAAGAGGGCATCCATGTCCCCCTAAACGAGGACCCCAGTTCGGGGCGCGTGGCGGGGGCTGGGGCTACGGCCGGGCGCGCCCGGTGAACGCATCCATCGAGCCGTAGACGCCGAAGATGCGGCCCGCCACGGCGTCCCACAGCGGCAGTGGCAGCACTCCACGGAGGATCGTGGAGAGCCCGACGGTCCACGGCATCGTGAGCATCGGCCGACCGGCGAGCATCGCCCGCCACACCCGGTCGACCACGTATTCCGGGGTCAGCAGGGGGGTCAGCAGCGGCCCGCGCGCTCCCTCGAACATGCCGGTGGAGATGTAGCTCGGGCTCACGGTGGTGACCTTCACGTGACCGTGCTTCTGCTGCACGAGCTCCAGTCGCAACGAGTCGCTCCAGCCGATCAGGGCCGCCTTGGACGCCGCGTACACGCTCATCCGCGGGTTCGACAGCAGTCCGGCCGCCGAGGCGATGTTCACGATCCGGGACTCCCGGCCCGGGTTGTTCATCATCGAGGGCAGGAACTCCCGGGTGATGTACATGGGCGCGAGCGCGTTGATCTGCATGGTCGGCCGAGTGTCGTCGCCGTTGTCGTGCTCCCAGAAGAACGAGCCGCGCACGATGCCTGCGTTGTTGATCACGATGTCCGGGTTGCCCACCTCGATGCGCACCCGCTGTGCGGTCTGCGCGATTGCACCCAGGTCGGCGATGTCCACGACGAAAGGGGCCACGAGGGTGCGGCCGGCGGAGCGTTCGGTCAGGATGGCGGCGGTCACGGCGAGCGCCGCCGCGTCACGGTCCCAGAGAATCACGGCCTCGGCTCCTTCGGCGACGGCCCGCTCCGCGTAGAGGCGGCCCATCCCCATGGCTGCGCCGGTGATCAGCACGCGGGCTCCGGACACGGTTCGACTCATGGACCAATCATCCCAAGAAGTAGAGGCCCGCGTAGTACGCCGGATGCCGACTCGGCCGGCGCCACGCATCCGGGCCGGCGAGTTCCAGCCGCCACTCAGCGACGGATGGGATCGTGGAAGTCGCCGACTCACCACCTCGAGCCAAGGAGCACACCATGGGATTCTTCGACCGCCTCTTCGGCACCGAACCGGAGCCGCAACGCCAGCAGCCCCGCGCACCCCAGGCGCCCCCGGCGCCCCAGCGCACCGACGATGAGATCGCCGTGGAGCGCTATCAGTACCTGCTTCGAACGGCCCCGCCCGAGACGATCGAGCAGGTGCACACCGAAGCCTTCAGCAAACTCACCGATGAGCAGCGGGACCTTCTGTTCCGCCAGCTCAGCGAGAGCGTCCCCGCGAGCGAACGCCCGGCCAACGCCGAGCCGCCCGCGCTGGCCCAGGCGGCCACGCGGGCGGAACTGCGGCAGCCCGGCACCCTCACCCGCAGCTTCGGCAACCAGGGCGGCCCGGGCCAGGGCGGCCCGAGTTTCGGCAGCATGGTCGGCAGCTCGCTGCTCGGCACCGTCGCCGGCTACGTGATCGGTTCCGCCCTGGTCAGTGCCTTCCTGCCCATGGATTCCGGGTCGACGGATGCCTCGGGGGGCGACTCCGGCGGCGGTGACTCGGGCGGCGGTGACTCCTCGGGCGGCGGCGACTTCGGCGGAGACTTCGGCGGCGACTTCGGCTTCTAAGCCGGCCCCTGTTCCCCACGCGACTCCCGCGGCCCCCGCGACTCCCCCTCCGTGAGCACCACTCCCCCGAGGGCGCACAATCTGCCCCCATGGTCCTGCTCAAGGGGCACATCGTGCGCTCTCGCGACCGGACGCGGGTTGCGGCGAGGCTGTAATCTGAGGGTTCGCGACGGGATGACGGCGCGACGGGTTGGACCGCGGCATCCGTGGCTGGCCGACTGAGACTCGAACAGGGCTGGTTACGGTGCGCGAAGCCGGGGTGTTGATCGTGCTGCGGCACGGCGAGAGCACCGCGAACGCCGCCGGGCTGTTCACGGGCGTGCTGGATGCGCCGCTGTCGAAGCGGGGAATCCTCGAGGCCCACGCGGCGACCGACCTGCTGAACCTGGCGCTGTCGGCCGAGCTACGTCCCGAGCCCGGCAACGATCCCCCGGCCCCGGTCACCCTCCTCACGTCGACGCTGGCGCGTGCCCGCCAGACCGCCGCGATCGTCGCCGACGGCCTCGCCCGCCCGCTGGCCGGCTTCGACTCGGACTGGCGGCTGAACGAGCGCAACTACGGCGCCCTGACCGGCCGTTCCAAGGACGATGTGCGGGCCGAGTTCGGCGAGGAGCAGTTCGTGGCCTGGCGCCGCTCCGTGGACGCGGCCCCGCCTCCGATGAGCGACGCGCTCTACGACGGCTTCGCCGGCTCGGCCCTGTTCCGCGGCCTTCCCCCGGCGGCCCTGACCCGCACCGAGGCTCTGATCGACGTGATCGGGCGGGTCGGCGCCGTCCTCACCGAGCGCGTCGCGCCGCTGCTCGACCTGGGCCAGACGGTGCTCGTGATCGCGCATGGCAACTCCCTGCGCGCCCTGTGCGCGGTTCTCGACGACCTGGACGACCGGCAGATCCGCGACCTGAACCTGCCCACCGGGCATCCGCTGGTCTATCGCTTCGACGCCGCCGGCCGGCCCGACCCGGTGGGCGGCCGGTATCTCGACGCCCACGCCGCGCTGGCGGCTGCGGTCCGGCTCGCGAGCGAAGGCGGAACCTAGCCCGCTCCCCGATTCCGGTTGTTCCGGGGTTCGGCCACGCTGAACGGCGCCGCCCGGCGGCTGATCCGGTGGTTCGGCGTTCTCCGTCGCACCGGGATGGACGGCACGGCCACCCGGGCGTAGAAGAAGACCTTGGTGAACTCCACCATCACCAGGTACACGACGGTCAGCACGGCCAGCGCCAGGAAGAACGGCGCCGGAAGCGGTTCGAAGCAGCAACCCGTCCCGGCGCCGGGCGCTCAGCGTCTCAGTGCCTCAGCGCCTCAGCGCGAGGAGGCGGCAGACCGTCGCGACGGCCCGCTCGAGGTTCTTCGGGCCGTCCCTGAGCGCCTGCGGCAGGTCGCCGACCCCCGCCACGATCGGCACCAGGGCGCTGAACCCGTGGTCGTAGAGGGCCTCGGCGCCGTCGCCGATCCGCCCGGCGAACGCGATCACCGGCACGTCGGCGCTCACGGCGACCTCGGCCACCCCGAGCGGGGTCTTGCCACCGAGGGTCTGGGCGTCGAGGCTGCCCTCGCCGGTGAAGACGTAGGCGGCCCCGGCCATCCGTGCAGAGAGGCCGGCAGCCTGCATGACCACGTCGATTCCTCGCCGCAGCCGGCAATCGAAGCAGGCCAGGAAGGCCGCGCCGAGCCCGCCCGCCGCACCGGCACCGGGCAGCCCCGCGACGTCGCGCCCGGTGGCCTCGGCCAGCACCCGGGCGTAGACGGCGAGGGCCGCGTCGAGCTCACGCACCGTCTCGTCGTCCGCGCCCTTCTGCGGACCGAAGACGGCGGCGGCGCCCTCGGCGCCGAGCAGCGGGTTGGTCACGTCGCTGGCGATCTCGAACGTCGCGTCGAGCAGTCGAGGGTCGAATCCGGCCAGGTCGATCCGGGCCAGCCGCGCCAGCGCCGCGCCCCCGCCGGGGAGGTCCCGGCCGTCGGCGTCGAACAGCTGTGCGCCGAGGGCGTGCAGCATCCCGGCGCCGCCATCGGTGGTCACGGAGCCGCCCAGCCCGATCACGAACCGGCGCGCGCCCCGGTCCAGCGCATCGGTGATCAACCGCCCCACGCCGAACGTGCTCGCGATCCGCTGGTCCCGGTCGGCCGGGTCGATGAGCTGGATGCCCGCCGCAGCCGCGATCTCGATGATCGCCAGCCGTTCGTCGGCCACGTAACCGTACCGGGCGACGAGCGACCGGCCGAGCGCATCCTGGGCCGCCGCATCCACGAGCGCACCGCCGCGGGCGGCCACGAGCGCGTCGACGGTGCCCTCGCCGCCGTCAGCCATCGGCAGGCCCACGCACTCCGCGTCGGGGAACACGGTCCGGACGCCCCGCTCCATGGCGGCGACAGCCTCGGCCGCGGACATGGATTCCTTGAACGAGTCGGGGGCCAGAACGAACTTCATGAGGTTGATCCTCCCGGGTCTCGGCTGCCCGGCGCAAACGGATCAGTGGGGCGGCGTGGCGCGTAGGCTCGAATTCATGCGATTTGGACTCTTCATACCCCAGGGCTGGCGTCACGACCTGGTCGGCATCGACCCTGCCGACCAGTGGGCGGCCATGAGCGGCCTCGCGGCGCACGCCGACGCGGGCGACTGGGAATCGATCTGGGTCTACGACCACTTCCACACCGTGCCGGTGCCCAGCGAGGAGGCCACCCACGAAGCCTGGACGCTGATGAGCGCGTTCGCCGCGACCACCTCCCGGGTGCGGCTCGGCCAGATGTGCACCTGCATCAGCTACCGCAACCCCGCCCACCTGGCGAAGGTTGCTGCGACCATCGACATCATCTCCGGCGGGCGGGTCGAGATGGGCATCGGCGCCGGCTGGTACGAGCACGAGTGGCGCGCCTACGGCTACGGCTTCCCGCGCGCCGGCGAGCGACTGGCCCGCCTCGACGAGGGCGTGCAGATCATGCGCCAGGCCTGGACGACCGGCACGGCCACCCTCGACGGGCAGCACTACCAGGTGGACGGCGCCATCGTGCGGCCGCTTCCGCTGCAGCCGGGCGGCATCCCGATCTGGATCGCCGGCGGCGGCGAGAAGGTCACCCTGAAGATCGCGGCGAAGTACGCGAACTACACCAACTTCGACGGCTCGCCCGAGGGCTTCACGTACAAGAGCGATCTGCTCCAGGCGCACTGCGCCGCCGTCGGCACCGACTTCGACGCCATCACCCGCTCCGCGAACTACAACACCGTGATCGGCGCAACCGAGGCCGAAGTCGCGCAGCGCCTCGACGCCATCCAGGCCCGGGTCACGCCCTACCTCGGCGAGGACGGCGCGGAATCGTTCATGGCCGAGTACCGCAGCGGCACCGCGGCGGGCGTCGGCACGCCCGAGCAGATCGCCCGGCGCCTGCACGGCATGAAGGAACGCGGCCTCGGCTACGCCATCCACTACTTCCCCGAGGCGGCCTACGACCGCTCCGGCATCGAGCTGTTCGAGCGCGAGGTCATGCCCGCGCTGCGCTGACCCCGCCCCCACCCCCGACCCGCCCCTGGGCGGATCGCCCGCGCGCCGGCACCTCCGATCCTGATCCCGGCCCCACCCCCGCCGAGTTCGCCACTTCCGGTCGAGTTCGACCGGCACACCACGCGAACTCGACCGCAACGGTCGAACTCGGCGCATCAGAGCACGAGGATGGAACCCATGAGCAACACCAGGCCCACAGCCGCCACCGCGCCCGCCCGCATCACCTGGCAGGAGGCCGGGCAGCCCCGGTCGGCGCTCTGGCACTCCGAGAGCAACTGGGCTCCGCCGAAACGCATCGTGATCGCCGACGACACGATGACCGCGGATGCCGCCTATCGCCTCGCGCAGAACGGCACCGGCATGCTCTGGCGGGGCGACTTCCAGGGCGCCCGCCAGCTGCTCAGCGCCCTCGCCCGCCGGGTCGATCGCGGCCGGCACACGCCCACCACGGACCTGGCCGCCGCGTTCCGGCGGTACCGGTCGGAGGCGCTGCGCCGGGCTCAGCTGCTGGGCCTGGTGCTGGTGCCGCTGGAGTCGGACTACACGGTGCCGCTGCGCCGCGCCCCCGATGTGCGGCAGGCCTGCACCGAGACCTACGGCCCGGCGACGGATGCCTCGGTGACCGCCCTGCGCGAACTGGTCGGCGTGATCGGGGCGCATGAGTGGCGCACCACCGGCGTCGACGTGCCGGCTCTCGGCGCGCGCATCCACCCGCACTACGGCGTCTTCTCCCCCGTGCGCGGCGAGTACCTCGACCTGGTCAACACGGCCCCGCTGCCGGACGCCGCCGCCGGGCCCACCGGCACCGCGTTCGACATCGGCACCGGCACCGGAGTGCTCGCGGCCGTGCTCGCCCGCCGTGGCATCCGTCACGTGGTCGGCACCGACCAGGAGCCCCGGGCCCTGGCCTGCGCGCGCGAAAACGTCGCCCGGCTCGGCCTGGCCGGTTCCGTCGACATCGCCCGGGCCGACCTGTTCCCGGCCGGGCGCGCCGACCTGGTGGTCTGCAACCCGCCGTGGATCCCCGCCTCCGCCGTCACCGCCACCGATTTCGCCGTCTACGACCCGGACAGCCGGATGCTGCGGGGCTTCCTGGCCGGGCTGGCCGACCACCTCGAGCCGGCCGGCGAAGGCTGGCTCGTCCTCTCCGACATCGCCGAGCACCTGGGCCTCCGCTCCCGCGGTGCACTCCTCGACCTGATCGAGGACGCCGGCCTGGAGGTCGTGGCCCGCCTGGACACCAAGCCGGTGCACCGCCGCGCGACCGACGCGGCCGACCCCCTGCACGCGGCCCGGTCGAAGGAAACGACCTCGCTCTGGCGGTTGCGGGCGGTCACCGCGCCGAAGTAGACCCGGCAGGAACCGCCGATCAGGCCGGGACTTCTGCTGTGACGGGCTTCGGGATGAGGAAGGATGCCGCTAGCGAGGCCAGAGTCAGCACGAACCCGACCGCGACCACCACGAAATACGAGGTTTGCGTGTCGGTGGAGGCACTCACCACGGCCAGGGTTGACGGGAGCACCAGGAAACTCAGGCCGGCGCCGAGGTTGAAGGCCCCCGCGTTCATTCCGGGCAGAAAACCCGGGTTCCCGGGTGGGGATAGAACCACGCCAAGCCCATTGAGCATGATGTTTGCCGTGCCGGCGTAGAGAATGCCGAGCAGGGCCGCGCCGACGATCATCAGCGGCAGGCTGCCGAGCCCGCCGATTCCGATGACAGCCAGCGCGAGGGCGCTTCCACCCAGCCCGATGCGGAGCATCCTCGTGTAGCCGAACGTGGGTGCGAGACGACCGCTGAACGGGCCGACGAGCCAGCCCAGGAGTGCATAAGGGGTGAGGATCATGAGCGCCATCTGGGTGGGATTCACCGCGAACCCCGGGGCGGCGGCCTGAACGTACGCCGGCACGATGCCGTTGATGACCGCGAAGATGCCGGTCATGGCGAGGGTGGTCGTCAGCAAGGGCGCCCAGGTGGATCTCCGACGAAGGTGAACGATCTGCACCATCGGCTCTCTCCCGTTCTTCTCCACCGACCAGAAGGCGGCGAATGCCGCGGCAGAAACCGCGATCAGCCCAATGGCAAGGGCCAGGGTGCCCGCCGAGAAGCCGCTGGCCAGGGTCGCAGCCTCGTTCAGCGCGGTCAGGACGGCCCCGACAGCCACGACGATGCAGAACGCGCCAAGCCAGTCCATCCGGGTTCCCGCTGCGGGCCGTGATTCGACGGCCAGGAACAGGACCAGAACCAGGGCAACCACCGAAAAGCCGACCATGAGCCAGAAGATGCTCCTGAAGCCGAAGTGTTCGGCGAGATAGCCTCCGGCGAAGGAGTCGATTCCGGCAATCCCCCCATTGACCGCCGCGACGAAGCCCATCAGGGTCCCGTACTTACGCGGATTGGAGATGGCGGAGCGGAGCATGATCAGGCAGAGCGGAACCGTGGGCCCACTGACGCCCTGAATGATGCGGCCGACGAACAACCACGTCACATCCGGCGCCATGGCCGCAACCACGGAGCCGACACCCATCAGGGCCATCATGCCCAGCAGGATCCTCTTCCGGCCGACGATATCGCTCAGGCGCGGCAACACCAGGGAGAACAATGCGGCCGCAGTGAAGAACCAGGTCTGGGATAGGCCGATGGCGGCCTGATCGGCTCCCAGCTCGTCTCCCATGGTGACCAGGGCCGGGCTGAGCATGCTCGCGTTGAGTTGAAAGGCGACGCACGCGGCCAGGAGCGCGGTCATCAACGCAGCCGTGTTGACGGTCGTGCGGGTGCCCGTGGGCGTGGAAGACGGTGTGGACGAGGGCGTCAGGGTCGCGGTCATGACTCAACGTCTCCAATCCGCACCAGAGCATCAGTGATCAGGTTCCAGAAGCGCTCGGTATCGAGGGCGACCGCCACAGAAGTCGTGCAATCAGCGGGAGCTGGGGCGCGGAAATCGGCGACGGTCATCCCCAGGGTGTGGGTGCCCGTCAGTTCGACGGTGACGGGGACCTTCCGCGTGGAGACGATGCTCGGGTCGATGACATAGGCGACCGCGCACGGGTCGTGCACCGGCGGCGAGTCAAAACCCTGCACATCCCGATAGGTTTCTCCAAAGAATTCCAGCAGTTCGCCGACGAATCGGGCCGGCCCGGTGCCCACGTCGGCGATCTGCGCGGCAACCGCCGGTGTCGCGAGAGCCTGGTGGGTCAGGTCCAGTCCGACCATGACGACCGGCCATTTCTCGTTGAAGACGATGTGCGCCGCCTCCGGGTCGACGATGATGTTGAACTCCGCGACCGCGCTCCAGTTGCCCACATGGCAGCCTCCGCCCATCAGGACGACTTCCTTGACGCGGCCTACGATTCGCGGTTCCTTGCGCGCGGCCATGGCGATGTTCGTGAGGCCGGCCGTGGGCACGAGGGTGATCGTGCCCGGTTCGTGGGCCATGACGAGGTCGATGATCAGGTCGACCGCGTGGCGCGGGTCCAGCGCCAGGGTCGGCTCCGGTAGAGCCGGTCCGTCAAGCCCTGACTCACCGTGGATGGACGGGGCGGTTTCGATCTCCCGCACGAGAGGGCGGGAACAGCCCGCCGCGAACGGCACATCCGTGATGCCGGCGATCCGGGCCACGGCCAGTGCGTTGCGAGTCACTTTCTCGAGCGTCTGGTTTCCCACGACGGTCGTGACGGCCAGCAAGTCGATTTCGGGACTGCCGTGAGCGAGGAGGATCGCGATCGCGTCATCGTGGCCGGGGTCACAGTCGAGAATGATCTTTTTAGGCATGGTGCTCCACTTCATTGGGGACGTTGCCCACCCTTGGGTTGTGGCGGCTGCAGCGTGCTCACTCGTATCCTGCGCTTCGATAACGCCGAAGTCAAACGCTTAACTTGCTTATCGTCAAGCGCTGATCGGCTGAGGCGTCAAACGATTGACGTCGGGGAGACGTGCGCAGCCGACGGGGAGCCCGCCCGGTACCATTGGCTCATGGCCATCCCCGGCGCAGCCAGCGAGATCCCCGGTCACCCGCCGCGCGTCACGGCTGCCATGGTCGCCGATCGAGCCGGAGTTTCCGTTGCCACGGTGTCATTGGTCGCCAGCGGCAAGACCGGGGGCCGAGTGTCGGCGGGAACCGTCGCCCGGGTACGAGGCGCCATCGCCGATCTCAACTACGTGGTCAACCGCGTCGCCAGCTCACTGGCGACCGGATCGAGCAACTTCGTCATCCTGGTCGCCCCGGACATATCGAATCCATTCTTCGCCCGGGTCATCACCGGGGTGCGGGAGTCTCTCGGGTCGTCCTACCAGCTGCTCCTGTCCGTCACCGACTCCGGCCAGATGCCCCGAGAAGAAAACGTGCGGGAACTGCTCGCCTTCCGGCCGGCGGGGCTACTGATCGACGCCCCGAGCCCACAGCTCATGCGCTACCTCGGCGCCGACGTGCCGATCGTGCTTCTGGACGCTCCCGGGACGCAGAACTTCGCCCCGGCCGTCAACCTCGATGTCGTGCACGGCGCCGAAGCACTTGCCGTTCATCTTGCAGAACGCGGCCACCGCCACGTCGGCTACCTCGACAGCGTCACTGCCGCGCCGACCTTCGAACTCAGGCGGACGGCATTTCTGGCCAAGGCCGAGAGTCGCGGGATGACCCGACCCGGCTCCCCCCGCGCCCGCAGCACGATCGACGTCGGTTCGGCCGCCGAGGAATTCAGGAAGGTCTGGCCGGCCTGGGACCGCGCCGGCGTCACGGCTGTGGTCTGCGCGACGGACACCCACGCCTACGGCGTGCTGCAGGCGGCCCAGTCGCTGGGAGTGCGGGTTCCCGAAGACCTCGCGGTGGCAGGTTTTGACGATTTGCCCTACTCCGCGATGAGCCAGCCGAGCCTGACCAGCGTGGAGCTGCCCGCCCGGAAGCTCGGTCGGGCCGCCGCCGCGCTGCTCACTGCGCTGATCCAGGGTCGGGACTCCACCAGCGCCTCTCCCCTCCTGCCCAGCCGTCTGACAATCCGGGAATCGACCGGCGATTCGACGTAAGCCGGCGTGTCAGTCGCGACCTGCGGCACCGTTC
Source organism: Cryobacterium sp. (assembly GCA_014376815.1). Lineage (GTDB taxonomy): Bacteria > Actinomycetota > Actinomycetes > Actinomycetales > Microbacteriaceae > Cryobacterium. The sequence goes on from JACMQV010000136.1 coordinate 26,131, forward strand.
CTTTCCCCGGCCAGACGCCACCGGGACCAGGGCCAGACTCCGTCCATCTCCACCTCGAGGGAGAAGCTGAGCAGCACCCGGATCACCACGATCGCGCCCAGGACCAGCACGCTCTGCGGGGTCGGATCCACGAGGATCGTGCGGATGATGTCCGCGATGATCAGCACCTCGAGGCCGAGCAGGATGGCCCGGCCGAGATTTCGGCGCAGCGCGCCGTAGGCGCCCTGCCGGGCGTCGGCGCGCAGCACGGCCGGCACGGCGGCGATGACCGCCGCCGCCCCGCCGAGCACCATGATGGCCGCGCCGGCCGCCTCGACGACCCGAATCACCGCCGAGATCACCTGCTCAAAGTCCATCGGGCTGCTCCTCGACTCGGGTTGCTGCGAGAGTAGCGCGCGGCGCTGGGCCGGGCTATGGCAGGCGGACCACCGCCCGGTAGCGGGCACGCAGCTCCGGGTCGAGGTGTTCGGTGGCGTAGCTGAGCATGGTCCGCGGCAGCCGCCCGACAGTGCCCGTTCCGGTCGAGAGTGACCGGCGCGACGGGCACTCTCGACCGGAACGGTGATTTTCGTCGCGGTGAGGCCGACGAAGCGGCGATTCGTTGCGAGAAGTCGCAAGAAAAAGCCGGTCGGCTCCAGCTACTCTGGACCTTGGCGCTGACGCTGGCGCCGCCCCACGCCGCACCCGCGGCACTCACGAAGGACGGGAGGTTCCCATGTCGAATTACGTTGCGCAGGACGCACTAATCGGAGAGCCCGAGGTTCTCGAGGATGTCGCCACCCACCCGGCCTGGCACCGCCTCAAGTCAGCCGCCACGGCGCTGCAGGCCAGCCAGGTACAGGACGGCTCGATCCCGAACACCGACGCGCACGCGGATGCCGCGGCCCACGTCGACGTGATCTGCGCCGCCATCGACCTGCTCGCGCCGCTGTTCCCGCACGACGCCGCCTACCTCGCGGCCTCGGTCCGGGACTTCGAGCGCTGGCGCGGCGCGGACTTCGGCCTGCCGGACTTCTACGACTCCCTGATGGCATTCCAGCCCCAGCAGAACCGGGCCGACGGCATCCGTCACCTGGTCGTGTTCCCGATGTACACGCAGAACGGCAGCGCGAACCGCCTGGTCGAGGCCGTACTGATCGAGGTCATCTGGCCGGCGTTCATCGACGAGTTGGAGGAGGAGTACACGAACAAGTTGTTCGTGCCGATCCGGTTCCTCGATTTCACGCCCGGCTACGACACCAACTCCGCCGTGCTCTTCCCCGAGACGGTGGCGATGCGCGAGATCCCCACCTTCACCTGGGGTGCGATCTTCGCCGACCGCGAGGCGGCCCGGTTCCGCCGGGTCGTGCGCGCCGCCGCCGAGATCACGCGTCTCAAGCTGCCGGAGGACGCCGCGGCGCTGCTCGACGACCAGCACCTCACCGAGGAAATGTTCGTCATGTGGGACCTCATCCACGACCGCACGCACATGCGCGGCGATCTGCCATTCGACCCGTTCATGATCAAGCAGCGGATGCCGTTCTTCCTCTATTCCCTCGAGGAACTGCGCTGCGACCTGACCGCGTTCCGCGAATCGGTCACGATCGAACGCGACGAGAGCGCCAGCCCGGAGGCGCGGAAGCACGCGAAACTGGTGCAGTACGGCGTGATCTTCGACCGGATCTTCCGGTTCTCGATCACCGGCAGCCGGGTGCGCAACTACGACGGCCTCGGCGGGCAGCTGCTGTTCGCGTGGATGCACCAGCACCACGCGCTGCACTGGACCGACACGGCCCTCACCTTCGACTGGGACGCCGTGCCCGACGTGGTGATCGCGCTCGGAAAGCAGATCGACGACCTCTACTGGGCGTCGATCGACCGGCCGAAGAAGTCCCACTGGCTGGCCGCCTACGACATGATCGCCGAGACGCTCACGCCCAACCCGGCCTCGCAATGGTCGCGCGGCCTGCCGCTGGAGGTGCTGGCCGGCCCGCCGAAGGGGTACACCGACCTGGTCCTGGACGACGAGTTCCCGCTGTCGATGTTCTTCGAGGCGCTCGACAAGAAGATGAAGCCCGTGATCGAGTCGACGGCCGGACTCACCGGGCGTGACTGACACCCCGGGCAGCGACGTCGGCCGCGCCGTGGCCGGTCGCACCGTGCTCATCGCCGGTGCGACCAGCGCGGCCGGCCGCGCCGTGGCGACCGCGCTGACGGATGCCGGCGCCCGCGTGATCGCGGTCGGCTCCAACGACGTGCGCCTCCAGGGCATGCGCCGTGACCTGCCCGGCCTGCTCACGTACCGCTCTGACCTCGGCGACTTCGCCGCGGTCACCTCCCTCGCCGACGCCGTTCGGGCCGACGCCGGCCCGATCGACGGCCTGATCCACCTGGTCGGCGGCTGGCGCGGCGGCGGCGGCCTGGCCGGCCAGAACGACGAGGACTGGGACTTCCTGCACGGTCATGTCGTCGCGACCCTGCGCAACACCACCCGTGCCTTCAACGACGACCTGCTGGCCTCCCCGGCCGGCCGGCTGGCGATCGTGTCGTCGGTGTCGGTCGACAAGCCCGCCCCGGGCGGCGCGAACTATGCCGCGGCGAAGGCCGCCGCGGAGACCTGGACCCGCGCGGTCGGCCAGGGCTTCGCGAAGGCGGGCACGGATGCCGCGGCGGTCATCTTCGTCGTGCGGGCCCTCGACGGGCTCGAAGCCACCCTCGCGGCCGAGGTCGTGGGTCTGTGGGACGTGCCGGCGGCATCCGTCAACAACACCCGCATTCTCCTGGCCCCGCCGACATCGTGAGTCACTGACTGTTGCCCGAGCGGACAACTGTTGCCGTCACGCCGGGAACAGTTGTCCGATTGGGGCACAGTTGGGCGCGGAACGGCGCGGGAACGGGCGCGGGTACAGGACGTGTGCCGGGGTGGGCCGCTAACGTGGTCGGGACAGGCTACGGAGGGGTAGGCATGCTCGAGATCAGGGGCGTGAACAAGCGGTACGGCGCCCGCGCGGTGCTGACCGATGTGAGTTTCGGCGTCGACGGCGGCCGGCTCACCGGTTTCGTCGGCGCCAACGGGGCCGGCAAGACCACGGCCATGCGCATCATCCTGGGCGTGCTCTCCGCCGACTCGGGCACGGTGCTGCGGGACGGCGCGCCCCTGACCATGGACGACCGCCGCCGATTCGGCTACATGCCGGAGGAGCGCGGCCTCTACCCGAAGATGAAGGTCGGGGAGCACCTCGTCTACCTGGCCCGACTGCACGGGCTGAGCTCGGCGTCCGCGCGCCGCAACACCGCCGAACTGCTCGAGCGCCTCGGCCCCGGCGAGCGCGCCGGCGACCTGGTGCAGTCCCTGTCGCTGGGCAACCAGCAGCGCGCCCAGATCGCGGCCGCCCTCGTGCACGACCCCGAGTTCCTCGTGCTCGACGAGCCGTTCTCCGGCCTCGACCCGATCGCGGTGGAGGCGGTCATGGAGGTGCTTTCCGACTATGCCGCCCAGGGCGCGCCGGTGCTGTTCTCCTCGCACCAGCTCGACATCGTCGAGCGCCTCTGCGATGACCTCGTGATCATCGCCGACGGGCAGATTCGCGCGAACGGCTCTCGGGAAGAGCTGCGCGAGCAGCACAGCAGTCCCCGCTTCGAGTTGCGCTGCGACGGGGATTCCGGCTGGATCCGGGACGTGCCCGGCATCTCGGTGATCGAGCTCACCGGCGGGCTCGCCGTGTTCGAGGCCGACACGGACGCCGCCAGCCAGGCCGTGCTGCGGCTGGCCGTCGATCGCGGACCGGTGGCCTCCTTCAGCCAGCAGCGACCCAGCCTCGCCGCCATCTTCAGGGAGGTCGTGAAATGAGCACCGCAACCGGAACCGGAACCGATCCCGGCACGGCGGCCGGCGCCGCAACCGGCACCGCCCGCCTCCGTCCCGAGCATCCGGCGCCCCGCTTCGGCCGGAGTGTGCGGCTGGTCGCCACCCGCGAGATCGTCGCCCGGCTGCGCAGCAAGGCGTTCCTGATCTCCACCGGCATTCTGCTGCTCATCTCGATCGGCTCCGTCGTCGCCGGCGGCATCGCCAGCCAGAACCAGACCCTGCCGAAGGTGGCCGTAGTGGGCGCGGCCGGCCAGGTGCTCGCGGAGACGAAGGCCTTTACCGCGGTGAAGGCGGACGATGTGGACGCCGCCGAGGCACTGGTCCGCGCCGGCACGGTGTCTGCGGCCGTCGTCCCCGCGACCGACGAGGTCTCCCCGCTCGGCGTGCGCGTCATCGCCCTCGACTCCGCCCCGCTGGTGCTGCTGGGTGCCCTGAGTGTGAGCCCGCCCGTGAGCCTGCTCGAGCCGTCCCCGCAGAGCGGCGGACTCGTCTACCTGGTGGCCCTCGGCTTCGGGCTGGTCTTCTTCATGTCCGCGATCACCTTCGGATCGACCATCGCGCAGAGCGTGGTTGAGGAGAAGCAGACCCGCGTGGTGGAGATCCTGATGACCACCATCCCGGTGCGGGCCCTGCTCGGCGGGAAGGTCGTCGGCAACAGCGTGATGGCCTTCGGGCAGATCCTGGCGATCGGCTCGCTGGTGGCGATCGGCATGGCCGCGACCGGCCAGAGCGGGCTGCTGGGCGCCATCGGGCCGTCGATCGTCTGGTTCGCCGTGTTCTTCGCGTGCGGCTTCGTGATGCTCGCCGCCCTGTTCGCCGCGACCGCGTCGATGGTGTCCCGCCAGGAGGACGTCGGGTCGGCGACCTCCCCCGTGCTGGTCCTCGTGATGATCCCGTATTTCCTGGTGATCTTCTTCAACGACAACCCCACGGCGCTCGCCATCATGTCCTACATCCCGTTCTCGGCCCCGGTCGGCATGCCGATGCGCATTTTCCTGGGCACGGCCCTGTGGTGGGAGCCGCTGGCCTCCCTGGCCATCCTGCTCGCGGCGACGCTGGTGGTCATCCTGCTCGGCTCGCGCATCTACGCCAACTCCCTGCTGCGGATGGGTGCCCGGGTCACGTTCCGTCAGGCCCTGCGCGGCTGACATCGAACACCGAGCAGACGGATGCGCGAAGATGGAAGAGTGACTCAACTCCATGACCTTTCTTCGCGCGGGTTCGCCTCCGACAACTACTCGGGGGTCCACCCCGAAATCCTCGAGGCCATCGTGTCCGCCAACGGTGCTCACCAGATCGCCTACGGCGAGGACGTCTACACGGCCAGGCTGCAGCAGGTGTTCGCCGAGCACTTCGGCGAGGGCGTCGAAGCCTTCCCGGTGTTCAACGGCACCGGCGCGAACGTGATCGGCCTGCAGTCGATGCTGCCGCGCTGGGGCGCCGTGATCTGCGCGTCCACCGCTCACATCAACACGGATGAGGCGGGCGCCCCCGAGAAGGTGGCCGGCATCAAGCTCCTCACCGTCGACACCCCGAACGGGAAGCTCACCCCCGCGCTCATCGACGAGCAGGCCTGGGGCTGGGGCGACGAGCACCGGGCGCAGCCGCTGGTCGTGTCGATCACCCAGACCACCGAACTCGGCACCGCCTACACCGTGGACGAGGTGCGGGCCATCGCCGACCACGCGCACGCCCACGGGATGAAGCTGCACATGGACGGCGCCCGCCTCTCCAACGCCGCGGCCTCGCTGGGCCTGCCCTTCCGCGCCTTCACCCGCGACGCCGGGGTCGACGTGCTCAGCTTCGGCGGCACCAAGAACGGCATGATGTACGGCGAATGCGTCGTGGTGCTGAACCCGGAGGCATCCGCGGGCCTGATCTTCCTGCGCAAACTGAACATGCAACTCGCGTCAAAGATGCGGTTCATCTCGGCCCAGCTGATCGCCCTGCTCGGCGGCGACCTCTGGCTGCGGAACGCCGGCCACGCCAACGCCATGGCGCAGCGTCTGCGCACCGCCCTCGAGGCCGGGATCGCCGACGGGTCGATCACCGGACTGACCTTCACCCAGGCCACCCAGGCCAACGCCATCTTCGCGGCGCTCCCGCCCGGGGTGGCCGACCGCCTGCGCGGCTCGTTCCGCTTCTACGACTGGAACCCGGCCATCAACGAGGTGCGCTGGATGTGCGGCTACGACACCGAGGAAGCCGACATCGACGCCTTCGTCGCGGCCCTGGTGCGAGAGCTGTCGGCGCGATGAACGTCTTCGAGAACAAGCCCTGGCTCGGCTCGTACGCCGCCGGCGTGCCGAGCACGATCACCGAGCCGACCGAAACGCTCTCCGACATGATCGAGACGTCCGCGCGCCAGTTCCGTGAGAACGTGGCCCTCGATTTCTTCGGCGCCACGACCACGTATGCCCAGCTCGGCGAGCAGATCGCGCGGGTGGCCAACGGGTTGCTCCGGCTGGGCGTGAAGCCCGGTGACCGGGTGGCGCTCGTGCTGCCCAACTGCCCCCAGCACGTGGTCGCCTTCTACGCCGTGCTGCGCCTGGGCGCGGTCGTCGTCGAGCACAACCCGCTCTACACCGAGCGCGAGCTGCGGCACCAGTTCGAGGACCACGGCGCCACCGTGGCCATCGTCTGGGACAAGGTCTACAAGACCGTGACCGACTTCCCCGCCGACATGGGGCTGCGCACGGTGATCGCCGTCGATCTGACGGATGCGATGCCCCTCGCCAAGCGTCTGCTCCTGCGCCTGCCGGTCGCCAAGGCCCGCGAGTCCCGCGACGCGTTGACCGCCGGCCCGCTGGGCAAGGGCGCCCTGGCCTGGCGCACCCTGGTGGACTCGCGGAAACTCCGCCACAACCACCCGCGCCCGAGGATCACCGACACGGCCGTGCTGCAGTACACCAGCGGGACCACCGGCACCCCCAAGGGCGCCATCCTGACCCATTTCAACCTGCGCGCGAACGCGCTGCAGGGTGAGGCGTGGGTGCCCGGGCTGCACCGGGGCGAAGAGGTCTTCTACGCGGTGCTGCCCATGTTCCACGCCTATGGGCTGACCCTGTGCCTGACCTACGCGATGGCCACCGGCGCCCGGCTGGTGTTGTTCCCCAAGTTCGACGAGGGACTGCTGCTGGAGGCGGCCCGCCGCACCCCACCCACGTTCATGCCGGCCGTTCCGCCGATCTACGACCGGCTGGTGCGCGCCGCCGAGAAGAAGAACGTGAGCCTGCGCAGCATCCGTTTCGCCATTTCTGGCGCGATGAGCCTGCCGGTGTCGATCGTCGAACGCTGGGAGAAGGCGACCGGCGGACTGCTGGTCGAGGGCTACGGCATGACCGAGGCCTCGCCGATCGCCGTCGGCAACCCGATGGGGCCGACCCGGCGCCCCGGCACGGTGGGCGTGCCGTTCCCGAGCACGGAGATCCGGGTCGTCGACCCGGCCGACCCGACCGTCAACCGCGGCATCGAGGAGGAGGGCGAGCTGCTCATCCGCGGCCCACAGGTCTTCTCCGGCTACTGGGACCAGCCGAGCGAAACGGCCAAGGTGCTGCTCGAGGGCGGCTGGCTGCGCACCGGCGACATCGTGCGCGTGTCGTCCGACGGGTTCATCACGGTCGTCGACCGGATCAAGGAGCTCATCATCACCGGCGGCTTCAACGTCTCGCCGTCGGAGGTCGAGGCGGCGCTGCTGTCCTACCCGGATGTCGCCGACGCCGCCGTCGTCGGGCTGCCCAGCGCGAAGGGCGGCGAGGATGTCGTCGCCGCGGTCGTCCTGGCGGAGGGAGCCGGCCTCGACGTCGAGGCACTGCGCGCCCATTGCCGCACCCGGCTCTCGGCCTACAAGGTGCCCCGCCGAATCGTGGCGGTCGACGAGCTCCCCCGCTCCCTGGTCGGCAAGGTGCTCCGCCGCGAGGTACGCGCCGGCCTGACCGAGGAGTAGCCGCACCACCACGGTGATCGGAGCATCCCCGCGATCCAGCCTGTCGAGATCCCCGCAGCGCCCCGCCGCGGTCAGTAACTCCACAGCACCGTCGGCTAGACATATCCTCCGACTATTTCGCTCGGCCCGGCGCTCGGGCGGGATCAGCAGTGACGACCTGTGGAGAACTCGATGACCGAAAACACCCCCGATCACTTCGATGTCGTCGTGATCGGCGCGGGACCGGCCGGGACGGCCGCGGCACTCCGGGCCGCGGAGCTGGGAGCCCGGGTCGCTGTTGCAGAGGCCGACCGGCTCGGTGGAACCTGCGTGAACACGGGGTGCGTGCCAACGAGAGTGCTCGCCAAGGCGGCGCGCCTGATCCGCGAGGTGCGGGCGGCGGATACCTATGGAATCGAGGTCAGCGATCCGCACATCGACTGGCCCACCACGGTCGAACAGGTGAAGTCGC
>JACMQV010000137.1 GCA_014376815.1 Cryobacterium sp.
CACTGCGTTGTGGCCGCTGTCGCTTCTGGCGGTGAAGAAGGGGCCGCCAAGATCAAGGAAGCCTCGATTGCAATCGCGCGATTGGTTCGCTCGTAGGCTCCCTGCAAGCCTCCGCCCAGCACGCAGTGGCGAACGTGTCCCCGCGGCGTCAGAAGCGATCAGGTCCGCGCGGCCAGGGCCTGCCAGCCGTCGGCCCGCAGCCGGCCCTGGCGCTCGCGGCGCCAGGAGTCCGACTCCGCCACGGCGCACAGGTGCAGCACCACCCCGACGGTCGGTTCGTCGGAATACTGCGCGAACGGCGCATGCTCGACGTGGTGGACCACGGTGCGCTGGGCGGAGAACCCCGTCAGCTGCCCGGGGACGAAGCTCTCCCCGGCCCGCGGAACGGCATCGACGAGTGTGCGCCGGTGCAGCGCCTCGCCGGTGAACTCCGTGCAGTCGTCGTCGCCGAAGACCAGCAGCCGCACATCGATCGCGGTGCGGTTCTTGGTGACCGAGTGCACCGGCCGCACGTCGACGGTGGGAGAGTGCTCTTCGACCTGCGCCCGGGTGAGTGCACCGGCCTGGTAGTCGAACATGGCCCGTGCCACGGCACCGAGGCTGACCCGCTCAGCGTCGTTGCCGATCAGGAACTCGACCTCGTCGTACACCGGGTGCACGGGTTCCACGATGAGTACGGCGCGGGCGTCCGGTGTGATCGCATGATCGCCTCGGCTGGCACGCCCGGCTCCGTTCCCGAGCAGTGTCTCCACCTCGTCGTAGACGGGGCTGCCGAGTTCGAGCACGAGTACCGGGCGTTCTCCCGGTGCCTTCCGGTCGGTGGTGCTGCGGAGCGTGCTGCGCATTTCGCGCAGCAGGGCCTCCCTGAGTTCTGTCGAAATCTCGGTCATCGTCGGCTTTCCGTTTCGTTGCATCGTGCAGGGCGGGGTCGTGCCGTTCAGAGATTCGGGGGAGCCTACGCTCCGGTCGCTGCCACCCGGGTTTGGGGGAGGGCGATGTCCCAGCCCTCCTGGCGCAGTTCTCGCTGTCGATCCAGCCGACGCTGGGCCGGCTCGGCCACGGCGGCCACATGCACCACGACCAGGACCGTCGGGGTGTCGCAGTCCTCCGGGAAGGGCGCGTGTTCGACCCGTTCCACCACCGGTCTGAGCGTGTGGAAACGTCCCAGCTGGCCTGGCGAGAAGTACTCGCCGGCGCGGGGCACGGCGTCGACCTGGGTGCGCCGGTGCAAGGCCTCACCCGTGTACTGCGTGCAGTCCTCGTCGCCGAACACCATCACCCAGAGGTCGATGGTGGTGCGGTGCGCGGGGACCATCGGGGTCGACGCCGCGGTCGACGGTGCGGTCGACGCCGCGGGGGCGGTGCTCGGCGCATCCCGTGGGATGCGCCGCAGGCGCGCCATCCGGGCCTGGTGCTCGACCAGCGCGGTGGCAACCAGCGCGAGGCTCTCCTGCTCGGCGATGGTGTCCAGGCGGGACTCGACCTCGTCGTAGAGCGGGCTCGCTGCCGCCGGGTGGGCATGCGTGTTCGAGGGCGCGCGCAGGGCGAGCGGCATCTCGGTCAGGGCGAGGAAGTCCAGCATGCCGCGCAGCGACAACTCCCTGGTCGGCGTGGGCGTCTCGGTCATCGGTGGTTCCGTTCCGGTCGTCATGGGCAGTCGGCGGCATGCACAGCATTGCGCAGGTCCGTGTGACCTCATCCGGGTCGGGAGCGAGCAGCCTGACGGCCCGACGTAGGGACCGCAAACGAGCACTGACCCCCAAACTAGTCACAGTTGGGACCAGAACCTAAAGGGGCGATCGTGTCGGCGTGCCGTGACTGGTGGATCCCGAGGGCGTGCCTCGGCGCTCCGTCGGCGACGGGTCGCATCCGTTGTCGGACGCCACGCCCGGGTCGGGATGCCGGCGCGTGGATTCGGAGCCGGTCAGGGGACTCGGTGCACCGGCGTGCGCGGCATCGAGAGCGCGGCGACCACGGTCAGCGCGGCGGTGACCGTCACGGCCGTGAACACTGCGCCGGATGCCGCGACGACGGTGGCGGCATCCGGCAGCGCTCGCCCGGAGGCGGCGAAGATCGCGTTGGCCACGGCGCCGAAGACGGCCACCCCGACCGCGCTGCCGATGGAGCGGGAGAACAGGTTGGCGCCGGTCACGACGCCGCGTTCGTTCCACTCGACGCTGGATTGCGCGGCGATCAGGGACGGGGTGGCCACGAGGCCCAGTCCGAGGCCGGTCACGAAACAACTGGCGGCGACGAGGGCGACCGAGGGGGTGGCCGCGAACACGGCGAGCGCGACCACGCCGACCAGCACGGTGCCGATGCCGATCAGCGCCGTGGTCCGAAAGCCGATCCGAAGGTACAGGCGCCCGGAGAGTGAGGCCGAGATCGGCCAGCCGATGGTCAGCGCCGCCAGGGCGAGGCCTGCGACCAGGGGCGAGGTTCCCCGGGCGCCCTCGAGGTAGGTGGGCACGAACGAGGTGAGGCCGATCAGGACGGCCCCGACGCCGATCGAGACGAGAGCGGTGCTGAGCAGCAGGTGCCGGCTGAACACCCAGAGCGGCAGGATGGGCTCTGCGGCCCGCCGCTCGGCGAGAACGAACAGGGCCAGCAGGAGCGCGCCCAGGCCAAACGATCCGATGCTCTGCGGCGAGTCCCAGGCCCAGGCCTGCCCGCCCTCCAGCACGGCCATGATCAGGAGGCTCAGCGACACGGTCAGCAGCCCGGCGCCGAGATAGTCCACCCGGTGGCGGCGGGGTGCCACCGACTCGTGGAACTGGCGCAGCAGCATCCAGGCGGCGATGACGCAGAGCGGGATGTTGACGAAGAAGATCCACCGCCAGGACAGGAACTGGGAGAAGAGGCCGCCGAGGGTGGGGCCGACGACGGAGGAGACCGCCCACACGCTGGCGAGGTAGCCCTGCACCTTCGCGCGTTCGACCACGGTGTAGATGTCGCCCGCGATGGTGACCGCCATCGGTTGCACGGCCCCCGCCCCGAGGCCCTGGATCGCGCGGAACACGATCAGCGCCGGCATGCTCCAGGCCAGGCCGCAGAGCACCGAGCCGAGCAGGAACAGGGCGATGCCCATCAGTACGATCGGTTTGCGCCCGACGGTGTCGGCCAGCTTCGCGTAGACCGGAACGGAGACGGCCTGGGCGAGCAGGTAGATGGAGAACAACCAGGGGAACTGCGCGAAGCCGCCGAGGTCCTTCACGATCGTGGGCACGGCCGTCGCCAGGATGGTCGCATCGATCGCGACCAGGCCCGTGGTCATCATCAGGGCGATCAGCACCGGGCCGCGTTCGGAACGGAATCCCACGTCGATGTTGCTCAGCTTGCACCTCTTCCCCGCCGGGACGGATGCCCCCCTACCACCAAGCCTGGAAGCGAGTGGGGCATTCCCGGGGACGCCGCCCGGCTACCAGGTGCCGGGCTTGTAATCCTTGAGGAAGACGCCGCAGAGGTCCTCGCCGGCCTCGCCGCGTACGATCGGGTCGTAGGCCCGGGCGGCGCCCTCGACCAGGTCGAGCGGGGCGTGGAAGCCCTCCTCGGCGAGCCGAATCTTGGTGGGGTGCGGGCGCTCGTCGGTGATCCAGCCGGTGTCCACGCTCGTCATCAGGATGCCGTCGGAGAGCATCTCTTTCGCGCTGGTGCGGGTGAGCATGTTCAGCGCAGCCTTGGCCATGTTCGTATGCGGGTGGCCGGGGCCCTTGTAGCCGCGGCCGAACACGCCCTCCATCGCCGAGACGTTCACGATGTAGGTGCGGCGGGCATCGGATGCCGTCAGCGAGGCGCGCAGGCGGCTCACCAGCAGGAAGGGGGCCGTCGTGTTGCAGAGCTGCACCTCGAGCATCTCCAGCGGGTCGACGTCCTGCACGTTCGCGGTCCAGCTGTTCGCCTCGTGCAGGTCGGGCACGAGCCCACCCGCGTCGATCGCGGTGCCGGCGGCCAGCCGCTCGAGCGACGAGGAGCCCGGAGCCAGGGCCAGGGCGGTGAGGTCGTCGGCGGTGAGCGCGGCGGTCGCACCGGCCGCGGCGGCGAGGATCGGGTGGCTGGTGACGGACGCCGCGAGCGCGGTCGGGTGCGCGTCGCTGGTGTGCCCGAACGTGACGATCTCCGGGATGGTGCCCTCCGGCAGCGGCGACCGCTCCGCCCGGGCCAGCATCGAGTAGGAGCCGGGGGACCGGCGCACGGTCTGGGCGGCGTTGTTGATCAGGATGTCCAGCGGACCGGCCGCGGCCACGGAATCGGCCAGGCCGATCACCTGGGCGGGGTCGCGCAGGTCGATGCCCACGATCCGCAGGCGGTGCAGCCAGTCGGCGGAGTCCGGCATGGCGCTGAAGCGGCGCACCGCGTCGCGGGGGAAGCGGGTGGTGATGGTCGTGTGGGCGCCGTCCCGCAGCAGGCGCAGGGCGATGTACATGCCGATCTTCGCGCGGCCGCCGGTGAGCAGTGCGCGCTTGCCGGTCAGGTCGGTGCGGGCATCGCGTTTCTGGTGGCTCAGGGCCGCGCAGCCGGGGCACAGCTGGTGGTAAAAGGCGTCGACGAGCGTGTACTTCTGCTTGCAGATGTAGCAGGCCCGGGGCACGAGCAGCTCGCCGGCCGACGCCCGGTCGGTGCCGAGGCGCAGCTGGGCGCCGATGGTCTCGTCATCGATCCGGGTGGGCGCGCCGGTCGCGGTCGCGGCGATGACCTCGCGGTCGGCGTCCGCGATCGCCTGGCGCTTCTCGCCGCGGCGCACCATCTTGACGGACTTGAACATCTTGGCCGTGGCCTGCCGCACGGTGACGAAGTCGGGGTCTTCGGGGTCGATGTCGCTGAGTGAGGCGAGCACGCGCAGGGCGATCGCCATCTCGGCGGGGTCGATGCCCGGTGCGGACTCTGCCGCGGGCACGGGCGAAGGCATCGTGGTCATCCGTCAATTCTACGACGGCCCCCCGAGACGACTGTTGCCCGGCCGGACAACTGTTGCTGGTGTGACAGCAACAGTTGTCCGTTCGGGCAACAGTGGTGGTGCGCTTGCGGTGTGGAGCGAAGTGGCTAGACCTTCAGCGGCTCCGGCTCGGCTTCCGGCTCCGTCCTCAGCGACGACAGGTCCATCGATGAGGTCGGCGGCTCGTAGGTGTCATCGAACGGCATCTCGTCGGTGTCCAGGTCGGGGTTGTCGTCCTGCTTCGCGACCAGTTCGCGGGCCTCGAAGACCGAATCGACGCTCGGCATCGAGCCGAGCAGCGGACGCCCGGCCGTCTCCCGCATGAAGAAGATCGCGACTGCGCCGATGACGGATGTCCCCATCAGGTAGAACGCCGGCATCATGTCGTTGCCGGTGGTGGCGATCAGGGCCGCGATGATGAACGGCGTGGTGCCGCCGAAGATCGCGACCGAGAAGTTGTACGCGATGCCCATGGCCCCGTAGCGGCTTTCGGTCGGGAACAGCGCGGGCAGCGCCGAGGCGAGGTTGGAGACGTAGAACGTGACGGGCAGGGCGATCAGGGCCAGGCCGAGCAGAGTCGACCAGATCTCGCCGACGCCGATCAGCAGGAAGGCGGGGTACGACAGCACGATGGCGGTGGCCGAACCCATCCAGAGCACGGGGCGGCGGCCGACCTTGTCGGAGAGGCGCCCGGCCAGCGGGATGCACAGCGACATGATCACCAGGATCGGGATGGTCAGCAGGGTGCCGTGCAGCTCGTCGTAGCCCTTGGTGGCGGTCAGGTACGTCGGCATGTAGGAGGTGAGGGCGTAGCCCAGGCTGTTGGCCGCCGCGACCAGGATCATCGCGACGATGATGCCGCGCCAGTGCGCCTTGAAAGTGCTGACCGGACCGTTGGAGGCAGTGGACTCGTCGGTGTAGGACGGGTCCGTGGCGGCCAGTTCCTTGGCGTCCATGGTGGCCTGGAAGGTGGGGGATTCCTCGATCTTCAGACGGAACCAGATCGCGATCAGGCCGAGCGGCCCGGCGACGAGGAACGGGATGCGCCAGCCCCAGTCCTCCATCACGGGCTGACCCAGGGTGACCTGGAGGATGGAGACGAACGCGGCGCCGATGGCGAATCCGAGGTAGCTGCCCATGTCGAGCAGGCTCGCGAAGAAACCGCGGTGCTTGTCCGGCGAGTGCTCGCTGACGAAGGTGGTCGCACCGGCGTACTCGCCGCCGGTGGAGAAGCCCTGCACCAGCTTGGTGATGACGAGGAGCGCGGCGGCGAGCATGCCGACCTGGGCGTAGCCGGGTAGCAGGCCCACCGCGAAGGTGGATGCCGCCATCAGGATCAGGGTCATCGACAGCACCTTCTGGCGGCCGATCTTGTCTCCGAGCCAGCCGAAGAAGACGCCGCCCAGCGGGCGGGCGATGAAGGTCGCGGCGAACGTGCCGAGCAGGAACAGCGTCTGCACCGTCTTGTCGGCCTCGGGCAGGAATACCGGGCCCATCGTCGTGATCAGGTAACCGAACACGCCGACGTCGTACCACTCCATCGTGTTTCCGACGATGGTTCCGCCGAGGGCCTTCTTCAGCCGCGACTGGTCGACCACGTTGACGTGGTCGACTCTTAATCGACGCTTCAGAAGTGGTTTTTTCGCCTTGCCGGCGGCACGGGTGGCACCGGTATTCGAATCGGTTCTGCTCGTGGTTCTGGGCATTGGAGCTTCTCTCGTGGAGATCATTTTTCAGCGAAAAGTTAGGGCCCGCATTCGGGCATAACGGACAATTTTAGCCGAAAATGGCGCACAACCAGACATTTCATTTGGGATACCCCCTCTGGACAGGGGTTTACGTGGAGCCCCAGCCGCCCGTTTCACCGTCGATCGGCACCTAGGCTGTCACCATGGCTGACTCCGTGAAGTTCTGGTTTGACCCCTCCTGCCCCTGGGCCTGGATGACCTCCCGCTGGGTGGAGGAGGTGGCCGCCCTGCGCGGTTTCGACGTCGAGTGGAAGGTGATGAGCCTCGCCGTGCTGAATGAGGACCAGGACGTGTCAGAGGAGTACCGGGCCTTCTTCCCGCGGGCCCTCAAGTACACCCGCCTGGTGCAGGCCGCGCAGGAGTTGCACGGCCAGAAGACGGTCAAGGCGCTCTACGACGCGCTGGGCACCCGAATTCACCCGGGCGGCAACGCGAACCCCGACGAGGTCATCCCGGCGGCGCTCGCCGAAGTGGGCCTGCCGGTGGCCTTCGCGGGCTGGGCGGACAGCGAGCGGTACGACGTACAGATGCGCGCCAGCCACTTCGACGGCATGGAACGGGTGGGGCAGGATGTCGGCACCCCCGTCATCGCCGTCAACGACGTTGCCTTCTTCGGCCCGGTCATCTCGCCCGCCCCCACCGGAGACCAGGCCCTGGCGCTGTGGGACGGCGTGGTAGCCGTCGCCGGCTTTGACGGCTTCTTCGAGATGAAGCGCACCCGCACCCGCGGCCCGGTCTTCGCGGCGGCTGCGCCCACCCTGACCGAGTAAATAGAATCGGGTCATGCGCATCCACATCGCCACCGACCACGCGGGCCTCGAGTTCAGCGACCACCTTCTCACGCACCTCACCCTGGCCGGTCACGAGGTCGTGAACCACGGTCCGGAGAGCTACGACGCCCTCGACGACTACCCCGGGTTCTGCATCACCGCGGCCGAGGCCGTCGTCGCCGACCTCGGGCAGGGCGTCCAGGCGCTCGGCATCGTCTTCGGCGGGTCGGGCAACGGCGAGCAGATGGCCGCCAACAAGGTCAAGGGCGCGCGCGCGGCCCTCGTCTGGAGCCTCAACACCGCCCGGCTCGCCCGGGAGCACAACGACGCCAACGTCATCTCCATCGGAGCCCGGCAGCACACGATCGAGGACGCCACCGATTTCATCGACGCCTTCATCGCGGAGCCGTTCCCCGGGGACGAGCGCCATGTTCGCCGTATTGCCCAGCTGGCGGAGTACGAGCAGACCTGCACGATCAACGGCACACCTCTTTCGCTCTAGCCGTGCCTGAGGGTCATTCCGTCCACCGGATCGCACGCCAGTTCGCCCGCAATTTCGTGGGCAAACGCATCCGGCTGTCATCCCCGCAGGGCCGCTTCGCAGACGGCGCGGCGCGGCTGGACGGCCGCACGATGACGGATGCCCGTGCCGTCGGCAAGCAGATGTTCCTGGAGTTCGACAACGGATTGTGGCTGCGCGTGCACCTGGGGCTCTACGGCGCGTGGGATTTCGCCGGCGATATCCGGGTGGACGCCACGGTCGCATCCGCCAACGGGCGCATGGGCCAGACCGGGATGCGAGGCACGGGTGACCCCGTTCTGGATTCGGCCGGAGAGAACTCGATCCGGAGCATCGGCGCCCCCCGGTTGACCCGGCTGCGGATGGCGGAGGATGAGAAGGTCAGCGTCGAACCCGACGGCTTCCCGCCCGAGCCCATCGGCCAGGTTCGGGTGCGCCTGCTCGCCGACGATGTCGTGGCGGACCTGCGCGGGCCCACGGCCTGCGAGGTGCTGGGCCCCGACCAGGTGGAGGTCGCGATGAACCGGCTCGGGCCGGACCCGCTGCTCGACGACAGCGCGGCCGCGGAGGAACGCTTCGTCAGCGTGGTGCGCAAGAAGCCCACGCCGATCGGTCGCCTGCTGATGGACCAGTCCGTCGTGAGCGGGATCGGCAACGTGTACCGTGCCGAGCTTCTGTTCCGGGCCGGCATCAATCCCCACGCCCCCGGGAAATCGCTCAGCGACGAGCAGGCGCGCGCCCTCTGGCGGGACTGGGCGCACCTGCTGACCGTCGGGGTCACCACCGGCCAGATGATGACCATGGACGACCTCGGCGACGAGGACTACGTGCTCGCCATGCGCAACCGCGCCGACCGGCACTGGGTCTACAAACGCGAAGGGCTGCCGTGCCGGGTCTGCGGCACGCACATCACCCTGGAGGAGATGGGCGCCCGCAAGCTCTACTGGTGCCCCCGGTGCCAGTCCTGACCGGCCCACACGCCCACCGAACGGGAGACCGATGAGACACAATCCCAGTTTCGCCCTCGACGACCCGGACGAGGTCAAACGACTGATCCGGGAGAACCCATGGGCGAGCATCATCAGCCACACCTCCGCGGGCGAGCTGGTGGCGTCGCACTACCCGGTGGTGCTCGACGAGGACGCCGAGGGCATTGTGCTGCTCAGCCACGTGGGCCGGCCCGACGAGGCGCTGCACGAACTGGGCCGGCACGAACTGCTGGTCATCATCCAGGGGCCGCACGGGTACATCTCCCCGGGATGGTACGACGGGGACGGCGCCGCCCCGGTTCCGGCCGTGCCGACCTGGAACTTCGTCACCGCGCACCTGCACGGCATCCCGGAACTACTGAGCGACGAGGAGAACCTGCGCGTGCTGGACCGGCTCGTCGACTACTTCGAAGAACGCCTGGGTGAGCCGCGTCGCCTGCACCAGACGCCCGCGAACTCCGCCTACGCCGCCCGCATCGTGGCGGGGACGGTCGGCTTCCGGCTCCGGGTGAGCCGCCTGAGCGCCAAGAGCAAGCTGAGCCAGAACAAGCCGGCCGAGACCGTGGCGCGCATCCTGGCCGGACTCGACGGGGACGGGCCCTACGCGAGCCCGGCTCTCGCCGCCGAGATGCGCCGCGTGCACCACCCGGCCGCCCCCGTCACGGACCCGTCGACCGTCACGGACCTGTCGACCGTCGCGGGGCCGCCCACCCCGCAGGGATGCGACCGGTGACTCCCGAGGTGCCGGCGCCGCTGGTGCTTCGAAACGCCCGGTTCCCCGGCAGCGACGACCGCGTCGACGTGGAGATCGTGGAGGGTCGGATCCGGCGGATCGGCTACCTCGGCAGGCCGGGTCCCGGCATCCGTTCGGTCGATCTGGCCGAGCGCTGGCTGGTCCCGGGTCTCTGGGACAACCATGTGCACTTCAGCCAGTGGGCGCAGACGGCACGAAGGCTGGACCTGTCCCGCGCCGCAAGCGCCGCGGAGGTCGCCGCCCTGGTGGCCGGGCGCGTGCCGGCCCTGCCGGCGGGGGAGGGCCTGGTCGGTTTCGGGTTCCGGGACGGCCTGTGGCCGGATGCCCCGGGCCGGGCCGCGCTCGACGCCGCCACCGGGCCCGTTCCGGCCGTGCTGATCAGCGGTGACCTGCACTCCTGCTGGCTGAACTCGGCCGCGCTCGCGCGGCACGGATTCGCGGACCATCCGACCGGCCTGCTCCGGGAAAACGACTGTTTCGCGGTGGTGCGGGCGCTCGCCGCGGTGCCCGACGCGGTGATGGACGGGTGGGCGGACACCGCGGCCCGGGCTGCGGCATCCCGCGGCGTCGTGGGCATCGTCGAGATGGAGATGGATTGGAACCTCGACACCTGGCAGCGGCGCATCCAGGCCGGCACCGACGTGCTCCGGGTCGAGTTCGGCATCTACACCCCGCAGTTGCGCCGCGCGGTCGACCGGGGGCTCCGCAGCGGCGACGTGATCGCCGGGACCGGCGGGCTGCTCACGGTGGGTCCCTACAAGGTCATCACCGACGGGTCGCTCAACACCCGCACCGCATTCTGTTTCGACGAATACCCGGGGCTGGAAGGGCAGCCGGGGTCCCGCGGGCTGCTGACCGTGCCGCCCGGGGAGCTGCTGGCGCAACTGCGCATGGCGACGGAGGCCGGCATCCGCCCCGCCGTGCACGCCATCGGGGACCACGCGAACAGCCTGGCGCTGGACGCGTTCGAACGGCTCGGCTGCCGGGGCAGCATCGAGCACGCGCAGCTTCTCGCCCCGGCCGACATCGCCCGGTTCGCCCGGCTGGGCGTGGTGGCCAGCGTGCAGCCCGAACACGCCCTGGACGACCGTGACGTCGCCGACCGGTACTGGGCCGGGCATACCGACCGGGCCTTCGTGCTGGCGAGCCTGTTGCGCGCGGGCGCGACCCTCGCCCTCGGCTCCGACGCCCCGGTCGCGCCGCTGGACCCGTGGGTGAGCCTGGCCGCGGCCGTCGGCCGCACCCGCGACGACCGCGAGCCCTGGCACGTCGAGCAGGCGATCTCGCGGCAGGCGGCGCTCGCCGCATCCGCCCGCGGCCGTCACCGGGTCGCCGCCGGGGAGGTCGCCGACCTCGCGGTGTGCGAGACCGACCCGTTCTCCGCCTCCCTCGACGACCTCCGACGGATGCCCGTGGCCGCGACGCTGCTCGCGGGCCGGTTCACCCACAACCGGCTCTGACCGGCTGGTCCGCTGCGTCGATGCTCCGATGCTCCGATGCTCCGATGGTCCTCCACAATCCGGGTTTGATCAGGTTATCCACAGCGCGGGGCCTGGCGGCTGGATGCCGGGGTGAGTGTCGGTGGGTGCCCGTAACGTTTCTTCCATGAAGCCGTCAGTCTTTGAAGAGCGAGAGGCCCTGGGTCGTCATTTCGACGGGATCAAGGACGCCCACAACGACGTCGCCCGGGCCCA
>JACMQV010000138.1 GCA_014376815.1 Cryobacterium sp.
CCGGTGCGGGGGGCGGGCGGCCGGTTCGGGACGTGATCGTGGTCGGCGGGGGCCCGGTGGGCATCCTGCTCGCCGGGCTGCTGGCCGTGCGCGGCCTCGACGTGGAGGTGCTCGAGCAGCGGGCGGAGCCGTCCCTGCGGTCGCGGGCCATCGGCATCCACCCGCCGTCGTTGCGCGCCTTGCAGCAGCTGGGAGTTGCGGACGCGGTGATCGACCGGGCCGTGCAGATCCGCGGCGGCGTCGTGCGCTCGGACGGGCGCACCCTGGGTCGCCTCGCCTTCGCCGAGACGGCCGACCGGCACGAGCACGTGGTGTCCCTGCCCCAGTACGAGACCGAGGCTGTGCTGCGCGCGCGCTTCGAGGAGCTGGCGCCCGGCCGGTTCCGCGGCGGCGTGACCGTGACCGGGGTGCGCGACCGCGGCGACCTGGTCGAGGTCTCTGCGAACGGGCCGGGCGCGCCGACCGCGCCGGGCGTTTCCGGGGAGTCGGGCGGTTCCGGGGAGTCGGGCGGGGCCGGCGAGACTCTCGAGGCCCGATACGTGGTGGCGGCCGACGGGGCCCGGAGCCTGCTGCGCGAGATGCTCGGCATCGGCTGCACCGCTCGCACCGGCGGCGAGACCTATCTGATGAGCGACTTCCCCGACCTGGGGGAGCACCCGGGCGAGGCCCTGCTGTTCTTCGAGCGGGCCGGGGTGGTGGAGTCCTTCCCGCTGCCCGGGGGGCGGCGCCGCTGGGTGGCCATGACCCCGACCCTCCTGACGGATGCGACGAGCGAGGACCTGGCCGTGATGATCCGGTCCCGCACCGGCGTGCAGCTGCCCCCGACGTCCGCCGTGGCCAGCTCCTTCTCGGTACAGCAACGGCTCGCCAGCCGGCTGGTGGCCGGCCGGGTCGTGCTGGTGGGCGATGCGGCCCACCAGATCAGCCCGATCGGAGGCCAGGGCATGAACCTCGGCTGGCTGGACGCGCTGCAGCTGGCTCCCGCGCTGGAACGGGCGCTGCGGGAACCGGCTGCCGCGGCATCCGTCCTCGCCGACTACGACCGCCGCCGCCGGCGCAGCGCCCGGATGGCCGCGCGCCAGGCCGGCTTCAACATGGCGATGGGAAGCCCGGTGCAGGGGCTGCGGCTCCGCGCCCGGAACGGCCTCGTGCGCGCCCTGGCGGTGCCGCCGGCCAGCGCGATCCTCGCCCGCGCCTTCACCATGCGCTGGCTCTAGTCGCCCCGAGTCGTCGGCAGGAGTTATGCACACCCGGTGGCCGGAGACGCTCCGGTGCAGGCTCGGGGGTGGATGGGGCCAACTCAGGAGAAACTGCCGGGCGTCGCGGTTTCCCCGCTGGAACACGCGGGTGCGTCGGCCGTGCCGCCCGAATCTCCTGAGTTAGCCGCACGAGTCTCCTGTTAGCCGCACGAATCTCCTGAGTTAGCCGCCCGGACGCCGTGTGTCGATGCCGAGAGACGGCGCGGGGCGCCCTGTGCGGGCACCCCGCGCACCCCGGGCAGTGCCGCTGCGGAGCGCTACTCGGCGCCGGCGAGAGCGACGGATGCCGCGCCGAGCAGCGTGTTGCGGCTCACCGCGCCGGACGCATCCGTGGCGAGCTCGAAGCTGCGGCCGCCGAAGACCAGGCCGCGCACGTCGAGCGCCCCGGCGATCGGCAGGGGGGAGACGCGGAGCTCGCCGGCCTGAGCGTCGGGCTCGAGGCCCAGGATGGTGCCGAGGACGCCGACGGCGGACGCGGCGGACCAGGCCTGCGGGCGGCAGGCGGCGGGGTAGGGGATCGGTGCGGCGGACTCCTCGGTCGAGTGGCCGGAGTGAAGTTCGGGCATCCGGTAGTCGAAGCCCTCCGCGGTGCGGAGCAGCCCCTCGATCAGGACGGCCGCCTCCGCGCCGAAACCGGCCCGGCCGAGGCCGGCGATCGCGATCGCGGTGTCGTGGGTCCAGACCGAGCCGCCGTGGTAGCTCAGCGGCCAGTAGCCGGTGGAGTCGGTCGACATGGTGCGGAGGCCATAACCCGAGCTCAGCTCGGGGGAGACCAGACGCCTGGCGACCAGGCGGGAGCCCTCCTCATCGAGGATGCCGGTGCCGAGCAGGTGGCCGATGTTGCTGGTCACGGTGTCGACCTTCCGCTTGTGCGCGTCGAGGGCGACGGCCGGGTAGGCCCCGTCGGGGGATTCGATCCAGAACGCCTCATTGAAGCGGGTCTTCAGAGCGGCAGCCCAGGCGCGCCAGTCCGCACCGCCGGAGCGGCCGAAGTGGTCGAGCAGCGCGGCGCCCCCGATGGCGGCCTCGTAGGCGTAGGCCTGCACTTCGCAGAGCGCGATCGGGCCTTCGGAGAGGCTCCCGTCGCGCCACTGGATGGAATCGCCGGAGTCCTTCCAGCCCTGGTTGGCCAGCCCGTGGCCGGTCGAGTCGACGTATTCGAGGAAGCCGTCGCCGTCGCTGTCGCCGTAGGAGCGCATCCAGTCCAGCGCGGTCTCGAGGTTGGGCAGCAGCACCTCGACCTCGGCGTCGGGCATGCCCCACTTCCAGGCGTCGTGCAGCAGGTTGATCCACAGCGCGGTCGCGTCGACCGTGCCGTAGTAGAGCGGCGGCAGGGAGGTGTCCTCGCCGGGCATGTTGAGGGTGCCCGGGCGCAGCTCGTGCATGATCTTGCCGGGCTGTTCGGCGGTCGCGGCGACCGTCTCGGTGCCCTGCAGCGCGGCGAGCACGCGCAGGGTCGACCCGGCGAGGCCGGTGCCGAGCGGCAGCAGCATCCGGGCGGCCCAGATCGAGTCCCGGCCGAAGAGGGTGAAGAACCACGGCGCCCCGGCGGCGAGGAACACGTCGTCGGGCTGGTCGCGGGTGACCATCCGCAGCCCGGCGAGGTCCTTGAGGGCGGTGTCCACCCAGGCGCCGAGGCGGGAGTCGTCGGCCCGGGCCGTGACGCCGGCCCAGTCGGATGCCCCGCCCGCGCCGCGGACGACGGCCGACGGGTCGACGATGGCCAGTTCCCAGCTCACGCTGACGCTGCCGTGGGCGGGGATCGTGACGCTCCAGCTCGCGGTGGTCAGCCCTGCGGCGGCGTCGACGACGAGGTCGAGGCCGGCGTCGGCGGAGGAGAACGAGGCCGTGATCGCGC
Organism: Cryobacterium sp.; assembly: GCA_014376815.1. Lineage (GTDB taxonomy): Bacteria > Actinomycetota > Actinomycetes > Actinomycetales > Microbacteriaceae > Cryobacterium. The sequence continues at coordinate 3,118 of JACMQV010000138.1, forward strand.
CGGAGGAATAGTGCACCCCGGCATCGTCGAGCACGGAGGCGATCTCGACGTCGGGGGTGAGAACCCCGCCCTTGACGTCGTGGATGTTGTCGAAGGACGGCGTGAGCTCGAGCGTCACGGTCGTCTCGATCCGGTCGGTGATCGCGCTGGTGAGCTCGATCGTCTCGGTCACCCGGCCGTCCCGCACCCGGCGCACCCGGTTGAGGAGCACCCGGGGGTCGGCGCCGCGGCCGTCGAGGTGGCGCAGCAGGGAGACGAAGCGAAGCGTGGCGGCATCCGTCACGCTGTGCGAGATGTTCTCGGGGGCCTGGCCGCCGACGAGGAGGGTGAGGGCGCCCACGATGCGGGTGTCGGAGTGGTAGATGCCGTGCAGGGGGCGGCTGCCCATCGATCCGTCGGGGGAGGACCAGACCTGGGTGGGCGCGGAGAGTGCGACCAGCTCGTCGTGGAGCAGCGGCTGGTGGGGGTGCTTCGGTGTCTCGGACATGCGTGAATTCACGACTCCTCAGTGATTCGGTGGATTCGGTGAGCCCCGCAGTACTGCATTCGAGGCCCGCTGTGCGAGTGATTGTTGACAGATTCGCGTATTCAGGTAACGTAGCACTCAGTATTTGAACGTTCAAATTTATGAACGATCAAATCACCACTCACCGCAAGGAGGCACCGTGGACCGGTTACCGACGATCGAAGACGTCGCTCGCGCCGCGAAGGTGTCCAGGCAGACGGTGTCCAACGTGCTGAACACGCCGGCGATCGTCAAGCCGGAGACCCGCAAGCGCGTCGAGGTGGCCATCCGCAAGCTGGCCTACCGGCCGCACGCCTCGGCGCGGCGGCTGCGGATGCGCAAGTCCTCCACGATCGCCATCCGGCTCGACCCGATGACCAACGGCATCTCCGGCGCGCTGCTCGACCGTTTCCTGCACGCCCTGACCGAGCAGGCGGATGCCCGCGGCATCCGCATCCTGCTCTTCACCGCCGCCGACCCGGCCGCCGAGATCGAGCAGATCCGCAAGCTTCGCGCCGGCGCCGACGTGGACGCGTTCGTGCTCACCGCCACCTTCCACGGCGACCCGCGCACCGAATGGCTGGTGGAGAACGACGTTCCCTTCGTCACCTTCGGCCGGCCGTGGGGCGCGAACGACATGATCAACCCGAAGCACCTCTGGGTGGACGTGGACGGATTCGCGGGGATGCGCGAGGCGGCCGTCCACCTGATCGACCAGGGCTCCTCCCGGGTCGGCTTCGTCGGCTGGC
>JACMQV010000139.1 GCA_014376815.1 Cryobacterium sp.
CACCGTTGCGCCGCGCGCGCCGAGATGGACCGCGGTGGTGCGAATACGCGCCGCGCGATCCTCATCGATATCCTGGACCGCGTCATAGGTGTGTTTGGCGACACTCCAGGCCATCAGCCCGATCGCCGCCGACCAGATCGGCCGCTCACCGACCGCAAGCGGCACGAACACCAGCGGGAAGGCATAGGCAGCGTTACTGAGCGAATCCACGTACCGCCGGGCCTTGAAGCGCAACGGCGGCGCGGAGTAGAAGACGAAGATGAGGGCATAAGCCATGATCCAGGCAAGCGCGGCTGGCGGCAGCGTGAGCAGGAAGTAAGCCACGAAGGGCACGTTGGTCAGCAGTACCCCGATAACGATGGGGCGCACTTCGGAGCCAAGGATGCGTGCCCCCTCAAGGCCACCCTTTCGGGTGTTCTGGGCATCCGTTGCCTGGTCGAAGATGTCGTTCACACCGTAGATCAGCAGGTTGAAGGGCAGGGTCACCCAGAGGAGTAGAGGAAACACATCCCAGCGCCACAGGTCTCCCATCAGCCACATGGCGATGACGGTGGTGCCGATTGTGTTCACCCAGAGCACCGGACGGGAGATATGAATCAGGCGGGTGAGCATTTTCTCACTCTAGCTAGCCTGGCGAGAGATCTCACCGCTTGAGATCTCGCGCCGGGCGATCAGCAGCCTGGCTATCTACGCAATTGCGCCCCGAAGACCCTCTAAACCGGCCCGCGCGCCGGCCCGACGAGTGCAGCGCTGGTTCACTCGCGGGTGCACTGGCTAAGCTCAAGCTGTGGCTCATGAACTCAAGCGAATTTCTACTCGGATCGGCTCTATCGCGGAGTCGGCGACCCTCAAGGTCGACGGAAAAGCCAAGGCCCTGCAGGCGGCCGGGCGGCCGGTGATCAGCTTCGCCGCCGGGGAACCCGACTTCCAGACACCAGAACACATCGTGGAAGCGGCCTTGGCCGCCGTGCGCGATCCGAAGAACTACCGCTATACCCCGGCAGCGGGTCTTCCCGAGCTGCGCGAGGCGATTGCCGCCAAGACACTGCGCGACAGTGGACTCGTGGTTTCGCCCAGCCAGGTCGTCGTCACGAACGGCGGCAAGCAGGCCGTCTACCAGGCGTTCGCCACCCTGCTCGATCCGGGCGACGAGGTCATCGTGCCGACCCCGTACTGGACCACCTACCCCGAGGCCATCCGACTGGCGGGAGGCATGCAAGTGGATGTCTTTGCCGGCAGCGACCAGGGCTACCTCGTGACGGTCGAGCAGCTCGAAGCCGCACGCACCCCGCGCAGCAAGGTGCTGCTGTTCGTCTCACCCTCGAACCCCACCGGCGCGGTCTACTCGCCAGAACAGACGCGGGCCATCGGCCAATGGGCCGAGGACAACGGCCTCTGGGTCATCTCCGACGAGATCTACCAGAACCTCACCTATGACGGCGTGCGGGCTGTCTCGATCGTCGAAGCCGTTCCGGCGCTGGCCGACCGCACCATTCTGGTCAACGGCGTGGCCAAAACGTATGCCATGACCGGCTGGCGCCTCGGCTGGATGGTCGGCCCCCTGGACGCCATCAAGGCGGCGGCGAACCTACAGTCGCACCTCTCCTCGAACGTGTCGAACATCTCGCAGCGCGCCGGAATCGCGGCGCTGAACGGGCCGCAGGATGCCGCCGAGGCCATGCGAGTGGCTTTCGATCGCCGTCGCAAGCTCATCGTTGCCGAGTTGAACAAGATCCCCGGCGTCGTGACCCCCACCCCGCAGGGAGCCTTCTACGTCTACCCCGACGTGACCGGGCTGCTTAATCGTTCGTGGGGCGGCGTCACCCCGACGACGTCGCTCGAACTGGCCGACCTCGTTCTCGACCAGGCCGAGGTGGCCGCCGTTCCCGGCGAGGCCTTCGGCCCGAGCGGGTTCCTGCGCTTGTCCTACGCCCTCGGCGACGACGCCCTGCTCGAGGGAGTGCAGCGCCTGCAGCGCCTGTTCGCTTAGTACGGCATCCGTCGACTGATGGATGAAGGAGACAACCGTCGGAGGAGGTACGGGGGGCGCGGAAGTGAGA
>JACMQV010000017.1 GCA_014376815.1 Cryobacterium sp.
ACGAGGTTGACTTTCATTCCCTCGAAGTAGTCCCCGCCCTGGGACACGTCGCCGGCGTCGCTCTCGCGGCTCGCGGAGATCACGAGGCCGGCGTCGACGTCCCCGTCGAAAATGGGATCCGTGGTCCCGATCGAGGCTTTGAGATCCGTGACGGCGGCTGTCGCGGCCTCCCCGGTGAGGCCCGCCAGCGGTGGAAGCGTGATGGGCTGCGGCCCCTGGGAGACGAGCAGGGTCACCGTGCTGCCCTTGGCGACCCGGATGCCCGGCTCCGGGTCGGTCCTGGAGACCAGGCCGGCGGCGACCGTGCCGCTGTATTCAACGTCGCGCGCAGCCTCGAGGCCGAGTTCCGCCAGTTGCGAGGTCGCGTCCTCGGGGGTGGCCGAGGTGAGGCTCGGGACCGGAACCTGGGATCCGGGGCCGCTGCCGAAGTACCAGCCGGCACCGCCGGCGAGGGCGGCGAGCATCAGGACCAGCGCGAACAACCAGTAGCCCCTGCGTTTGCGTGTGCGGGCCTTATCGGTGAGCACGACCGTGTTTGCCGGCCCCGAACCGTCGCCGGGCGGGGAGACGGAGCCGGGGCCCCCGGCCGTGCCGAGTACCGTGGTCGCGGCGAGCGGCGCCGCCCCCAGGATCTGGGTGTCCGCGTCCGCCACGGCGGCGGGCACGCCGTGTGGCATGACCATGGTCTGGGTCTGGGCGGATCCGGTCGCGGCGGGGCGAACCAGCTTGTCGAGGTCGAGCAGCTGGTCGAGCATGACCCGAGCGTCGCGGGGGCGCTGCTCCGGGTCGCGGGCGGTGGCCCAGAGCACCAGCTCGTCCAGCTCGTGCGGAACCGCCGGAACCCGCGTGCTCGGCATCGGCACGGTGTCGTTGGCGTGCTGGTAGGCGATCTGCATGGGAGCCTCGCCCACGTACGGCTGCTCCCCGGTGAGCATCTCGTAGGTCATGATCCCCAGCGCGTAGATGTCGCTGCGCGCATCCGCGATCCCGCGCGTGACGAGCTCGGGGGAGAGGTAGGCGATGGTGCCGAGCAGTGCCTGGCCGGTCGCTGTGTTGTTGTTGACCGCCCGGGCGAGGCCGAAGTCGCCGAGCTTGATCCGCCCGTCGTCGGCGAGCAACACGTTCTCCGGCTTGAGGTCGCGGTGCACGATCCCGGCCTTGTGCGCGGCCGCGAGCCCGCTCAGTACGGCTTCGAGGATGTCCATGGTCTGCTCGCTGGTGAGCCGGCCGTAATCCTTCAGCAGATCGCGCAGGGTGATGCCCGGCAGATACTCCATCACCAGGTAGGCCATGTCGGCATCCTGACCCTGGTCGTACACGTTGACCACGTTCGGGTGAGCGAGCCGCGCGGCGGAACGGGCTTCCTGCACGAAGCGGGCCTTGAACGTATTGTCGTCGGCCAGGTGCCCGTGCATGATCTTCAGCGCCACCCGGCGTTCGAGTCGCAGGTCTGTGGCGACGTAGACGGTGGCCATGCCGCCGCGGGCGATCCGTGAGCGCACCTGGTAACGGCCGTCTATCAGACGGCCGATCATCGGGTCGGCAGATGTATCGCTCACCAGTCGAGTCTAGGGATTATCCAGGCACCGGGCCTGCCAGGACACCCGGGAATCAGGGTTTTGGGGGCTTGGTCCGGGTGTTCGTCAGCCGAGGTCGGCCAGCCAGGCCCGTGCGGACGTTTCCCACTTGGCGTAGTGGTCGGGGTACGCGGACATCTGCACGGCCTGCGCTGCCTGGGTCACGGTCATCGATTCCCAGCCGGCGACGTCGAGCAGGCCGCGGGTCACGCCCGCGTTCGGGTTGCCGTCCCCGCCGAAAAACGCGAGGCTGGCGCGCACGGGGTCCATGACCTGTTCGGTCGTGCCCCAGCCGAAACTCGGACGCTGCTGGAACAGTCCGAGGGAATCACGGTCGCCGTGGGCGACGTTTCGCAGGCCGGATTCCTGCGCCGCGGCGGCCAGAGCCACGACGATGCCGGCGTCGCTGACACCCGACGATCGGCCGACGAGGACGATCGTCTCGGCGTTGCGGCGCATGCCATCGGAAAGGGGCGTCACCACGCCGAGGGCCGCCGTCGGCTCTGGCAGGGTCGGGGGGGCCTCCGCCACGGGTTCGAGGGAGAGCGCCGACGCCGATGAGGAGAACGGGACGACCAGCACCTGGCCGGGGTAGATGATGCTGGACCAGCCGAGGCCGTTGGCGTCGAGCACGGACTGCACGGATACGCCCGCCGAGGCCGCGATGGCCCCGATCGTGTCGCCGGCTGCGATGGTGTGCGTCCCCGGAGCGGTGGCCAAGGTCGGCGTGGGCGTGGGCGGGGGAGCGGTCACGGTGGCGGGCGCAGTCCCGCCGGTGCCGGGCAGCACGATCGACTGGCCGGGGAAGATGATACTGGTGGCGTCTAGGCCGTTGGCGCTGAGGACGGCACCCGTGGAGAGGCCGTGGGCGGCGGCGACACTGCTGATGGTGTCCCCGTCCCGGATCGAGTACTTCGCGATCTCTGACGCGACCGGCGCGACCGGCGCCGCGGCGACCGGCTGGGCCTGGCCGAGGGTGAGCACCTGGCCGGGGAAGATGCTGGCGGACCAGCCCAGGCCGTTGAGGGCGAGCACGGATGCGGTGGAGAGGCCGAATCGTCCGGCCACGCCGCTCACCGTGTCACCCTCGACGACCTGGTACTGGCTCGGGGCGGCGGCGGCGCGCACGCTCTGGCGCCCGAGGTCGGCCGGGGGCGCGGGCAGGTTGCTCCTGCTCTTGAGCGGCTTCTTCGCCATCGTCGCCGCGTCGGCCGGCGCCGCGAGGTTCAGGCTGATCGCGATCGTGCTGATCAGGACCAGAGGGACGGTGGCCAGGATGCCGAGGCCCCGGTGGGCTCCCGAGGGCGCCTGGCGGTGCCGGCCCTCGGCGGGCGACGGTGTCGCGTTGGTGCTGATCCTGTTGGCTTTTGCCGACATGGAGCTCCTTGTCGTGGGTACGTGCTCAGTCACGCTGACACAGATGGTTATTAGAGTCAATCAGCGAGGCCCCTGTTATGGGTGTCAACACGCCCTGAACCCGGCCCGGGGTTTGTCGAGACTTCCGAATCATGGGAGGCTTGAAGCGTGACCGAATCGTTTTCAGATCAACTGTGGCTGTCCATTCCCGACCTCGTACGGGAGCTCGGCGTCAGCCAGAGCCGCGTACGCCAGCTGATTGACGACAAGCAGCTTCTTGCGGTGCGTCGGGGCGGCCCCCTCCAGGTTCCCGCCGTGTTCATCAAGGATGGTGCGCCGCTGCCCGAGCTGCGCGGAACGCTCATCGTGCTCGGGGACGACGGTTTCACCGACGAGCAGGCCATGACCTGGCTGCCCGAGGTCGACCCCAGCCTCGGCGTGCCCCCGATCCAGGCGCTGCTCGCCGGCCGCAAGGCCGAGGTCCGCCGAGTCGCCCAGGCTCTCGCCTGACCTGTCGGCTTCACCAGGTACACCTGCCAGAAGGTGCCCCGTCTAGAAGGTGCGCCGCGTCACCGTCTCCGCCAGTTCCATCAGGCGGCTGGTGACCTCGGGGCTGATCGGAGAGCCCTCGAGTGCGCCGAGTGCCTCCGCGACGTAGGAGGCGATGAGAACCTCGACCTGCTCGACGGCACCGCTCTCGATGATGGCGGCCTGCAGCAGCGCGATCTGGGAGGAATCCAGCAGGGAATCCCCGAGCAGTGCGTCCAGCTCACGCCGGCCCGCCTCCGGCATGCTCACCCGGGCCAGGGCGATCAACACCGTGCGCTTTCCCTCGCGGAGGTCGTCACCGCTCGGCTTGCCGGTGACGGATGCGTCCCCGAAGACGCCGAGGAGGTCATCTCGGAGCTGGAACGCGATGCCCAGCGGCAGGCCGAAGGCCCGCAGGGCGTCCAGATGTTCCGGGCCCGCACCGGCCAGGGCCGCGCCGATCACCAGCGGCGCCTGCACGCTGTATTTGGCGGACTTGAAGACGATGACCCGCAGCGCCCGGTCGAACAACTCGGATTCGTGCTGGGTCAGCCAGGCCCGCTCCTCGAGGATGTCGAGATACTGGCCGGCCGTGACCTCGGTGCGCATCCGGTTGAACTCTTCCCGCGCGGCCCGGGCGGCCGACGAGTCCGGGGCGAGACGCAGGCCCTCGTCGAGCAGCTCATCGCTCCAGCCCAGGAGAAGGTCGCCGAGCAGGATGGCGGCGGCCCGGCCGAACTCGATCTGGCTGCCGGCCCAGCTGTTCCCGCCGTGCATGCCCTCGAAGAGCTTGTGGGCCGAGGCGGCGCCGCGGCGGGTGTCCGAATTGTCGATGATGTCGTCGTGTACCAGCGCTGCGGCATGGAAGATCTCGAGCGCCGCGGCCGCGGAAATGACCGGCTGGAGCCTCGCCTCGTTCGGCACGGAGGTGCCGATTCCGGCGCCCCGCGCACTCGTGCCCACGCTCTGCCAGCCCCAGTAGCAGAACAGGGCGCGGAACCGCTTGCCACCGCTGAGAAACTGCCGTGAGAAGTCCACCAGTGGCGTGAGATCCGGACTGATGCTGGTCACAATTGGTTGACGGGTTTTGAGGAATTCGTCGATGCGAGAATGAACCAGATCGATCAATTGATTGCTTTCAGCCACCTGCCTAGCCTAGCCATCACGGCGGGGTTAGAATTGAGTGGTAAACCGCTCGATCCCAAATAGGAGGAATGAGATGCCGCTTTCTGAACAAGAGCAGCGACTCCTCGAAGAGATGGAGCGCGGCCTTTACCACAACGACGCCGACTTCGTGGCGAACGTCGGGGGCACAACCCTCCGGCCCAACTACCGCTCGATCGCTATCGGGGTCCTGGCTGCCGTCGCCGGAATCGGCGGACTGATCGCCGGAGTTGCGCTTCAGCAGTTGTGGATCGGCATCGTGGGATTCATCGTCATGTTCGCCGGCGTCCTGCTCGCGACCACCCCGGGCAAGTCGGCCCGCCGCATGACCGGGCCGCCGCGTCGGCAGAGCACGCAGAGCGCCCCCGAACGCGGATTCATGGACCGCATGAACGAGCGCTGGGATCGCCGCCAGGACGGGCAACAGTAGGAACCGGACCGCCGGAACCGCGCGGGGCACCGCCCACCCACCTGCCTCCTGCACTCACCCCATCGGGGCCGATCATCTGATCGGCCCTTTTTTTGTGCCCGAAACCGGCCCGAGCTGGCCCGATCGGGCCCGTGGTGGTGATTTTCCCTCCACGTGGCTGCGGCGAGTGTTTGTGCGGGTCAGTGGGGAAAATATGTGAAGATTCCCGGTTTATTCCCGCTTCGGTGGATGAAAGTGGAGTAAAGTGGAGCAACACCTGGAACTTGGCCGGAAGAGAAGGGGTGATGAATGTTTCTCGGGACCTACGCACCCAAGCTCGACGAAAAGGGACGCATCATCCTCCCCGCGAAGTTCCGCGATGAGTTGGCCACCGGGATCGTCATGACCCGCGGGCAGGAGAACTGCCTCTACGTCTTCACGACGCGCGAGTTCGAGGCATTCCACGAGAAACTCAGCCAGGCACCGCTCACGAGCAAGCCCGCCCGTGACTACGCCCGCGTGATGCTGTCGGGTGCGAGCGCCGAGATGCCGGATAAGCAGAACCGGGTGACCATCCCGCTCCACCTGCGCAGTTTCGCCGGACTCGACCGCGAACTCACGGTCATCGGTGCGGGCACCCGGGTCGAAATCTGGGACAGCACGGCGTGGGAGACCTACCTCGCCGAACAGGAAGCCTCATTCGCACACATCACGGAGGAGGTGATTCCGGGACTCATTTAGCTCCTGACGCCTGACTCCCAGCCGTTCCGCCTGACACACTTCCCCGGTGGCAGGACCGAATGGATGGGGATCAGGATTCAGGGTCTGACCCGGATTATGGCCATCAACGACATCCACACCCCAGTACTGCTCGAACGCTGCGTCGAGTTGCTCACCCCGGCGCTGGAGCGCCCCGGCGCCGTCCTCGTCGACGCCACGCTCGGCATGGGCGGCCACGCGGAGGCGTTCCTACGGCGCTTCCCCGAGCTGACCCTGGTCGGACTCGACCGCGACCTCGATGCCCTCGCCATTGCCGAAGAACGGCTCAAGCCGTTCCGCGACCGGATCCACCTCGTGCACACCGTCTACGACGGCATCCAGGACGCCCTGGACGGCCTCGGCATCACGGAGGTGTCCGGCGTGCTCTTCGACCTGGGCGTGTCCTCCCTGCAGCTCGACCGGGTCGAGCGCGGCTTCTCGTACTCCAAGGACGCCCCGCTGGACATGCGGATGGACAACACCAGCGACCTCACGGCCGAGCGCATCCTCGCCACCTACAGCGAGCAGGACCTGCGCCGGATCTTCCACGAGTACGGCGAGGAGAAGCTGGCGGCACGCTACGCCAAGGCCATCGTCGAGGCGCGGGAAACGACACCGTTCGTGCGCTCCGCCCAACTGGTCGCCGTGATCACCGCCGTCACGCCGGTCGTCGTGCAGCGCGCGGGACACCCGGCGAAGCGGGTCTTCCAGGCGCTGCGCATCGAGGTCAACCAGGAACTCGCCGTTCTCGAACGCGCGATCCCGGCCGCGCTCGAGGCGGTCTCCGTCGGCGGCCGCATCGTCGTGATGGCGTACCAGTCGCTCGAGGACCGGATCGTCAAGAAGATCCTGGCCAAGGCGTCCAGCTCCAGCGCCCCGGCCGGCCTTCCGGTCGAGCTGCCCGAACACAAGCCACTATTCAAGCTTCTGATCCGCGGCGCCGAAATGGCCTCGGACGAAGAAAAGTCGATGAACCCGCGTGCCACGTCGGTCCGACTTCGCGCCGCCGAGCGACTGAGGAGAGCCGCATGAGTGACAATCTCGCACGCGTATTACGACCGAACTGGGCGAACGAGCCCGCCGCCGCGGCCGAGGAAAGCCGTCACATCGAGATCGTGGCCTCGAGCAGCCAGCGCCGGGCCCGCCCGAAGATCGTGTACGCGCTCTCCGCCGTCACCGGTGTCTCACTGATCGTGCTCGCCCAGCTGCTGCTGAGCGTCGGGATCTCTCAGTCGGCCTACGAGGTGTCCCGGCTGCAGGCCAGCCAGGTCGAGCTCGGGCGCACGGCCGAGAGCGTGACCGAGGACCTGGTGCGGGTGTCCTCCCCGCAGAGCCTGGCCGCCAACGCGGAAGCGCTGGGCATGGTCAGCAACTCGAACCCGCTCTTCCTGCGACTGTCCGACGGCGCCGTACGCGGCGCCCCGGCCGCGGCCAGCGGCAGCCAGGCTGGAGCGGCGAGCCTGGTACCCAACGCCCTCCTCGCCGGTGTGCCCCTGGTGACCGAGTTGCCGCCGGGCAGCGGCCAGGGTGCCAGCGTCGGCGGCACGCCGGCGCCCGTGGCGGGTGCCGCCCCCGCCACGACGGCCGCCACGACGGCCGCCACGCCGGACGGCCTGCCCACGCCCGCGACCCGCTAGCGTTTAGGCTGACCCCGGGCCGGGTGCCTTTTCGCGCCTCCGTCGGCTCGCCGGTCACCCGCAAGAAAACGCCCAACCAGTGGCCCCGGCCGCATTAAGGACTCACAGGTGGTGAGCAGCACCCGGTCAGGCAGACGCCGCATTGCGGTAACGATCGTTCTCCTGTTCGCCTTCGTGGCCCTGTTCGTGGTCAAGCTCGTGGACATCCAGATCGTGCGCGCTGACACCCTCAACGCCGACTCACTCGGCAACCGGTCCGTCGAACAACCCGTCTACGGTTCCCGGGGCGACATCGTCGACGCCAACGGCGTGGTCCTGGCCGGCACGGTCATGCGCTACAACATCACCCTGTCGCCACGGAACGCCGTCGAATTCACCCGCACGACGGATGCCGGGAAGGTGACCGTGACCGTCGCCCAGGCCGCGGCCGAGGTCGCCGCCCTCACCGGGCAGTCCGGGGACGCCATCCTCGCGATCATCGCCGGCGCCCTCGCCAAGGACAAGGAGTCCGACTACGCGTTCGTCGCCCGTGCGGTGGACGTGTCCGTGTTCCGGGCCATCGACAAGCTCGATATCCCGTGGATGTACGCCGAGAAGAACCCCAGCCGGGTCTACCCCGACGGCGCCGTGGCGGGCAACCTGGTCGGGTTCGTCTCCTCCGCGGGGGAGGCCCAGGCGGGGCTCGAGCTCGGCCAGGACGCGTGCCTGGCCAGCACCAACGGCACCGAGACGTACGAGAAGGGGGCCGACGGCGTGCGCCTGCCCCAGAGCACCGTGACCACCCGGCAGGCCGAGAACGGTGGCGACGTCGTCACGACCATCGACTCCGACCTGCAGTGGTACGTGCAGCAGGTGCTGGCCAAGCAGGCCATCGCGACGGGGGCGAAGTGGGGCAACGTCGTGGTGCAGGAAGTGAAGACCGGGAAGCTGGTGGCCGTGGCCGACTACCCGTCCGTGGACCCCAACAACGTCAACGGCACCCCGAACCCCGACGACCGCGGGTCGCGTGCGTTCACGTCCCCGTTCGAGCCCGGTTCGACCTTCAAGGCGCTCACCGCGGCATCCGTGCTCGACGCGGGCGTGGCCACGCCGAACAGCAAAGTCGTCGCCCCCTACCGCTATCTCCCCGCAAACGGCGCCAATGTGAACGACAGCTCGGGCCACGCCGATCTGAACCTCACCCTGACCGGCGTGCTGATCGAGTCCTCGAACACCGGGATGTCCAAGTTCGGCGAGATGATCAGCGACGAGCAGCGCTATGACTACATGACGAGATTCGGGGTGGGGTCGGTCACCGAGTCGGGCTTCCTCGCGGAGGAGCCCGGCATCCTGCACCCGTGGCAGGACTGGGACAACCAGACCAAGTACGCGACCATGTTCGGCCAGGGACTGACGACGACGGCGCTGCAGGTGTCCAGCATCTACCAGACGATCGGCAACAACGGGGTGCGGATGCCCGTGCAGCTGGTGGCGGGCTGCCGCCACACGGACGGCACCATGACCGAGGTCCCGCCGGTAACCGGCACCCCCGTGGTCTCGGCCACCGCGGCCCGCGACACCGCGGACATCCTGGAGATGGTCTACCAGAAGGGCTGGCTGGCCGCGAAGTGGAATATCCCGGGCTACCGGGTGGCCGCCAAGACCGGCACCGCGCAGATGCCGGACGGCCAGGGCGGCTATACAAAGGGGTACCTGGTATCGGTATCCGGCTTCGCCCCGGCCGACGATCCGCAGTACGTCGTGTCGGTCAGCCTCGCGGATCCTGTTAAACTGAACTCTTCAGCCGCATCTGCTCCGATCTTCCAGGAGGTCATGAGCCAGGTGCTGAAGAAGTACCGGGCGGTCCCATCGGGCGCTTCCGCGCCTGCCCTTCCCGGTACCTGGTAAGAAAGCGAGCCCCGTGACCGAATTGGCACCCTCGGCTCTCCGTCCGCAGCATCCGGTCCCCAGATCGTTGACGGGACTGGTCGATGAATTCGAACTTTATTTGCGCGGCGACGTGGATGGCCTCGAGGTCACCGGCGTGAGCCTGAGTTCACGCACCGTGCAGCCCGGAGACCTCTATGTCGGCGTACCGGGACGGGCCAGCCATGGCGCGTCCTTCGCTGCGGCCGCCCGTGATTCGGGCGCCGTCGCGATCCTGACCGACGAGGCCGGAGCACTCCTCGCCGCCGACAGCGGCCTCCCCGTCCTGGTGACGCCCGATGCGCGCGCCGCGCTCGGAGCCGTCGCCGCGTGGATCTACCGAACCGACGAGAACCCGGCGACGCTCTTCGCCGTCACCGGCACCAACGGCAAGACCAGCGTGGTCTACCTCCTCTTCGCCATCCTGAACCAGCTGGGTGTCGTGTCCGGACTCACCTCGACCGCCGAACGCCGTATCGGCGAGCTGGCCGTGGTGAGCGCCCTGACCACCCCGGAAGCAACCGAGCTGCACGCGCTGCTGGCCCGGATGCGCGAGGCAGAGGTGCGGGCGGTCGCCATCGAGGTGTCCGCCCAGGCGCTCAGCCGCCACCGGGTCGACGGCCTCGTCTTCGACGTGGCCGGGTTCACGAACCTGAGCCACGACCACCTCGATGACTACGGCACCCTGGACGAGTACTTCCAGGCCAAGCTCGAGCTCTTCCAGCCGGACCGGTCGCGCCGAGGCGTGATCACGGTGGACTCCGACTGGGGCCGCCGCATCGTCGACGAATGCCGCATCCCGGTGACCACCCTCAGCAGCCACCCCGAGATCGACGCCGACTGGCACATGAGCATCGTCGACGAGAGCGCGCTGTACACCGAGTTCCTGCTCGAGGGCCCGGAGGGCCGACGGTTGCAGACGCGGGTGCCCCTCGTGGGCTGGTTCATGGCCGCCAATGCGGCCCTGGCCATCCTGCTGCTGGTCGAATCCGGCTACGACCTCGAGGCCATCGCACACACGCTCGATCGCGACGGCGGCATCGACGTCTATATCCCCGGGCGCGCGGAGCGCATCTCGGGCGACCACGGCCCCCTCGTCTACATCGACTACGGCCACAGCCCGGATGCCTTCCTGAACACCCTGGCGGCCATCCGCAAGTTCACTCCCGGCCGCCTGATCATGCTCTTCGGCGCCGACGGCGACCGCGACACCACCAAGCGGGCCGACATGGGCGCCATCGCGGCCCGCGGGTCCGACATCGTGGTCATCACGGATTTCCACCCTCGGTTCGAGGACCCCGCGGCCATCCGTGCCACGCTCCTGGCAGCAGCCAGGGAAGCGGTCCCCGACGGGGAGTTCTACGAGGTCGCGGATCCCCACACGGCGTTCCGGACGGCACTCTCACTAGCGAAAGAAGGCGACGCGATCTTGTACGCGGGACCAGGGCATGAAAATTATCACGAGGTTGCGGGCGTTAAAATTCCGTACTCGGCCCGGGATGACTCCCGCCAGGCGCTCCGCGAAGCCGGGTGGTTGTAGATGATCGCGCTCACCCTCGCCGAGATCGCGGCGGCCGTCACCGGTGTCCTCCACCTGGACGGCAGCACGCTGACCGCCAAGTCTCTCATCGACGGCACGGTGCACACCGACTCGCGCGAATCCACTCCCGGTTCCATTTTCGTGGCCAAGCCCGGTGACGTGACCGACGGTCACCTCTTCGCTCCGGCCGCCGCCGAGCTGGGCGCAGCCCTGCTGATCGTCGAACGGCACCTGGACCTGCCGGTGGCCCAGATCGTCGTCGCTGACGCCGTGGTCGCGCTCGGCGACCTGGCGACCGAGGTCGTGCTCCGTGTCCGTGCGGCCGGGAATCTGAAGATTGTGGGTGTGACCGGGTCGAACGGCAAGACCACGACCAAGAACCTGATCCGGGCCGTGCTCGAGCGGGTGGGGCCGACGGTCGCCGCCCGGGCCTCCTACAACAACGAGGTCGGCGCCCCGCTGACCATGCTCGAACTCACCATGGACACCCGCTTCCTCGTCGCCGAGATGGGCGCGAGCGCCGTCGGTGAGATCGCCAGGCTCATCCGGATGGCCCGTCCCGACATCGGCATCGTGCTCAAGGTCGGCCTGGCGCACGCCGGCGAATTCGGCGGCATCGAGGCGACCGTCCGGGCCAAGACCGAGATGGTCACCGATCTGCTGGCCACGGACGTGGCCGTGCTGAACGCCGACGACGCGCGCGTGGCCGGGATGGCCGTCGCCACCGCGGCCCGGATCGTCTGGTTCGGCCAGTACTGTGACGAGGGCGTGCGCGCCACGGACGTGCATGCGACCGGGACCGGGACCACCTTCACCCTGCAGCTGGCGTCGGGGGAGTCCCGGCCGGTTTCCTTCCAGGTGCTGGGAGAGCACCACGTGATGAACGCGCTGGCCGCCGCGGCAGGCGCCGAGCTGCTCGGCGTCGGGATCGACGACATCGTCTCCGCGCTCGAATCCGTGCAGACCGCCGAGCGTTGGCGGATGCAGGTGATGGGCGGGCGTGACGGCGTGACCGTGATCAACGACGCCTACAACGCGAGCCCCGACTCCATGACGGCCGCCCTGAAGACGCTCGCGCAGATCGCCGTCCCCGGGCAGCGCACCTTCGCCGTTCTCGGCGAGATGAGCGAACTGGGTGAGCTGTCGGGCGAAGAGCACGACCGGATCGGCCTGATGGCCGTGCGGTTGAACATCTCCCAGCTCATCGTCGTCGGCCGCGGCGCGCGGCGCATGCACATCAGCACGATCAACGAGGGTTCCTGGGACGGTGAATCGGCCTTCGTCGAGTCGTCGGATGAGGCGTTCGACCTGCTGACGGCCACGGTGCGACCCGGAGACACTGTGCTGGTCAAGTCGTCCAACTCCGCCGGCCTGCGCTTTCTGGGCGACCGGCTCGGAGAGTGGTTCTCATGAGAGCACTGCTGATGGCCGGAGCCTTCTCGCTCGTCTTCACCCTGGCCCTCACCCCCCTGTTCATCCGGCTGTTTCACAAGCTGGGCTGGGGACAGTTCATTCGCGACGACGGCCCCCAGAGCCACCACGCCAAGCGCGGCACCGCCACCATGGGCGGCATCATCATCATCATCGGAACCGTCGCCAGCTATTTCTCGGCCATGTGGATCACCGGGACGCCCATCCCGATGTCGCCGCTGCTGGTGCTGTTCATGATGGTCGGCCTCGGCTTCGTCGGCTTCATCGATGACTTCCTGAAGACCCGCAATCAGCGCAGCCTCGGTCTCGGCGGCTGGGCGAAGGTCGGCGGCCAGGTCATCGTGGCCAGCACCTTCGCCCTGATCTCGATCCAGTTCCCGAACCTCAACGGTGTGACGCCGGCGTCGACGAAGATCTCACTGCTGCGTGACCTGCCGCTGGACTTCATGCAGCTCGGCGCCATCGTCGGCACCATCCTGTTCGTGATCTGGATCTGCCTGATCGTGGCGGCCACATCCAACGGCGTCAACGTCACCGACGGGCTCGACGGCCTGGCCACCGGTTCCTCGATCCTCTCGATCGGCGCGTTCATCGTGATCGGCTTCTGGCAGTCCAACCAGGCCCGGTTCGGGGGAGCGGACATCGCCGACCTCTACCGTTCCTACGACGTGCGCGATCCGCTCGACCTGGCCATCGTGGCGGCGGCCATCGTCGGCGGCCTGGTCGGCTTCCTCTGGTGGAACACGTCGCCGGCCAAGATCTTCCTCGGCGACACCGGCTCGCTCGCCATCGGCGGCGCCCTCGCCGCCCTGGCCATCCTCAGCCGCACGGAGTTGCTCCTGGTGCTGATCGGCGGCCTGTTCGTGATCGAGGCGGGGTCCGTCATCGTGCAGCGCGCCTACTTCAAGCTCACGCGCGGCAAGCGCATCTTCCTGATGAGTCCGATCCACCACCACTTCGAGCTGAAGGGCTGGGCGGAAGTCACCGTGGTGGTGCGCTTCTGGATCGTCGGCGGCCTGCTGGTGGCCGCCGGCGTCGGAACGTTCTACCTCGAGTGGCTGGCCAGCTTGTGACCGGAAGACATTCTGACGGGACCGACGCCGCCGCGGCTGGCGACCGCCTCGACGCACTCACCAGCTGGCACTCCGACTGGTCCGGCCTGAGGGTGGCCGTGCTCGGCCTGGGCGTCACCGGCTTCGCGGCCGCCGACACCCTCGCCGAACTCGGCGCCGAGGTGCTCGTCGTGGCCGGGCAGGCGCCGGATGACACCATCCGGCTGCTCGAAGTGATCGGGGCCCGCCTCGTGCAGGCCGATCTGGCCACCGTGCCCGCCGAGCTGGCCGAACACCGGCCCGACCTGCTGATCGCGTCGCCGGGCTTCCACCCCGACCACCCGCTGCTTGTCTGGGCCGCTGCGGCCGGGATCCCGGTCTGGGGCGACATCGAACTGGCCTGGCGCCTGCGCGACAAGGTCGGGGTGCCGGCCGAATGGATCCTCGTCACCGGCACCAACGGCAAGACCACCACCGTGCAGCTGACCGCCGCCATGCTCGCCGCCGCGGGCCTCCGCGTGGCTCCGTGCGGGAACATCGGCGTACCCGTCCTCGACGTCGTGCGCGATCCCCAGGGCTGGGACGTGCTCGTGGTCGAGCTCTCCAGCTACCAGCTGCACCACCTGCCCCGCACCGGGCCGGGCGCACTCGCGCCCTGGGCGAGTGTCTGCCTCAACATCGCCGACGACCACCTCGACTGGCATGGCTCGGCCGAGGCCTACCGCGCCGCGAAGGCCACCGTTTACGCCAACACGAAGTCGGCCTGCGTCTACAACAAGGCGGACGCCGCCACGATGCGCATGGTCGAAGACGCCGACGTCCTCGAGGGGGCCAGGGCGATCGGTTTCGGGCTCGGCGTGCCGGGCCCCAGCGACCTCGGCATCGTCGAAGGCATCCTCTGCGATCGGGCATTCCACGAGGACCGGCACGAGAGCGCCATCGAGATCACCACCGTGCCCGAGCTCCGCGCCAACGGGCTCGGCGCCCCGCACCTCCTGGCCGACATCCTCGCGGCCGGCGCCCTCGCCCGGTCCTTCGGGGTGTCACCGGCGGTCATCCACGATGCGCTCGAGGTCTTCCGCCTCGACGCACACCGGATCGAGATCGTGGCCGAGGCTGCCGGCATCCGCTGGATCGACGATTCGAAGGCCACCAACCCGCACGCCGCCGACGCCTCGCTGACCGCGTTCGACTCCGTCGTCTGGCTCGTCGGCGGGCTGCTCAAGGGCGTCGACGTCGACCAGCTGGTGGCCAGTCACGTCGGGCACCTGCGCGGCGCCGTCATCATCGGTGTCGACCGGTCCGTGCTGCGCGACGCATTCCGGCGACACGCGCCCGAGTTGCGGGTCTTCGAGATCGAGGCCGACGACACTGGTCAGGTCATGCCGGAGGCCGTGCGGCTGGCGGCCGACCTCGCCGAGACTGGTGACGTCGTGCTGCTGGCCCCGGCAGCGGCATCCATGGACCAGTTCACCGACTACGCCCAGCGCGGCCGGTTGTTCGCCGAAGCCGTGCACGAGTATCTGGGAGGTGATCGGGGTGGCGACTCCGCCTCGGACCCGCGCGCCTAGGCAGAGTCCGTCCGCGGCGACCGCGACTGCCGGTTCCCTGCCGGCGGACCGTGGAGGCGAGGACCCCGGGCGCGCTGCGCGCATCCACCTCGGCCGGGTCTTCCAGGCCGAGTCCGCCAGTTACTTCCTGCTGCTGGGCACAACGCTGTTCCTCGTCGTTTTCGGCCTGGTCATGGTGCTCTCATCGTCGTCGGTCGACTCCTATCTGGAGAACACCGGGTTCTTCGGCACCGTGCTGCGCCAGGGCGGCTTCGCCCTGGTCGGGGTTCCCCTGATGCTGCTGATCAGCCGGATGCCGCTCAAGTTCTGGCGGCGCATCTCCTGGCCGGCGCTCATCGTCACGTGCCTGCTGCAGTGCCTGGTCGTGTTCACGCCGCTGGGCATCGAGGTGGCCGGGAACACCAACTGGCTGTCCATCGGCGGCATCCAGTTCCAGCCCTCCGAGGGCATCAAGCTGGCCCTCGTCATCTGGCTGGGCATGATCCTGTCCCAGAAGCAGGACAAGCTCGACGACTGGCGCCACGTCTACATCCCCGTCTTCGGCGTGGGGGGCGGGGCCGTCATGCTGGTGCTGATCGGCGGAGACCTCGGCACCGTCATGATCATGGCGGGTATTCTCTTCGGCGCGCTCTTCTTCGCCGGGGTGCGGCTGCGCATGCTGGCCCTCCCGCTCGGGGCCGGGGGCCTGCTCGCGGGGCTGATGGCGTTGACCAGCTCCAACCGGATGACGCGCATCCTGAGCTTCCTCGGTGACGGCTGCGACGCGGTCGACGGCCCCATTTCCGCCGCCTGCTGGCAGCCCCTGCACGGCACCTGGGCACTCGCCAACGGGGGAGTCTTCGGGGTGGGGCTCGGCAATTCCAAGGCGAAGTGGTCCTGGCTGCCGGCGGCCGACAACGACTACATCTTCGCCATCATCGGTGAGGAACTCGGCCTGATCGGCGCGATCGTCGTGCTGTGCATGTTCATCCTGCTGGCGTTCGCGTTTCTGCGGATCATGCGCACCAGCCTGAGCGTGCAAGCCAAGGTGTCCACCGCGGCCGTCATGGTCTGGCTGATCGGTCAGGCGTTCGTCAACATCGGCGTGGTCCTCGGGGTCTTCCCCGTTCTCGGCGTCCCGCTCCCTTTGGTGTCGGCGGGAGGCACAGCCCTGCTGTCGACGCTGGGCGCCATCGGAATCGTGCTGTCCTTCGCCCACGGTGACTACGCCGACCCGCAGACCGACGCAGTAGTGACGGGAGACCGACGGTGACCACCTACCTTCTGGCCGGGGGCGGAACCGCCGGCCACGTGAACCCGCTGCTGGCGGTGGCAGACGCCATCGCCGCCCGGGAACCCGACGCCGCGCTGATCGTCCTCGGCACCAGGGAAGGGCTCGAGGCCAGACTGGTGCCGGCTCGCGGCTACGAGCTCGTGTTCGTGCCCCGGCTGCCGTTCCCGCGTCGCCCGAACCGGCAGGCCCTCACCTTCCTGCCGCGGTTCAACCGCGCGGTCGCGGACCTGGCCGACCTCCTGGTCTCCCGCGGCGTCGACGTCGTGGTGGGCTTCGGCGGCTACGTGTCCACGCCGGCGTACCTGGCCGCGCGCCGGGCCGGCATCCCCATCGTCATCCACGAAGCCAACTTCAAGGCGGGCCTGGCCAACCGGCTGGGAGCCTGGCTGACCGGCCACGTGGGCGTCGCCTTCGCCGGCACCCGGATCCGGCACGCGCACACCGTCGGAATGCCGTTGCGCGCCGAGATCGCACAGTTGGACCGCGACGCGACGCGCCCGGAAGCGCTCGCGTTCTTCGGCCTCGTCGACCACCGGCCCACCCTGCTCGTCACCGGTGGATCCCTCGGCGCGAGACGACTGAACACGACCATCGCCCAGTCCGCGGAGGCCCTCATCGCGGCCGGATGGCAGGTGCTGCACATCACCGGCGACAAGTCCGAGGTGAGCGATCCCGGCCTGCCGCACTACCGCATGATCAGCTACTGCGACCGGATGGACCTGGCCCTCTCCGCGGCCGACTTCGCGGTGTCCCGGTCCGGCGCGGGCACCGTGTCCGAACTGAGCGCCCTCGGCATCCCCGCCGTGTACGTGCCGTACCCCGTGGGGAACGGGGAGCAGCGCTTCAACGCGGCCGATGTCGTCGCGGCCGGCGGCGCCATCCTCGTCGACGATGCCGAATTCCTCGCCGAGTGGGTGCGGAACGAGCTCATCCCCATACTGGGCGACCAGGCGAGGGTTCGCCGAATGGCCGTCGCGGCGGCATCCGCCGGGGCCAGGGACGGCGCCGCCAGAATGGTCGACTTCATTCAGGTTGCCGTCGCGACGTAACCGTCCAGGTCCGCGCCCGACGCGGTCAATCCGGCATTCCGGGGCCGCGGCGGCTAACGTGGTTTCAGCACACCGAGCATTTGTCTCCAACCATTTGTCTCCGACTGAGAAGAGCGCAGCAACCGTGATCAAGCCCGACCTGAACCTCACCATTCCCCGAGAACTCGGGAAGGTGCACTTCGTGGGCATCGGGGGCTCCGGAATGAGCGGCATCGCGCGCCTGTTCATCGCCGCCGGTCACACGGTGACCGGGTCTGACGTGCGGGAGTCCGACAACGTGCTGGCCCTGCGTGACCTGGGCGCGCGCATCGCGATCGGCCACGCCGCCGAGAACGTCGGCGACGCCGACAGCCTCGTCGTCACGGGGGCGCTCTGGCAGGACAATCCCGAGTACGTTCTGGCGAAGGAGAAGGGCCTCCCGGTGCTGCACCGCGCGCAGGCTCTGGCCTGGCTGATCGAGAAGCACCGTCTGGTCGCCGTCGCCGGCGCCCACGGAAAGACCACCTCGACGGGCATGATCGTCACCGGCCTGCTCGGCCTGGGCCGACACCCCAGCTTCGTCAACGGCGGTGTGATCGAGTCCCTCGGCGTGTCAGCTGCCAGCGGCACCGACGACCTCTTCGTCGTCGAAGCCGACGAATCCGACGGATCGTTCCTCCTGTACAACACCGCCGTCGCCCTGGTCACCAACGTCGACCCGGACCACCTGGACCACTACGGGTCGCTGGAGGCGTTCGAGGCGGCATTCGTCGAATTCGCCCAGAACGCGACCGAATTTGTCGTCATCTCCTCCGACGACGCCGGGGCGGTCAGCGTGACCGGCAAGCTGGCCGGGAAGCGCATCATCACCTTCGGTGAGGACGTTGGCTCAGACGTGCGGCTGCACTCCGTGGTGACGGATGGCCCGGTGCGCTTCGGAGTGGCATGGGCCGGACACGACTACTTCGCCACGCTGCGCATCCCGGGCCGGCACAACGCCGTCAACGCGGCCGGAGCCTTCGCCGTGCTGGTGGGACTCGGGTTCGAGCCCGGAGCCTCCCTGGCCGCGATCGCGGAGTTCGGCGGCACCGAGCGCCGGTTCGAACTGCACGGCATTGTCGGCGGGGTCAGCGTCTACGACGACTACGCCCATCACCCGACCGAAGTCGCCGCAGCGCTGTCCGCCGCGCGAACCGTGGTCGGCCCGGGCCGCATCATCGCCGTGCACCAGCCGCACCTGTACAGCCGCACCAGGCTCTTCGCGCAGGAATTCGCCGATGCCCTGGAAACCTGCGCGGACCAGACCGTCGTCCTCGGCGTATACGGTGCCCGCGAGGACCCCGAGCCCGGCGTCACCGGGGCGCTGGTCGCCGACCGGTTCAGCGACTCGTCCCACGTGGTCTACGTGCCCGACTGGCAGGAGGCCGCGGACTACGTCGCCTCCATCGCCCGTGACGGCGATTTCGTGGTCACGCTCGGCTGCGGCGACGTGTACCGGATCGTTCCCCAGCTCCTCGGCTCGCTGACGCAGGCCCGCGGATGACCTGCGCCCGGGCATGAGGCGGCCACAGGGCTTCGAACGTCCGGCCGAATCCGTTGCCGACACGCCGTCCGAGGGCACCCCGCGGCCGCGCAAGGGGGCCGGCGTCCGGCGTCCCGCGCGCCCGGATCCGGCGGCGCCCGGTGCACAGGCCTCGGGTGACGCAACGTCGACCGAGCCGATCACCGTGCACCCGCCCGCGAGCGACCCGGCATCCGTTGTCCAGGGCGCCCTGGCCCCGGTGTCGCCTCTGCGGCCGGTCTCGGACGCGCAACCGACGCCGCTGGCGCGTCCTGCGGACACGCCTCCTGCGGACACGCCTCCCGCAGCCCTCACCCCGGCGGGGGCCCGGCGCAAGTTGCGCGCCGCCCGGCGGGCTCGCAAACGGTATGAGCGCGAAGAGGTCAAGCGGTTCACCTGGCGGTCCCGCCGTCGTCGCAATGCCTGGCTGGCATCCCTGGGGGTCACCCTGGCCCTGGCGGCGTTCGTGGTCGTCGGCGCGTACTCGCCGGTGATGGCCCTGCGCACCATCGAGGTCGTCGGAACGAACCGGATTCCGGCCGACCAGATACAGGCCGCGCTGGGCGACCAGTTGGGCACGCCGTTGCCGCTCGTCGATTTCTCCGAGGTGAAGAAGGACCTGTCCCGGTTCACCCTGATTCAGAGTTACGTCACCGAGAGCCGCCCCCCGGCGACTCTGGTGGTGCGCATCGTCGAGCGTGAGCCGGTGGGCGCCCTGGCGACGAGCGCGGGCTTCGACCTGGTCGACGCGGCCGGGGTCGTGATCCAGAGCAGCGCTGAGCGCCCGGCCGGGTATGCGACCATCGACGCCCGCGCGGGATCAGGCAGCGCCGGCTTCGTGGCCGCGACCGCCGTGATCGCCGCGCTGCCGGAGAGCATCCGCACCGGCCTGGACACCGTGACCGCGGCCACGAAGGACGACGTCACCCTGACGCTGGTCGGCGGGGCACGCGTGGTCTGGGGCAGCGCGGAGAAATCGGAGTACAAAGCGGTTGTGCTGGCCGCCCTGATCACGAGCCACCCGGTGGGCACCGTCGGCGAATACGACGTGTCGTCGCCCGACAGCGCCGTTCTTCGCTGAGATCTTCGCGACACGCGGGCGCGCCTCCCCGAGCCGACACGGCTGGCGCATAACTTCGATACAGGAATTGCATACTCAGCATAACTTTAAACTTCGACAAGAGGTTTAGGGTTCCACCGGAGGCCGGACGTGTCAACAACAAATCAGAACTACCTCGCAGTCATCAAGGTTGTTGGAATCGGTGGCGGCGGTGTCAACGCCGTCAACCGCATGATCGAGCTTGGCCTCCGCGGGGTCGAGTTCATCGCCAT
>JACMQV010000140.1 GCA_014376815.1 Cryobacterium sp.
ATCCTTGACTCGGATGTTTCCATCGATTTCAGTGTCGGCGAGGGTCTTGAGTGCCCTCGTACGGCCAACACCAAAGATGTAAGTCAGTGCAACTTCCACGCGCTTATCGCGAGGAATATCAACGCCGGCTAGACGTGCCATTGTGGCTTCTCCTGTATATGAGTGGAGGTCTGTAACAGTGCCTGTACATCGGCCTCCAACCGATGGTGTCGCCCCGAAGGGTTCCCGGCACTGCTATTTTCTGTATTCAGTTACGTGTGCCTCGACGGGCCTGGCTGCCGGAACCGGCGACCGAACCTGTCGACCTGCTAGCCCTGACGCTGCTTGTGACGCGGGTTCTCGCAGATGACCATCACGTTGCCGTTACGGCGGATGACCTTGCACTTGTCGCAGATCTTCTTGACGCTGGGCTTGACCTTCATGATGTGTCCTTGTATTCGCTGTCTTCGTACCCCAGGAAAGCCTCGGGCCGTTACTTACAGCACTCTTTACTTGTAGCGGTAAACGATCCGGCCGCGAGTCAGATCGTACGGGCTCAGCTCCACGATCACGCGGTCCTCAGGGAGGATGCGGATGTAGTGCTGACGCATCTTGCCTGAAATGTGGGCAAGAACTTTGTGGCCGTTGCTCAACTCAACGCGAAACATCGCGTTTGGAAGAGCTTCGACTACTGCGCCCTCGATTTCGATGACACCGTCTTTTTTGGCCATAACTCACTATCGCTAGGGTATTGATTGCTGGTCGTGCGTGGATTGGCCCCTGACACGCCGTTAACGCGCGCATCAGACACCAAGGATTTACTCTATGGTACGGAGTTGCCTTTTGGCAATTCTTCCCTATAATCCCTGACGGGATTCACGGGTTGACTGGCTCGCTGCACCGATCCCCGAATGGCTTTCACACTCCGAGGACGTCCTCGAGGAGTACAAAAAGGTCCTCTGCGGTGCCGGCGTCGATGAGTTTCTGCACCTCGCCCTCGTCCGAGAAGACGACGGCGATCCTGGACAGGATCTCGAGGTGCTCGTTGTTCACCCCGGCGATTCCGATGGCGAACCGCACTGGGTTGCCGCCCCAGTCGATCGGGTCGGCGTAGCGCACAAATGAGAGGGCCGACCGGATGATCGACTCCTTGGCGTCGTTCGTGCCGTGGGGGATCGCCAGGAAGTTACCCATGTAGGTCGATACGCCGGCCTCCCGCTCGAACATGGACTCGACATAGTCCTCGCGTACGGCACCGGCGCGGACGAGCAGCGCCCCGGCCTCACGGATCGCGTCGAACCTGGTGGTGGCCGACCCCGCGGCCACCACGTTGACGTCGTCAAGAATGCGCTCTGCCATCGCGTTACTTCGTGGCTTCGGCCCAGCCGCGTGTCTTGAACGCATAGATGGCGGCGTCAAGCGCCTCGTCACCGTTCTGGGAGGCGAAAACCGTGTCCTGCAGCAGCGCCACCCCGACGCCGAGCTTGATGGCCTGGCTGCGGATCCGCTCGAAGCGGGGTTCCAGGTGCGGGCCCACCAGCAGTACGTCGACCGGGCCGAGCGAGCCCGGCAGGTCCGATTCGCTCCCCGCGTGAACCGACACCTCGAGGCCGCGTGACTCGGCGGTGTGGCGAACCCGATGGGCGACGAAGGCACTGGACGCTCCGGCACCACAGACAACGAGGATTCTCATGGACGTGCTCTTCTCTCTGAGGCTGAGACAGGCAATTTGTGCCTACCTCAATCTTCCCGCTTCCACGGTCACCGGCGAAACCGCAGCCCTTAGGCGAGTGGAACGGGCGTGATGCCCAGCGGGGCGAGCGCCGCGGCGCCGCCGTCTTCCGCCGTCAGAACCCAGATGCCGTCCTTGTGCACGGCCACGCTGTGCTCCCAGTGAGCGGCTGCGAGGCCGTCGCTGGTGGCGACGGTCCAATCGTCATCACGGGTGTACGTCTCGATGGAGCCGAGCACGACCATCGGCTCGATCGCGACTACGAGGCCCGGTTTGACGTCCGGGCCCTTCTGCCGCACCCGGTAGTTGAACACCGGCGGCGCCTCGTGCATGGACCGGCCGATGCCGTGCCCGACATAGTCGGTCAAGGTCCCGTAGTCGCCCTGGGACTCGACGTAGTCCTCGATCGCGTCGCCGACCTCGTTGAGGTGGCGGGCGACGGCCAGCCGGGCGATGCCGTGCCAGAGCGACTGCTCCGTGACATCCGACAGCTTCTGGCGCTCGGCCACCAGGTCCGGGCGGGACGGGTCCGGAATCACGAAGCTGAACGCCGCGTCACCGTTCCAGCCCTCGATGATCGCTCCGCTGTCGATCGAGACGATGTCGCCGGCCGCGAGAACGCGGGACCCGGGGATCCCGTGCACCACGTCATCGTTGACGGAGGCGCACACGGTGTGGAAGTAGCCCTGCTCGAGCGTGAAGTTCGGCAGTCCCCCTCTGGCGACGATGGCCGCTTCGGCCGCGGCATCCAGTTCGAGCGTGGTCGCACCGACCCGGATGGCGGCGCGGGCCGCATCCAGCGATGCGGCCGTGGCCAGCCCCGGGGCGATCATCAGCCGCATCTGCGCCGGCGACTTGTAGATGGAACGTCGAAGGCTCATAGGAATCTCTGCAAACTGATTGGGACGTGCGAATGGGTTCGTTCAGGTGGGGCGAGCCGAGGGCGGATGGCGCAACCCGCAGGCCGCGCCATCTCGGTCAGGTGGTGCTGGTTGCCTCTTCCGGGGCGTGCAGGCCGCGCGCGGCCAGGGCTTCGAGGATGCGCCCGGTCACCTCGTCCACGGCGCCCAGGCCGTCGACGGTGACCACGAGGCCGCGGGAGCCGTAGAGGTCGATCAGTGGCGCGGTCTGTTCTTCGTAGACCGACAGGCGGTGACGGATGACGTCGGCCGTGTCGTCCGCGCGGCCCTGCTCCGCGGCCCGCTTGAGCAGACGGGAGACAACCTCTTCGGTGTCGGCGACGATCAGCACGACGGCGTCGAGGGCGGTTCCGTCGGCTTCCAGCAGACGGTCGAGCTCCTGAACCTGGTCAGCGGTGCGCGGGTAGCCGTCGAGGAGGAACCCCTTCACCGCGTCGGCCTGCTTCAACCGGTCGGAGACGATCTCGTTGGTCAGGGAGTCGGGCACATACGCGCCCGCATCGATGAATGCCTTGACCTTGACGCCCAGCTCGGTGTTGTTCTTGACGTTGAAGCGGAAGATATCGCCGGTCGAGATGGCCGGAACATCGAACGCCTCAGACAGCCGCTCGGCCTGAGTGCCCTTGCCCGCGCCGGGCGGGCCGATCAGAAGAAGACGCGTCATCGGAGCAGCCCTTCGTAGTGGCGCTGTTGGAGTTGCGAATCGATCTGTTTGACCGTCTCGAGTCCGACACCGACGATGATCAGGATGCTGGCCCCGCCGAACGGGAAGTTCTGGTCGGCACCGATCGCGGAGAAGGCGATCAGAGGCAGCAATGCGATCAACCCCAGGTACAGGGCACCGGGCAGCGTCACCCGGGTGAGAACGAAGTCCAGGTATTCTGCGGTCGGTCGACCGGCGCGAATGCCCGGGATGAACCCGCCGTACTTCTTCATGTTGTCGGCGACCTCTTCAGGGTTGAAGGTGATCGCGACGTAGAAGTAGGTGAATCCGACGATCAGCAGGAAATACATGGCCATGTAGAGCGGGTGGTCGCCCTTGGTCAGGTTGTTCGTCACCCAGGAGACCCAGGCGGCCGGCGACTGGCCGGCGGCGGGCTGGTTGAACTGGGCGATCAGGGCGGGCAGGTACAACAGCGACGACGCGAAGATGACGGGCACGACGCCGGCCATGTTCACCTTGATCGGGATGTACGTGTTGTTCCCGCCGTAGGTGCGACGGCCGACCATCCGTTTGGCGTATTGAACGGGGATGCGCCGTTGCGACTGCTCCACGAAGACGACGGCCGCCACGACAAGCAGACCGATCGCGATCACGATGAGCAGGACGTCGATGCCCTTCTGCTCGCCGATCGCGCCGAGAGAGGTCGGGAACCGGGCCGCGATGGAGGTGAAGATCAGCAGGGACATGCCGTTGCCGATGCCGCGCTCGGTGATGAGCTCACCCATCCACATGATGAGCCCCGTGCCTGCGGTCATGGTGACGACCATCAGCAGGATGGCGTACCAGGAGTCATTGGTGAGCAGCTGAGAGCACTCGGGGCTCGCGGACGTTCCGAAGAGCGCACCGCTGCGGGCCACGGTGATGAGCGTCGTCGACTGGAGGATGCCGAGCGCGATGGTGAGATAACGCGTGTACTGGGTCAGAGTGCTCTGCCCGGACGCGCCCTCCTTGTAGAGGGTCTCGAAGTGTGGGATGACCACGCGCAGCAGCTGCACGATGATCGAGGCCGTGATGTACGGCATGATGCCGAGCGCGAACACCGACAGCTGCAGCAACGCGCCACCGCTGAACAGGTTGACGAGCTCATAGAGGCCGCTGGTCCCCTGGTTCGCGGCCAGACACGCTTGCACGTTCTGGAAATCCACGAACGGTGCCGGAACGAACGAGCCCAGTCGGAACAGGGCAACGATCCCCAGGCTGAAACCGATCTTCTTGCGAAGGTCGGGTGTGCGGAATATCCGCGCAATGGCGCTGAACACAATGCCTCCAGTTAATAACGTGAAAAACGAGCTTGTCGAGACCAGCATCGAAAGATTTCGATTGGTGGCCTCGACAAGCTCGCTCAGCGTCTACGGACTTACTTGATTGAGCCACCCGCAGCGACGA
>JACMQV010000141.1 GCA_014376815.1 Cryobacterium sp.
CGTGCAGGCCAGTTCGCTCGAGAACCCCCCCCCCGCGACCTCCCTGGCATCCCAGCGGGCGCCCGGCACCCGGGCCGCGTTTCGAGCGATCGACTGCCCGAAGCGGCGGGCGTCCTCGATCAGGCGGGCGACTCTGGCCTGGGCCCGGGCAACCTCGCTGTGGGCTTCCCTGATCGCGTCGAAATGCCGACCCATGGCCTCACGCTCTTCGATCACTGACGGCTTCATGGAAGAAACGTTACGGGCACCCACCGACACTGACCCCGGCATCCGTAAACACTGTGGATAACCTGATCAAGCCCGGAATGTGGAGGACACCTCGAAGCCGCGTGACCGCCGAAGCGCACAGGTCCCGGCAGCGCTGATCGGCACCCGAACACGAGGTGACTTTGGCTCACCGACAAGAACCTCATACGGTTAAGGACGTTGCGGATCCTCCCCCGGTCCAGAATCAGCCGTTGTCGACCAGTGAGGCCGAGCAAGGCCAGCGAGCAGCGACGGAGAGAAACCGACCATGACCCAGAGTGTCCCCGAGTTGCCCGGCACCGAAGACCCCGTCGACGGCGGCGAGCCGGCCACCGACACCGGCGCCGCCACCGGCGAGAACGTGCGGCCCGCTGCCTCCGCGCGCCCCGAGTTCCTCAGCTCCCCGCGTCCGACGACTTCCGGCCGGGCGCAGCAGGGCTGGCGCGGGCGACTCGGCCGACTGACCGGGGGCCTCATCTCGTTCGGCCCCGGCCGCGCGGAGCGGGCACATCGGCAGACGATCGCCACGGTTCAACGCAACTTCACCGACCCGAAGACGATCGTGGTGCTCAACCCCAAGGGTGGGGCGAACAAGACCACGGCGACTCTGTTGATTGCGGCGACGCTTGGCATGTACCGCGGGGGTTACACCCTGGCCTGGGACAACAACGAGTCGATGGGGAACCTCGGGGTCCGGGTCCGCACCGCCGGGCACACGAATACCGCCGCGACTCTCCTGCGCGACCTGGACCGCTTTGACGACGGACGCACCATCCGTCTGGGCGACCTGGACAACTATGTGCACGCCCAGGGGGATTCCCAGTTCGACGCGCTCGCCTCCGACCTGGACCCGGCCGGTGCCCGGAACATCGACGGTGAGGCGTTCCGCAAGCTGTACGCCATTCTCAGCCGTTTCTACCGTGTCCTGGTGATCGACACCGGCAACAACATGCGCGCGTCCAATTGGGAGGCAGCCGTCGAGGCGGCCGACCAACTCGTCGTCGTGTCGACGATCCGCGAAGACACCGGTTACGGTGCGGCCTCGCTGCTGGAGGGTTTGCGTCAGAAAGGCCACGGCCGGAAGGTCGCGCAGGCCGTCACGATCCTGGCCTCATCGGACGGCACGGTCGACGGCGCGTTGTCCCGGCGTCTGCACGATCACTTCGGCAAGCTCACCCGGGCCGTCCTGGACGTGCCGTACGACCCGGAGTTGGTCGGCGGCGGACCGCTGAACATGGATGCCCTCGACCCGCGCACCCGTCGCGCCTGGCTGGACGCAACGGCGGTGATCGCCGAGGGCCTCTGAGCCCGCTGCAGCCAGCCATGTCAGGCGGCAGCGCTCAGACGTCGTCTGCGGACAGGCCGATGAGGCGGAGCAGGGCGAGTCCGTAGGCATCCGCTGGGTCGGCGGCGTCGAACGACTCGGCCGAGCCACTGATCTCGACCAGCACCCGGTGTGCCGATTCGTCCAGCCGGCGCAGCGAGCGGAAGGTGCTGCGCAGCAGCCCGCGCAACTGGTCCTCGCGCGGCAGCCAGAGAGCGTCCTCGAGGGCCAGGGAGTCCAGCGCCCACTCGGTCGTGCCGTTGAAACCGAGGATCGTGCCGGTGTCGAATTCGTGGGGCTCGATCGTCATGTCACTCACCGTGAACACGTCGTTCTCGAACCCCCCACGATCGATGCTGAAGGCGTCCCCCGAGGCGGGGTGCCAGCGCAGGCCGGCCGCAGCCAGTGCCCGTGCACACTCGGTTGAGATCATGGAGGCAACTCCGCCCGCTAGCGTTGTGAAGAGAACTATATTCCAGGAGGACCGGCGTGACGCGAACCGTGAACCTGACGGTGCATGTGAAGCCCGGCAGCCGCAAGGGGCCGCTGGTCACGGTGGACGACCCGGAAGACGCACCGGACACCGCGACGAGACTCCCCACGGATGCCGCCCTCACGGTCTATCTCCAACAACGCGCAGTCGAGGGAGCCGCCAACGATGCGCTGGTCAAGCTGCTCGCCAAGCACTTCGGCGTCTCCCGGAGCGCCGTCAGCATCATCCGTGGTCACAGTTCCCGGATCAAGCACGTGCGGATCGAACACGATTCGTAGCGATCCGCACGTGCCCTCCGGGCGCGGTGAGCTCTAGCTGACGCCGAGCAGGTCGATCACGAAGATCAGCGTCTGGCCGGAGAGGCGGTGGCCTCCGCCGGCGGGCCCGTAGGCCAGGTGCGGCGGGACGACCAGTTCGCGGCGTCCGCCCACCTTCATGCCCGGGATTCCCTGCTGCCAGCCCGCGATGAGGGACCCGAGCGGGAAGTTGATCGACTGGCCGCGGTTCCACGACGAGTCGAATTCGTCTCCGGTGTCGTATTCCACTCCCAGGTAATGCACGTCGACGGTGGCGCCGGGGGTTGCCTCGGCGCCCTCGCCAACCACGATGTCCTTGATGGTAAGTTCCGTGGGCGCGGGGCCCTCCGGTGCGTCGAGTTCGGGCTTTGCATTCAGATCAGTCATGTCTCTATCCAACCGGACTCAACCGGCCGACGCACCCCAAAAATTCCCCCTTGCGCGAACGCTGCCGCAAGGCGCATCATGTAATCAGTAACTCGCCGCCCGGGAGAGTCGTCGGCATCGCCACACCACCGGGCGGCGAGTTCATGTCCGCGGGAGGGGCTCAGCGTTCAGCGACCGGCGCTCACGGCTCAGCCGATCACCCCGGCGCGGTCGGCCTGGATGAGAGCGAGCAATTCGGCCTCGTCGGCCCGGTCGACGTGTCCGGCCGTACCGTTCAGCATCCGCTGCCGGGCGAACGCCAGACGGGTCGCATCACGGATGAAGCTCTGCATCGCCCGTTTGCGGGCGCGGGGCTGGCGGGAAGCCCAGGCCCTGGCCTGCTGCCGACCCTGGGGAGTGGCGAGCATCGCGACCTCGGCCGCGCTGAACCAGCCCACGGCGGCGTACTCGGTGAGGCGGCGTTCGGTGATGCGTTTCTCCTGTCGGCGGAGCAGGACCACGACCGCGACCGCTGACAGGAAGAGCGGCACCTGCACGAGCAGGTAATACGCCACCAGCGACCGGCTGTCCACCACGGTGAAGGCGCCGTTCCAGAGCATGTGCAGCAGGATGGCGCCGAGCAGGCCGAGCAGGATCGTGCCGGCCGCCGCCGCACCGCGGCGCCGGGCCGCGAGCCCGATCGCGATCCCCGTGCAGGCGGTGAACATGACGTGCGCGAACGGTGACAGCACCCCCCGGACCAGGAAGGTGAAGCCCAGGTCTGCGGCGCCGCCCTCCATCATCGCCACCCCGAAGTACTGGATGTTCTCGGAGAAGGCGAAGCCCGCGGCGACCGTGGCCGCGAAGACGATGCCGTCGGCGGGCCCGTCGAACCGGCTGCGGGGCACCCAGAAGATCAGCAGGATGCCGACTCCCTTCGCGGTCTCCTCGACGATGGGCGCCTGGATGACGGCGGCGGTGAAATCGGAGCCGGACCCCGCCGTGGACCGGGAGGCGCCGGCGAGGTTCAGGGCGATCTGCACGCCGAGGTCGAAGATCAGGGCGGTCGCAACCGAGACGCCCGCACCCCAGAGGAAGGCGAACCAGAGGGCCGGGCGCGGTTCCGGCTCCCAACGGTCGATCCAGCGCACCGCGAGCAGGATCACCGTCAGCGGGATGAGCGCCAGGACCAGGCAGATCAGCAGCGCGCCCGGCCCGAGGAAGGTGGCCAGGTAGACCAGCACCAGCAGCACCGCCGCCCCGCCCACGACCAGGCCGACGCTGGCCAGCGCGACCACGCCGCCGCCGGTGCGTCGCACCGGGGCGGACCACACCGGCTGCACGGCCTGAACGGCCGGCGGCACCCCTGGGGTGGCAGCGGCAGGCCGGGACCCGGGCGACTCGGATGTCATGCTGATCAGGATACCGGCGTGAACATCGTGCCCGGGTTGAGGATGCCGAGAGGATCGAAGACGGTCTTGATCTGCCACTGCAGGTCGAAACTCGTGTCCCCGAGTTCCTCCGCCAGCCAGCGCCGCTTGAGCACGCCGACCCCGTGCTCGCCGGTGAGGGTGCCCCCGAGCTCCAGCGCCGCCCGGAACAGGTCCCCGGCCGCCGCCCAGATCGCCTCCGGCACGACCGGGTCACCGGCCGGACGCCCGGGGTCGGCGGGGATCACGAAGTTGGGGTGCAGGTTGCCGTCGCCCGCGTGGGCCACCGTGGGGATGGGCACGCCCGTGCGCGCGCTGATCTCCCTGATCCGCTCGAACATCTCCGCCATCCGGGAGCGGGGCACGCAGACATCCTCGATCAGGACCTCGCCGTGGGCGGCCAGCGCCGGGTGGGCGGCCCGCCGCACGGCCAGCAGCCGGTCGGCTGTGACGAGTCCGGCGGTGGCGGTCCCGGTTCCGTTGGTTGCCAGGCGCACCTCCCCGCCCGCGGCCCGGAGCACGGCCGCGGCCTGCTCGGCCTCGGCGAGCGCGCCCGGGCCACCCGTCTGCACCAGCAGGAACGCGCCGCGGTCGATCGGAAGCCCGGCCGTCCGGTCGGGCCCGAGGTAGGCCGCGATCATCGACAGGGCCACCGGGTCGATCAGTTCCATCACGGCCGGGCGCAGCCGGGACGCCGTGACGAGAGCGGATGCCGCCGCCGCCAGGCCCGAATCGGGGAACACGGCGCCGATGGTGACGCTCTCCCCCGCGGTGACGGCCCTCGCCCGCACGGTGGCCTCCACGATCACGCCGAGGGTGCCCTCCGATCCGGTGAGCAGCGCCGTCAGGTCGTAGCCGGTGACGCCCTTCACGGTGCGGCGGCCGGTCTTCAGCAGGCGCCCGTCGGCGAGCACGACGGTCAGCGCGAGCACGGCCTCCCGGGTGACGCCGTACTTGGCGCAGAGCAGCCCGCCGGCGTTCGTGGCGATGTTGCCGCCGACGGTGGAGATGTCCTTGCTGGCCGGGTCGGGGGCGAACCACAGCCCGTGCTCGGCGAGCGCATCGTTGAGGTGCTGGTTGATCACGCCGGGTTCGACCACGGCGAGTTCGTCCTCCGGGCGGATCTCGAGGATGCGGTTCATCCGCTCGACGCTGAGCACGATGCTTCGGTCCGCGCCGCACGCTCCCCCGGCCAGTCCGGTGCCGGCGCCGCGGGTGACGACGGGGATGCGGAACTCCGTCGCGATCCGGAGCGTGGCCTGCACCTCCGAGACGGATGTCGCCCGCACCAGGGCCAGCGGCATTCCCGGGGCCTCCCAGCCTGACTTGTCGGTTCTGGTGGCAGCCAGTTCAGCCGGATCCACGCTGACGATGCTGCCGAGCTCGGACTGGAGACGCTGCACTGCGGTCATGCCGCTCAGAATACCGGACCGCGTCCAGCTCCGGATGCCCGGCGCCGGATGCGGTGATGGCCGATTCCCGCTGGCGCGCCCGGTCGCCGGGTGGCAGGCTGGACCGGTGACCAGCACGACGATCCACCAGCACGACCTGCCCGACCCGGTCTTCGCGACGCGGTACCGCGCCATGTCCTCGCGGGACGCCCGCTTCGACGGGCAGTTCATCACGGGCGTGCACACGACCGGCATCTACTGCCGGCCGAGCTGCCCGGCGGCCACGCCGAAACCCGCCAATGTGTCGTTCTACCTGACCACCGCGGCCGCCCACGAGGCCGGCCTCCGTGCCTGCAAGCGCTGCCTGCCGGACGCCGTCCCCGGGTCGCCGGACTGGAACATCCGTGACGACCTCGCCGCGCGTGCCATGCGCCTGATCGGTGACGGCACGGTCGAGCGGGAGGGGGTTCCCGGGCTCGCCCGCCGCCTCGGCTACAGCGAACGGCACCTCACCCGGGTGCTGACGACCGAGCTCGGCGCCGGTCCACTCGCACTCGCCCGGGCGCACCGCGCGCAGACGGCACGGCTTCTGCTGCAGGGCACCGAGCTGTCGATCAGCGAGGTGGCGTTCGCCGCCGGGTTCGGCAGCGTGCGCCAGTTCAACGACACCATCGCCGCCGTCTATGAGCGCACCCCGACCGACCTGCGCCGCACGCTGCAGCGCCCCACCCGCGCCGCACGCGTCACCCGCGCCGCCCGTCCCCGCGAGAGCGCACAA
>JACMQV010000142.1 GCA_014376815.1 Cryobacterium sp.
AGGACGGTGCCAAGGCCGTCATCTGCGCCTCCACCGGCAACACCTCCGCCTCGGCCGCCGCCTACGCGGCCTACGCCGGCATCCAGGCCGTCGTGCTCGTCCCCCAGGGCAAGATCGCCATGGGCAAGCTCAGCCAGGCCATCGCGCACAACGCGCAGTTGCTGCAGGTTCAGGGCAACTTCGACGACTGCCTCGACATCGCCCGCGACCTCTCCGCGAACTACCCGGTTCATCTGGTCAACTCGGTCAACCCCGACCGCATCGAAGGTCAGAAGACGGCGGCCTTCGAGGTCGTCGAGGTCCTCGGCGACGCCCCGGACATCCACATCGTCCCGGTCGGCAACGCCGGCAACTACACCGCGTATACCCGTGGTTACACCGAGGAACTCGAGCGGGGCGCCACCACGAAGCTGCCCCGGATGTTCGGATTCCAGGCTTCCGGCAGCGCACCGATCGTTCTCGGCCACCGGGTCGACCACCCGGAGACCATCGCCAGCGCCATCCGCATCGGCAACCCCGCGTCCTGGGACCTCGCCCTGGCGGCCCGCACCCTGACCGACGGGTACTTCGGCGCGATCAGCGACGAGAAGATTCTGGAGGCCTACCGCATCCTCTCCGCCGAGGTCGGCATCTTCGTCGAGCCGGCATCCGCGATCAGCGTCGCCGGGCTGCTCGAACGAGCCGAGGCCGGGCTCATCCCCGCCGGGTCGACCGTGGTGCTCACGGTCACCGGCCACGGCCTCAAGGACCCGCAGTGGGCCTTGCGCACGGCGGACGGCTCCGACGTGAAGCCGACCATCGTGCCGGTCGACACCGCCGAAATCGCCAGCGTGCTCGGGCTGGTCCAGAAATGACCATCGCCGAGGCCGTCTCCGGCCGGTCGGCGCTGGCCGGCCGCTCCGTCACCGTGCAGGTCCCGGCCACCACGGCCAATCTCGGCCCGGGTTTCGACACCCTGGGCCTGGCCCTGGCGCACTACGACCGCCTCGAGGTCAGCGTGCGGGACGAACCGGGCGTCTTCGTGGAGGTGCACGGCGTCGGCGCGGGAGAGGTGCCGACCGACGAGTCCAACCTCGTCGTGCGCGCCATCATCCATACCTTCGCCGCGTACGGCCAGGAGCTGCCGGGCCTGAACCTGGTCGCGCACAATGTCATCCCCCACGGGCGGGGCATGGGCTCCTCCGGCGCCGCCATCGTGTCGGGCATCATGGCCGCCAAAGGTCTGCTCGAGGGCATCGTCGACATCGACGCTGAGGCGCTCCTCGCCCTCGCCACCGAGATGGAAGGCCACCCGGACAACGTCGCGCCTGCCCTGTTCGGCGGGCTCACGATCGCCTGGATGACCCCGGAAGGACCCCGGCACAAGAAGCTGATGGTGCACCGCGGGGTCAAGCCCCTCGTGTTCGTTCCCGAGAACGCCATGTCGACCGCGCTGGCCCGCAGCCTGCAGCCGGTGAGCGTGCCGCACGAGGACGCCGTCTTCAACCTGTCGCGCTCGGCGCTGCTGATCGCCGCATTGATCCAGAGCCCGGAACTGCTGCTCGCCGCCACCGAGGACAAGCTCCACCAGAGCTACCGCGCGGCTGCGATGCCCGAGACCAGTCGCCTGATCACACTGCTGCGCGAACACGGCTTCGCGGCCGTCGTCTCCGGAGCCGGTCCGTCGATTCTCGTTCTCGCCAGCGACCCGGGCCAGCGGCTCGTGGCCGCGGAACTGGTCGCCGCCGAGTCGGAAACGCCGTGGCAGGCGCTCATGCTCGCGGTCGATTCCCTGGGCGCGACGGTCACCCGCACCGACACCTAGCCGGCTGAGTCCCCATAAGCCGCGTCGAACCAATTCGACGGAGATGTTGCGGAAAAGCCGGTTTTCGGGCTGCCCCGGGCCCGATTTCGGCAGAATCTCCGTCGAATTCGTTGGGGGACGGTGCCGCTCACGGGCGACCTCGGGCCCGGGACACGCCGGACCTCGGCGTCCTTCCCCCATGTTCGGTTCTGCTAGAGTTATGGGGCACCCGATGGACCTGCCTAACGCGCGGGCCCCTTCTCCGGTGCATTCCCTGTAACTCACTGCTATCGCATCATCTATGCGTAGCTGTGTGTGTTCACTTCAATCCACATCGTTTTCGGATTGAACCACCCGCAGCGCGTTAGACGCTGCAACAGCTTCCCTGGTACGTACGTATGTCGCCAGGGGAAAGGACAAATTTTCGTGACCGACGTCAACCTTCGTACCACTGGTACGGATTCCTCGCGCCTCTCCACCCTTCGCGTTGCCGAGCTTCAGGCTCTGGCACTCGAACTGGGCATCCCGGGCGCTTCCAAACTCCGTAAGGGAGAGCTCGTGGACGCTATCACTGCGGCACAGGCCCGGAACACCTCCCCGGCCGAGTCCTCCCTGGCCGGCAGCCCCGAGCTTTCCAGCCTCGAGGTGCCTGCCGAATCCACCGGCACCGCGATCGATTTCGCTGCGCCGGCCACCGACGCTGCCACCGCCACGGCACCGCGAAAGCGGGTCTCCCGCCGTGCCACCACCGCGACCGCGGCTCCCGCCGTCGCGCACGTCAACGCCGACGGTGACCTGGGAATCGGCATCATCGTCGCGGACGGCACGAGCAAGCGCCGCTCCACGGCGCCCACCACGTATGCCGGCGCCTCCGCCGGCTCGGCGGCGACCGAGCTCGTCGCCCCGCCCGTCGAGAAGCCCGTTCGCCAGGCCCGCAAGCGCGCCACCTCCGTCAGCGTCAAGGCCGCCGCTGCCGAGGCTGCCGTGGAGAACGTCGCAGCCGTCGAGGCAGCCCCGGAGACCGCCACCGAGGCGCCCGCCGAAGTCCCCGCCGAGGCCGTCGCCGAAACGAGCACCGGCTCCGGCCGTTCGCGTCGCAGCAGCTCGCGCGGTGGTGCCCGCAACGGAACCGCCCGCAACGCCATCGACGCCCGCAGCAGCATCGACGCACGCAACACGGCCGATGAGCTGGCCGCCACGGAGGCCCCGAGCATCACCGAGGAGCCCTCCCACGCCGAGCCGGCCGAGGTCGAAGAGACCGAGGTGACCGAGCAGGTCGAAGAGACCGAGCAGGCCGAACAGCCCCGTCAGGGACGCAACCGCAACCGCAGCCGCGGCGGCGACCGCAACCAGGGTGGCGCCGAGCGCGGCGAGGACAACACGGGACGCCAGCAGAACCAACGTCAGGCCAACAACCGTCAGCAGAATCAGGACAACCAGCCCGACCGCGGCCAGGACCGCCAGGCGCAGGGCCAGGACCGTCAGGACCGCCAGGCGCAGGGCCAGGACCGTCAGGCGCAGGGCCATCAGGACCGTCAGGCCCAGGACCGTCAGGCCCAGGACCGTCAGGCCCAGGACCGCAACGCCGGCCAGGACCGCAACGGGCCGGACGACGACCTGAACAGCCGCAGCAACCGCAATCGTTTCCGTGACCGCAAGCGACGCGGCGTGACCACGGGCGATGACTTCGAGCCGGAGCTGAACGACGACGACGTGCTGATCCCCGTCGCCGGAATCCTCGACGTGCTCGACAACTACGCGTTTGTGCGCACCTCCGGCTACCTGCCCGGTGCGAGCGACGTCTACGTCTCCCTCGGCCAGG
>JACMQV010000143.1 GCA_014376815.1 Cryobacterium sp.
CGGGGTGGTGTTGGGTGCCAGTGGCGAAGCCTGAGACTCAGGGTCTGGTGGCGAACCGGTGTAGGAACGCCGCCATCGCCTGCCGGGCCACCGCGTCGGCCGGCTTATACAGCGGCTTCCCGGACGGCTGTGGCGTGCCGGAGCTGATCCCGGTCGCCTTCATCCACTCGATCTCCTTGTAGAACAGCGAGCTCGCATCGACGTCCGCGAACGACGGGTCGACCGGCGCGGTGAACGCTGGACGTCCGGCAGCCCGGTACAGGAATGCCGCCATCGCCAGCCGCGCCACCGTGTCGGTCGGCTTGTACAGCGGCTTCCCGGACGCCTGCGGCGTGCCGGTGCTGATCCCGGTCGCCTTCATCCACTCGATCTCCTTGTAGAACGGATGCGTGGTCGGCACGTCGGCGAACGACGGGTCGGTCGGCGCAGTGAAATTAGGTGAGCCCTGGGTCCTGTAGATGAACGGCGCCATCGCCTGGCGGGCGACCGCCAACGACGGCCGATACTCGATCGAGCCGTCCGCCAACGTCGTACCCGTGCTGATGCCGTTGGTAGCCATCCACGCGATGTCGGGGCAGAACTGGCTCGTCGGCGTTACATCCGAGAACCGGGTGCCCACACATCCGGTTGGCGTGGCCGACACCGGCGCGCTGCCCGACCCCGTGCCCACGCCATTGGTAGCCCGCACGGTGATGCTGTACGACACGCCATTCACCAAACCGCGCAGCACGACGCCCACGGCATCACCCCCAACGGTCCTGCTCACCGCGTCGGCACTGCTGGTCACAGTGACGACGTAGGCCGTGATGCCGCTGCCACCGTCGGCGGGCGGGGTCCAAGAGACCGCCACACTGCCGAATCCGGCGGTGCCAGCCACGCCACCCGGAGCCCCCGGGACGCCTGGATCGAGCAAGGAACTCAGCGCGGCGTGCGCGTCGACCAGACCCGCTCCGGTGGAGATCGGCGAGCCACCGGACAGGGGCGTCGCAGTGGTCCGCAGGACCCTCTGTACGGCACTCTGGGACAGGCCAGGTGTCGACTCCCGAATCAGCGCTGCCACGGCGGCCGCGTGCGGTGCCGCCGCGGACGTGCCGAAGAATCGGTAGCAGCCGTCTGCCCCACGACTGCCAAGGAAGAAGGTGTTGCAGGCTCCGTCAGTGGCCGTGTAGTCGGGCTTTGCTAGCCGGTGAGGTTCAGGCAGCGCCGCCGCAGCAGTTGTGCCTGCCACTGGCGCAAAGACCAGCGTGGGGCCGCCTCGGGAGGAGAAAGTTTCGGGTGTTGACGTGCTGCTGTAGCGGATGGCTGCGGTGCTTCCCGCCGCCTCTGCGCCGTTGTGGCCGAAGATTGAGTCGGGCAGTACTTCAGCGGAGGTCACCTGCTCCATCGCGGTGATGCCCCTGTTGGAGATGAAGATGGCCTTCATTCTCGGGGTTCCGGCCGATGTCCCGCTGTCAACATACCCATTTATCACGAGTTCGACATTTCGCGACGAACCTGTTGTGTTCGTGTAGTTGGCGAACTCGAAGGGGATCTGGTTTTGCGCGCTGACGTTTTCACTCGACGCGAGGACCTCCTTGCTGGCGGCGTCCACGATGTAGAGGTCTAGATCGGAGACGACGCCGTACCACGGCTCGGCCCACTGGAGATCCACGCGGACGAGGCCGTTCGGCGCGACCGTAATCCCAAAGCCGGTGTCGACACCAGGTCCGGGGTCGAAGTCGTGGCACCGGGTGTTCAGGTAGGTCAAGGACGTTTTTGGGCAGGTCGCTGGTCGCAGGGCGTTAGCCTCGTAAGAACCGACGTCCCTGCCGCCGACGATGATGTTGTTGTTGGCGGCAGAGGAAAAGTAGGCGGCACCTGCGGCTGTCACGTCGTTCACGGCGACCGAAATGGGGCCGTCCTGGTAGAAGGGAGACGCGAAGTAGGTGACGTCATCGACGATGACAGCCGCGCCCGCGTTGCGCAAAGCCCTGATGTTGTCTGCAAAACTGAAAATACCGTTGAACGCGCTGGCAAACTTCAGACGCGCCCCTGGGGCGACGTCGTGAACGAGCTGCAGCATCGCGCGGCCCTCGTCGATGGCGCCTGTGGCGCTGGTGATCTCCTGCAGAACCTCCACCGGCTCGGTGCGGCCGCAAGGGTTGCCGAGGCCGGGCAGGTCACCGCTCAACACGTCGTCAGCGGCCCGAGTCGCTAAACCCGAGCCCACGTCGTAGGAGTCTGACAGGACGCCGACTGTGACGCCGGTGCCGTCGAAGCCGAAGGCGCCCCGCGCCTCGGCTGCTCGCAACTGCGTATCGGCCTCAGAGGTGCGAGACCCGCAGGGCGCGGGGATGGCACCGTTCGTCACCGTGGCCGCTGGCGCCGTTTCCGTCGCACCGTCGGCACCTACTGATGGCGTGAGCTCCTCGCGAACCGCTCGCACGCCGCTGACCGCCGCCACATCGTCAAGCTGCTGCGCACCAACCCCAACCGTCACGACGTGATAGGCCTCGGCGACGTGAACAATCTTGGCGCCTGCGGCCGTCAGCCGTCCACGAGCCGCATCGTCCACCTCATCCATCTGGACGTAGGCGAGGAGGCTCCGGCCGTGACGCAGCAGACTTGCTGGCCCATTCGGCGGAAGCCCCACGGACTCTGACTCCTCAGCGGCGGAAGCGCCACGGCCAGACTGGCGGCTCAGAACCGACAGGCGCTCAGAGAGCACCCCGCCCACCGGCTTGCCCGGCGATGACGACTTCGGCGTATCAGCAGCAGCCGCGGTCGACAGCGGAATGAGCAGCGTCGACAAGCTCAGTGCGCCAAGCGCCAAAAGCGCGCGGTTCCGGCTGCGGGGAGCCAGGAAGCCCACTCGCCAAGCGCCTGCAGCCGGGCGGGTGGCGGAGCTGGAACGCCGGGCTCGGGAACCGTCCTCCCGCGCTTCCCCTGACCCTTGGTCCCTGCGGGTTGAACCGAACATTCCGTCTCCAAATATCGATGAGCTGACCGGCGCGTGCGACGACAGTGGCGTCCATCAGGGGCGCTCAGCCCAAGCCCGACCGCCGCAAGTCGCGGCTGTTACCGGTGACGTCACGTCCGGCCGATGGCCACCTCGGTGAAATAAACCACATAAGACCGGTTTAGACGAGCCTGGCCATGGGTCCTGGTGCGATCGCAAGGGGATGCCTTGACATTTTTTAGGCCCGAACCGCCCAGGTAGCGCGCGTCTAGTCAGCAGAAAGTTGGCAAGACGCTTGATAACGGCAATGGGATCTCTCCGGGCCACTGTGCGGATGTGCCCGGACGCGGCCACGAAATTTGCCCGGTGACGGTCATGAGTCCTGCCTGGTGACGGCCGTGAGGTCTGCCCAGGGTTCTCCGTGCGGTTACGGCGCCCGGATGGCGGGCCTAAACCCGGATCATCCGTTGCACCTTCGATGATTTTGCTGGGCGCGTGATCTTCGTCCTCCCAACGTTGACAGGCTTGGACGCCGCCCGAGTACCGACGCCATGGGTACGGGGCAGCTGTCACCCCAGCGTGTGTCCGCGTACGACCTCACGTGTCGCTCGGGTTACGGGCTGATATGTAGGTAGGGGTCTTCGGCGAGTTGAGGGTTCCTGGCCCGCGTTGGGGGTCACCCTCCGGTTCGTCCACTGCCAAGGAGACGAGCCCGAAGGGTGACCCCTGCATGATCCTCAGTCCGGAGGACTGGATGAACATGCGCCGCTTCCGTGTGTTGCATGAGACCGGTTCGAGTTTTGCCGAGATCCCGTGAGCGTGGGGTCGATCCGCGCACCGTCAAGAAGTATCTCGAACAGGACGCTGATGTGGCTCCGCCTCGGGTGCCGTCCAGGGCGGGATGCCAGCCGTAGGTGATCAGCCGTTCGCGGCTTTGATCCAGACGTGGCTGCGAGGCGACGTGTCACTCAAGGGCAGCGTCCCGGCCCGCCAGGTCCCGGCCGGGCAGCGCCTGGAGGTCCGGGCCAGCCCCGACACCGTGACCGTGCACGCCCTACGTGGCCAGCTCGGGCCGTCCGGACCGGCCTGCGTGGCAGCACCCTCGACGGTGCTGGCCGTCCACGCCCGCTCGGTGGTGCGTGGCGCCTGGGTCATCGACCCGGCTCACTGGGACGGCCTACCGGACGGTCACACCCGCTCCGCCGTGCCCGAGTTACCACGGCGTCACGGCGTCACGGCGTCACGGCGTCACGGCGTCTCGGGGGCCCCGGCCCCGTCGTGGGCGCCGGCCACCCACCCGACCCCCCGGCAGCCCCGCCGGTTTCCAGCCACCCCCCGGCCC
>JACMQV010000144.1 GCA_014376815.1 Cryobacterium sp.
CCGACTTGCACCTCCGCGTCTGGCGTTCCGTTCGGTCCGGCCGGCACCACAGCGTAGACAATTTCCGGGCCCACGGCGAGCGCGAAGTTCGTCGGCAGGGCCCACGGGGTCGTGGTCCAGGCCAGGGCGCGCACGGCGGTGAGGCCGAGCGTCTCCGCCTTGGCGCCGATCAGCGGGAAGGTCACGGTGACGGTCTGGTCCTGGCGCATCTTGTAGACGTCGTCGTCCATGCGCAGTTCGTGGTTGGACAGAGGGGTCTGGTCGCGCCAGCAGTACGGCAGCACTCGGTAGCCCTCGTAGGCGAGGCCCTTGGTGTGCAGCTGTTTGAACGCCCAGATTACCGATTCCATGAAGGTGATGTCGAGGGTCTTGTAGTCGTTCTTGAAGTCAACCCAGCGGGCCTGGCGGGTGACGTACTCTTCCCAGTCTTTGGTGTA
Organism: Cryobacterium sp.; assembly: GCA_014376815.1. GTDB lineage: Bacteria > Actinomycetota > Actinomycetes > Actinomycetales > Microbacteriaceae > Cryobacterium. The sequence goes on from JACMQV010000144.1 coordinate 438, forward strand.
TTCCAGCACCGACTCGCGGGCGACCGCGTTGAACGCGGCGAGGCCCATCTCTTCGATCTGGCTTTTGTCCGTGATGCCGAGTTTGCGCTCCGCCTCCAACTCAGCGGGAAGACCGTGGGTGTCCCAGCCGAACCGGCGGTGCACCTGCTTGCCGCGCATGGTCTGAAAACGGGGGAACAGGTCCTTGGCGTAGCCGGTGAGCAGGTGGCCGTAGTGCGGCAGACCGTTGGCGAACGGCGGGCCGTCGTAGAAGGTCCATTCCTCGGCGCCGGCGCGTTGGTCGATGGAGGCCTGAAAGGTGTCGTCGTTCTTCCAGAATTCCAGCACCTCGGTCTCGAGGGCCGGAAAATTCGGCGACGGAACGATGGCTTCGCCGGGTGTGGCACCGTTTTGGGTATTGCGGCTCTTGGGGTACAAAATGCTTCTCCTACCGGGACGGGTCACTGGGCCCTGCTCCACGAGGACGAACGATTCTGGAGAAATCGCCGCGGTACCACCTCGCTTGCCACCCGAAACTGCCGGATGACCGCTTGTTCACAGGCTGTAACGGGCCCGACTCGTTCGGTTCTACTGAGCTGGCTGCCCGAGGGCTTCCAGCTGTTCTTCCGAAGACTTCCCGGTGATGGCCGGGTCACTGTCATTCGTTTTAATCGTACCGGATGAATGCTCGTGACTGATATGTCGGCAGAAGAACGGATGCGCGTAATGACTCTCCCCCGTTGGCCCGACGTAGCCTAACGTTGAGGGGTGCCCCGCAAGGCATACCTGTGAACGCAAACTCGGCGCGCATCCGCCGGGAAAAGAGATTCTTCATGCCCCTTCGGCACCCCTGGCGCATCCGTCGTCTGCTCGCCGCCACCACCGGCATCATTGCCCTGGGCTTGCTCGTCGCCGGCTGCACCCCGGCCGGCTCGAACGAACCGGTCGGGGAACCGAAAACCGGCGGCACGCTCACCTATGCCTCGGGCGACGCCGAACCGACCTGCCTCGACCCGCACGTCGGCGGCAACTTTCCTCAGGCGCTGGTCAGCGCCCAATACCTGGAATCCCTCGTTTCCCGGGACACCGCCGGCACGATCATCCCCTGGCTGGCCGAGTCCTGGATCCCGAGCAAGGACGGCCTGACCTGGGACTTCACCCTGCGCTCTGACGTGACCTTCACCGACGGAACCGTGTTCGACGCGGCGGCCGTGCAGGCCAATATCGCCCACCTGCAAGACCCGACAACCTTGTCGTCGACCGGCTATCTCGGGCTCGGTAAGGTCACCGGCACCGAAGCGGTCTCCCCCACCGTGGTGCGCTTCACCCTCAGCGAACCGGACAGCGCCCTGCTGGAATCGCTCTCCCAGACCTGGCTCGCCATGGAATCGCCGACCGCACTCGAGCGCAGCCAGGACGAGAACTGCGCGAGCCCGGTCGGCACCGGCCCGTTCCTCGTGGACAGCTGGGTGAAGCAGAACGCGATCACCCTCGTGCGCAATGACGACTACGTCTCCCCACCAGCGGATGCCGCCCACGCCGGCCCCGCCTACCTCGACAAGGTCATCTGGCGGTTCATCCCCGACTCCGCCTCCCGCTACGCCGCCCTGCAGTCCGGTGAGGTCGACGTGATCGACAACGCCCAGCCCGACACCATCGTGCAGGCGAAGCAGAGCGATTCGATCGAGCAGCTCGACTCTCCGCGACCCGGTGCCTCCAACCGCATTGAACTGAACTCGGGTCAGGCCCCCTTCAACGATGTGCGCGTTCGTGAGGCGTTCATCCGCTCAGCCAACGTCGACGACGCCGTCTCGAGCCTCTTCCAGGGCACCGCCACCCGGTCGTATTCGGCCCTGTCGAGCGCAGAGAGCACCGCCGTCTCGAACCCCGCACTGTTCGACTACGACCCGGCCGCCGCCGTTACGCTGCTCCAGGCGGCCGGCTGGGGCGAAACGGATGCCGACGGCTACCGCATCAAAGACGGCGTGCGGCTGAGCGTGCAGTTTCCGGTGAGCACGAACCAGTCGATCCCGGCCGAGCAGAGCGTGTTCGAACAGATTCAGGCCACGGCGAAGGAGACCGGCTTCGAGGTCAAGCTGGCCCCGATGGACCTCTCGAGCTGGTACGCCGCCCTCGCCAGTAACGACTATGACGCGGTGAGCGCGCCGTACACCAAGGTCGGCCCCGACGTGCTGCGCATTCTGTACCACTCCGCCAGTATCGTGCCGGCGCCGAGCGGGTACTTCGCCAACCTGGCCCAGGTCAATGACCCCGCCATCGACGAGCTGCTGACGACCGCGGCGCGCACCACGGATGCCGCCGAGCGCGCCTCGCTCTACGCCGACGCCCAGAACCGCATTCTGGAGGGTTTCTACATCTTGCCGCTCTACGACCAGCAGAACCACTACCTGCTGCGCAGCGATGTCATAGGCTTGCGCACCCTGCCGACCGTGGCCGTGCCCACGCTCTACGACACGTGGCTGAACCGGTAGCGCCGCCCGATCGGCCCGGGGCGGGGTCGGGTCGACCGGCCTCTGGCAGCGCTCCCGGTCGACGCCGGGCCGTGCTGCGGATGCCTGTGCTGCGCCTGCTGAGACGCGTGCTCGCCCGCCTGGGCGGAGCGGTCTTCGTACTGTGGGCGGTGGCATCCGTCACCTTCTTCGCGGTGCGCCTCATTCCGGGCGACCCGGCCCAGGCCGTGCTCGGCGGCCCCGGATCGCAGGCTTCCCCGGAAGCCCTCGCCGCGGTCAACGCCGAGTACGGCTTTGACCAGCCCGTGATCGTGCAGTATTTCGCCCAGCTCGGCCGGCTCGCAACCGGCGACCTGGGCCGGTCCTACGCCCTCAACCAGGACGTCGGGTCGCTCATGCTGAGCCAGCTCGGCGGCACCCTGCTGCTGGCCGTGCTCGCTCTGGCCCTGGCCTGGCTGCTCGCCCTCGCCCTGGCGACCTGGTCTACCCAGAGCGGCCGGATCGCCTCCCGGGTGGGGTCGGCGCTCGAAATCGTCGCGGCAGCGCTGCCGCATTTCTGGCTGGCCACCTCGCTCATCGTCGTGTTCAGCATCTGGCTCGGCGTGCTGCCGCCGATCAGCACCGGCGGCGCCCTCGGCCTGGTGCTGCCGGTACTCACCCTGGCCATACCGCTGGCCGGATTTCTCGGCCAGATCATGCGCGAATCCCTGCTCCGCGCCCTGGAGAGCCCGTTCGTGCTCTCGGCCCGCGCCCGCGGCGAAAGCGAGAGCGGCGTGCGCTGGATCCACGCGCTACGCCACGCCTCCCTGCCCGCGATCAGCCTGTCCGGCTGGGCCTTCGGCTCGTTGATCAGCGGCGCGGTCGTGGTCGAAACCATTTTCGCTCGCCCCGGCCTCGGCCGCACCCTGCTGAACGCGGTCACCCTGCGTGACGTTCCCGTGGTGATCGGCGTCGTGATGATCGTCGCGGTCGCCTACATTCTCATGACCCTGCTGACGGATGCCGTCAGTCGCCTGGTCGATCCCCGATTGCGCCTCTCATGAGCGACCTGGAGGTGCAGGTCGGGCTGGCCGCGCAGGCCGGCCAGCCCGACCGGGCGGCACAGTCTGGTCGACGACGACGCTTCGGCGTCGCCGAGACAGCGGCCGCAGTGCTCGCCCTGTTCCTGCTGGCATCGGCCGTGGTGCCGCAGCTGCTCGCCCCGGGCGACCCGCTCGGCATCGACCCACTTTCGGCCTTTCAGCCGCCTTCCGGCGCGCACGGCTTCGGCACCGATGAATCGGGTCGAGACATCTACACCCGGGTCGTTCACGGCACCCAGTACTCGCTCCTGATCGGCGCCGCCGCCACCGCGATCGGATTGGGGCTCGGCATCGTGCTGGGCACCCTGGCCGGAATGCTCGGCCGCGTCGTTGACTTCACCGTGAACCGAGTTCTCGAGGTGCTGTTCGCTTTTCCCGGACTGCTCCTGGCCCTGCTGTTCATCCTGATCTTCGGCCCCGGCGTGGCGACCGCCACGATCGCCGTCGGGCTGTCGACCGCGCCCGGGTATGCCCGCATTATTCGGGCCCAGCTGATCTCGGTGCGCTCCGCTGCCTTCGTCGAGGCCGCGACCGTGCTCGGACGCACCCGCTGGCAGATTCTGCTGCGCCACATCCTGCCGAACACCCTTGCTCCCCTGTTCGTGCTCGCGACCCTCGGCATCGGCCAGGCCATCGTCTGGGCTGCCACTCTCAGCTACCTCGGGCTCGGAGCCGAACCGCCGACCGCGGAATGGGGCGCGATGCTCTCGGCCGGACGCACCTACATCACGTCGGCCTGGTGGATGAGCTTCTTTCCCGGTCTCTTCATCGTGCTGACCGCCGTCACCGCCACTGTGCTCGGCCGCAGCATCGACCATCGAATGAGGCACGCATGAGCGAGGCAGACACGAGCGCGGCACGCCGGAACGGCGACACACCTCGGAGTGAGCGCGCCGCCGCGTTGTCCGTACGTAATCTGCGGGTGGGATTCGGCGCAGCCGCACCGGTTGTCCGGGGCGTATCCTTCGATATCGCGCCGGGCGAGTGCCTCGCCATCGTCGGCGAATCCGGCTCGGGAAAGAGCGTGACCGCCCGCAGCCTGCTCGGTCTGGCCGGTGCGAACGCCCGGGTCAGCGCCGACCGGCTCGAGCTCGGCGGCCACAGCGTGCTCGGCCTGACCGAGCCTGCGTGGCAGGCCCGCCGCGGCAAGGACGTCGGACTGGTGCTGCAGGATGCCCTGGTCTCGCTCGACCCGCTGCGACCGATCGGCCGGGAGATCGCCGACTCCCTCCGTCTGCACACCGGTCTCGGCGCCTCCGCGCGGGCAGAGCGGGTGCTCGAGTTGCTCGACGCCGTCGGTCTGCCAGACCCCGAGTTGCAGGTGCAGAAGCTCTCCGGGCAGCTTTCCGGCGGGGAACGCCAACGCGCCCTGATTGCCGCGGCGATAGCGCTGAGCCCGCCGCTGCTCATTGCCGACGAACCGACGACGGCCCTCGATGTGACCGTTCAGGCCCAGATCCTGGCGCTGCTCGAGCAGATCACCGGTGCCGGCACCGCCGTGCTGCTGATCAGTCATGACCTCGCTGTGGTCAGCCGCATCGCGCACCGGGTGGCAGTCCTGCACGATGGCGTGCTGGTGGAGACCGGCCGTACCGAGCGGGTTTTGGGGTGGCCCGAGCAGGAACAGACCCGGCGCATGGTCGCCGCGATCCCCGCCGACAAGCCGCGCGGCACGAGGCTGAGCGAGGCCGACACCCCGAACATTCCCGATACCGCGATCGACTCTGTTCAAAAGACTCCCGCCGACAACACCATCGTGCTCGAAGCCATCGGCCTGTCCAAGAGTTTTCGACACCCCGACGGTACCCGGCAGCTCGCCGTGGATACGGTCTCGTTCGCCCTGCCCCGCGGCAGCACCCTCGGAATTGTGGGCGAATCCGGCTCCGGCAAGACCACGACGGCGCGACTTCTGCTCGCGCTCCTCACGCCGGAGCACGGCGAGGTTCGGGTGTTCGGCCAGCCCTGGAGCACGGCCCGCGAGAAGACGCGGCGTGCTCTGCGCCCCGGCGTTGGGGCGATCTATCAGGATGCCCTCGGCTCGTTCGATCCGCGCTGGAGCGTCGCCGAGATCCTCAGTGACGCCCTGAGCCTTGGCCGACAGCGCCGCACGCCGCAGACGACGGCGCGGCTCGCGACCCTGCTCGACGAGGTCGGCCTCGCCGCCACGGTGCTGCTCCGACGTCCGCTCGAGCTCTCCGGCGGGCAGCGGCAGCGGGTCGGTATCGCCCGTGCCCTGGCCGGGAAGCCCCAGATTCTCATCTGCGACGAACCGGTCTCCTCGCTCGACGTGACCGTGCAGGCCCAGGTGCTCGACCTGCTCGACGACGTCCAGCGGGAACGCGGGCTCAGCCTCGTCTTCATCTCACACGACCTCGGTGTCGTGGCGCACGTCAGCGATCAGATCGCGGTCATGCGTGCGGGCCGCATCGTGGAGCTCGGTCCGGCGCTGCGCGTGTTTGCCGAGCCGCAGCATCCGTATTCAGCACAGCTGCTCGCCGCCGTGCCCCGCTTGTCGGCCTGATCCCACGCCGACAAGCCGTACCGGAAGCCCCCGTTCGGGGAAAAAGAACCGATCAGGTAGATTAGATGGGCACACGAGGCACCTCACCATCGACACGGTGCCGAATACCGAACCGGAGAAGTATGACCAACACCGATCGCGCCCCCGCCTCCAACGTTCCCGAAAAGCCCGCCCTCGAAGGGCTCGAAGCCAAGTGGGAATCCCGCTGGGACACCGATGGAACCTACCGCTTCGCCCGGGAGAACGCTACCCGCGAAACGATCTACTCGATCGACACTCCCCCGCCGACCGCCTCCGGTTCGCTGCACATCGGGCACGTGTTCTCCTACACCCACACCGACGTCGTCGCCCGGTTTCAGCGGATGCGCGGCAAGAACGTCTTCTACCCGATGGGCTGGGACGACAACGGCCTGCCCACCGAGAGGCGCGTGCAGAACTACTACGGCGTGCGCTGCGACCCATCGCTTGGCTATACCGAGAACTTCGTGCCGCCGTTGGAGGGTGGCGACGGCAAGAGCACCAAGGCTGCCGATCAGCTGCCCATCAGCCGCCGCAA
>JACMQV010000145.1 GCA_014376815.1 Cryobacterium sp.
GCACTGGCCAGGGGGATAGCGCGCATCGCGGGGCTGGTCACAGTTGGTTCCGGGCCCCCCGGTGTGCCCGGCCGCGTGATGGGCCGAGGCCGTCCCTTGAATGCCTACAACCAGAAGGCTACTGAAGCCAAGGATGATGGCAAGAGCCGAAGCCCGGTTAAATTTAGCCATGATTCCCCTAGTTGCGTTCGGCCCTGGCGGGCGCATGCCCGGTGACATAGTGTCATGAATCTGGATCCGAACAGGTCGCGGTTCGGGTGACGTACATGATGCTCGCCCTCCACCACGGCCGTGACGCCGTCTCACCGGTGATTCGCCGGGTGTATGGCAGGTCTCCATACGTGAGCTCCGTCCTGCGGGCGGACATGTCCTGGAGCGGGTGGTGTTCAGGGAGCCCATCGTCATCAACCGCGACGGCCAGCCGATCGCGTAGCTGCGGGCAGGGTTGAGCGCTGAGCAGCTCCTCGAGCGCTGACGGCACCTGCCCCGCATGGACCCCGCGGACCCCCCGGGCCGTCGTGGACGCGGCGCTGGACACCTCGGTGTGAGAGCCGAGGCGGACCCTGTGCCACCACCACGGACCCCGCCAATCTCAGACCGGCGGGGTCAGCCTTACCTACCGGACGTCATCAACGAACGTGACTCCGCCGTCCTCACCATGCCTGGCCGACTACAGCGATCAAGGACACGGCATGGACACCGATCTCGTACTGGCCTTCTCGCATCGGCCGGCGCGAGCTGAGTCGCCGGTCCGGAGGCTGCGGCCCTATGAGATCCGCACCCGGCTTGACCGCTTCTGCGCCCTCGCCGCCGGAGCCGCCGTCCCTGGGGTCAGCGGCCTGGCCGGGACGGTCGAGACGTGGTGGCCGGCGATCAAGGCGTACCTGCAGCTACAGGTCACGAACGACTCAAGATCAAGCGCTGGGGAGGCACCTGACGGTGCGGGCCAAGACCGTCATGACCGTGGTGCGGGGCTCCGGCAGGAACTGTCGGGGGGGCCGGCGAAGGTGTCACCACTGTTTCTTCCGTGTGATGAGGACTCCCCGTGGCCGTACGCCCCGGCACCGCGCTGCCTGCTGTCGCCGGCGTCCTGCTGCTGACCGGCGGGGGCGCCGCGGCGTCGGTGGCGCCCGCTGGCACGGGGATGGACCCGCGGACGGTGGCGCTGCGGGAGAAGTTCTTCGGCGCCGACAACGTCGACGCCCGCGGCAACGTCCGGCGCGACAAGGTGATCCTGAGCTGGGCGGGGGTGATGACCTACGCCGCGGCGTTCAACGGCAACGTCGTGCTGCTCGATGCGTGGGTGCCGCGCGGGGAGCACGCGGGCTACGTCCCGACCGACCCGGGTGAGCTGGCTTTGCTCAAGCCGTCGCACGTGTTCATCGGGCACGGGCACTTCGACCACGCCGCCGACGCGGCCGAGATCGTGGCCGAGTCCGGGGCGACGCTGGTGTCCACGCCGGAGGAGTGCGACCAGGTCCGGGCGCAGGCCGTACGCGACTTCGCCGACACCACCGTCGCCTGCCTCGACGCGGCGCCCCGGGGGGCGGCGCCGGGCACGCGCAGCACGGTGCGGGCGCTGCCGGGGGTGGCGATCGAGACGGTCACGGTCATCCACA
>JACMQV010000146.1 GCA_014376815.1 Cryobacterium sp.
AATCGGCGGCGACACCGGGCTCGTGCTCCCCGACGGAACCCAGGGCGAGCTCGTCTTCACCTCCCTGACCAAGGAGGCGTTCCCGGTCATCCGCTACCGCACCCGCGACCTCACCCGGCTGCTGCCCGGCTCCGCCCGGCCGGGCATGCGCCGGATGGAGAAGATCACCGGTCGCAACGACGACATGATCATCCTGCGCGGGGTGAACCTGTTCCCGACCCAGATCGAGGAGATCGTGCTCGGTATCCCGCACCTGTCGCCGCACTTCGTGATCGAACTGACCCGCCCGAACCGGATGGACGAGCTGACGGTGCGGATCGAACGCCACGAGCACGCCAGCGACGAGGCATCCGACATCGCCAGCGCGCTGCTGATCCACCGGATCAAGGACCTGATCGGTTCGAGCGTGAGCGTGCTGATCGTCGAACCGGGCACACTCGAGCGCAGCACCGGCAAGCACAAGCGTGTCTACGACCTGCGGTAACGGCCCCGTCGAATTCGACGGTGATTTTGGCCGAATGGACCCAAAACAGGGCTTGCGAGCGCCGAAACACGAAAATCTCCGTCGAATTCGACAGGAATGCACGTGAGAGACTTCTCCGTAATGTCTGAACAAGCTCTGACCCGGCGGGGTCGTCCCGGCTACGATCAGCGCGCCATCCTCGAGGTAGCGGTGGCGGCGTTCATCGAGTTCGGCTACGACGCCACCTCGATGGGCGTACTCGCGACGCGGCTCGCCCTGTCCAAGTCGGCGATCTACCACCACTTCACGTCGAAGGATGAGCTGCTCGAACTCGCCCTCGCCGAGGCCCTCGATGGACTCGAGGGCGTGCTCACGGAGGAGAAAGACGAGGTCGGCCCCGCGATCGACCGCCTCGCCCGGGTGCTGCGCGGAGCGGTGCGGGTGCTCACCGACCGGCTGCCGTACGTGACCCTGCTCCTGCGGGTGCGCGGCAACACGGATGTCGAACGCTCGGCCCTGTCCCGGCGGCGCGCCTTCGACCGGGCCGTCACGGCGCTCGTCACCGAAGCGCGCGACGAGGGTTCGCCCCGCGGCGACATCGACCCGCGGGTCGTCACCCGGCTGCTCTTCGGCATGGTCAACTCGATCGCCGAGTGGTACCGCCCGGAGGGCCCCGAGGATGCCGCCCAGCTCGCCAACGACGTGCTTGCCGTGGCACTCGACGGCCTGCGCGTGTCTGCTCAGGAATAGCGTGCCACGGTCGAGCCGACCACCGAAGGGGGCTGAGTTGCGGGCACAGCACCCTCCCGCGCGCGGGCGAGGTGCTATGCCCGCAACTCAACGCTCGTACGCCTCGCGCCTCGCGCCGCAGAAAGTTGGAATCGTGAACGACAGCTGGAAGATCACCCTCGGCGAACTCGACCTGAAGATGGGCGTGACCATCATCGAGCAGTCGGCTGAACGTGTTGTGGCGACGATGCCGGTGGAGGGCAACCGGCAGTCATTCGGGCTGCTGCACGGCGGGGCATCCGTCGCCTTCGCCGAGGCGCTCGGCTCCTGGGCCGCCGTGATCCACGCCGGGCCGGGCAGGAGCGCCGTCGGCCTCGACATCAACGCGACCCACCACCTCGCGGCGCGGGAGGGCATCGTGACCGGGGTGGCCACGGCCATCCGGCTGGGCCGCACGATCGCGTCGCATGAGATCGTCATCAGCGACGACCAGGGCCGCAGGCTCTGCACGGCGCGCATCACCAACCTGATCATCGACGCACCGGAGCGTTAGCGAGCCGCAAGGAGCCGGAGACCTCCACTCGGCCCCACCGGAGGGACCAAGGTGGCTAGGGTGGGGTGAAGAGCACGCATTCTGCCGCACCCGCGCACCAGTTCGGAGAGTCAGCAATGAGCACCGAAGGCACCATTCCCCCGGCGGCCCCCCAACCGGATCACGCCCTGGCACCGGCACCGGCGGGCAGCATCGTGGTGGGCCACGACGGCTCGAGCGGAGCGGACCATGCGCTGACCACTGCCCTCGAGCTGGCCGATCAACTGCACTCCCCCGTCGTCATCGTGCGCGCCTGGTCGATTGAGACCGCGCCCCGGCCGGCGGACTGGGAGTTCGGTTACGTCTCCTCGTTCCCCGAATATGCCACCGCGGTGCGCTCGGCCCTGGTCCAGGATGTCCACGCCGCCGTCGCCGCCGTCCCGGCCGTCGCCGTCGACTACCTCGCGGTGCACGCCAGTGCCGCGCGGAGCCTGATCGACGTCTCCCGGGAGGCGCGGATGCTCGTGGTGGGCTCCAGGGGCCGCGGCGGCCTGACCGGACTACTTCTCGGTTCGGTGAGCGACCAGTGCGTGCGCCTCGCCGAGTGCCCCGTGCTGGTCGCCCGACCCCGGCCCGGGCACTGACGCTCCCCCGGGCACTGACGCTCCCCCGGGCACTGACGCTCCCCCAGCACTGACGCTCCCGGGCACTGACGCTCCCCCAGCACTGACGCTCCCGGGCACTGACGCTCCCCCAGCACTGACGCTCCCGGGCACTGGTGGCCAGGCGCTGCGAGCCAGGCGCTGACGTTCCCCGGCTCGGCGCAACACAAAACTGAGGCAGTCACCGGGACGGTGACTGCCTCTGTTTTGTCCTGCGTTTGCCGCGGGTTAGATGCCCGCGAGGTCGCGAACCGCGGAGTCGCCCGGGGCTGCCGTGGTGAAGCTGGCCTCGATCTCGGCGCGGCCCAGCAGCTCGTCCATGCGGCGGCGACGCTGCTTCGGGATGAGCGTCACGACGGTGCCGGACTTGCCGGCGCGGCCGGTGCGGCCCGCGCGGTGCAGGTACGTCTTGTACTCGTCGGGGGCGTCGGCCTGGATGACCAGGTCGATGTCGTCCACGTGGATGCCGCGGGCTGCGACATCCGTGGCCACCAGCACGTTCACGCGTCCGCTGGTCAGCATCTGCAGATTGCGGGTGCGGCGGGCCTGGTTCAGGTCGCCATGCAGGCTGGTCGCCTTCACGCCGGCGTCTTCGAGCTGCTCGGCGAGCTGCTCGGCGTAGGCACGGGTGCGCGAGAAGATCAGCGTCTTGCCCTGGCGGTCGACGAGCTGGCCGATGATGGCGCTCTTGTCACGGTGCTCGATCATGAGCACGCGGTGGTCGATCGTGGAGGAGGCCTGGTCTTCACCGGCAACCTCGTGCACGGCCGGGTTGGTCAGGAATTCCTTGACCAGCTGGGCGACGCCCTTGTCGAGGGTGGCCGAGAAGAGCAGCTTCTGGCCGCCCTTCTTGGTCAGGCGCAGGATGCGCTGAACCGGCTCGAGGAAGCCCAGGTCGCACATGTAGTCGGCCTCGTCGAGGACGGTGACGACGACCTCGGACAGGTCGAGGCGACCCTGCTCGATGAGGTCTTCGATGCGGCCGGCGGTGCCGATGATGATGTCCACGCCGCGCTGGAGGGCGCTGACCTGGCGGTACTGCGGAACGCCGCCGTAGATCTGGGTGGTGAAGAGGCCGACGCTGCGGGCGATGGGCTGGATGGTGCGGTCGATCTGCAGGGCCAGCTCACGGGTCGGAGCCAGGATGAGCGCGCGGGGCTTGCGGGCCATCTTGCGGTCCTTGGCGCCGTTGTTCTCGAGCAGCTTCTCCACGAGGGGAGCACCGAAGGCGATGGTCTTGCCGGAACCGGTCTTGCCGCGGCCGAGCACGTCGCGGCCGGCGAGCACATCCGGGATGGTCGCGGCCTGGATCGGGAACGGGGTAGCGGCGCCGAGGGTGGCGAGCTCGCGGACGATGTTCTCGCCGAGGCCCAGATCGCCGAAGGCCACGCCGACGACTTCAGCAGCCGTGGTCGCGATGGCTTCGAGGCGCTCCAGAACCACGTCGTCACCGGCGGCGAAGTGCGCCTTGGTGTCGCGGCTCGGGTAGAAGTTGCTGGAGTGGCCGCCGTCGTCGTGCGAACGGTTCGGGCGGTCGGAGTGCGAGCGCTCGGGGCGGTCCCCGTAGGAGGGACGCTCGGTGCGGGCCGGACGGTCGCCGTAGGAGGGGCGGTCGGAGTTCGAGCGGGCCGGACGGTCACCGTACGACGGGCGGTCGTTGTTGTAGGCGGGACGATCCGTGCGCGGAGCGCGATCGCCGTAGGACGGACGCTCGGTACGAGCGGAACGGTCACCATACG
>JACMQV010000147.1 GCA_014376815.1 Cryobacterium sp.
CCCGTATAGGTCCTCCGGGGGAGAGTTATGGCGACCAGGTGGGCGAGATTCGTCCGAGGCTGGGTCACGGCATCCGTCGCCGTCTTCGTCGCCGCTCTGTCCCACGTCGCCGCCGGCGGGAACGCACCCGGATTGCTCAGCGCCGGACTCGCGCTCGCCTTCGCGGGCATGGCCTCGGTGCTCCTGGCCGGCAGGGGCCTGTCCCTGCCGCGCCTCAGCCTGTCCGTGGGCCTCAGCCAGTTGCTGCTGCACGCGCTGTTCGGGCTCGGCGGCACCTCCGGCGTCACCATCACGGGCGGCCACCACCACGGCGCCCTGACCCTGTCCGCCGATGCCGGTGCGCCGCCGCTGATGTCCGCGGGTGGCCTGATGCCCGACAGCACCTGGATGTGGGTCGGGCACGGCCTGGCCGCACTCCTCACCATCGTGGCGCTCCACCGGGGTGAGAAGACCTTCTGGGCCCTGCTCGAAGACGCCGCGAACCACCTTGCGCTGGTGCGGATCCCGCACCTCGCTCCGGTCCGGGTCCACTCCGATGCCGCGACGGTGCGCCCCGGCTTCGGCCGCGTCTTCGTGCCGGCCGATCTCGGTGTGCTGCTCGGTAGCGTGCTCCGCCGCGGCCCGCCCGCGCGGGCCCTGACGTCCTGACCCGCCGCTCGGCCTGACCCTGCCCGAATCTGTCGGGGGTGCGTGCGCCGACTCGAACGACACCGTTCGCGACGGGTGTGGTGCCGGCGTTCGCTCGCGCGTACGTATGGCCCGCGGCGGGATGGCCGGCACGCCCGTGCCTGGCCACCCGGCGAATCCGCTGAATGTACCCACCTCGACCGACCGGAGAATTCGATGACGCACGCCCCCCGACGCCGCCCGGCGACGGCAGTTTTCCTCACCCTGATCGTGATCGCTCTCTCCGCATTCAGCCCGATGGCGCCGGCGGCGACGGCTCACGACCAGGTCCAGTCGCCCGCTCCGGCCGCCGACGAGCACCTCGACGCCGCGCCGTCGGCGGTGACCATCCGGTTCACCGACGAGATCCTCGAAGTAGGCGCGGTCGTGCTGGTCGTCGACAGCAAGGACCACAACTGGGCCGACGGCGACCTGCGCCTCGACGGGCCGGAGGCCACCCAGGCGCTCGCGCCCGGAATGGCTGACGGCGCGTATCGGGTGCGCTGGCGGGTCGTCTCTGCCGACGGGCATCCGGTGTCGGGGGCCTTCGCGTTCTCCGTCGGGGTTGAGGCTCCAGCCGGAACGAGCGCGAGCGCGAGCTCGTCCCCGGCCCCGAACCCGGCGACCGAACCCGGCACCGCGACCGGCACCGCGACCGATGACGCCGACTCGGGCCTCCCCTCCCTCGCGGTCGGACTCATCGGCGCCGGCGGCGGGCTCACCGCCTTCGCCCTGATCGTGGCCTGGCGCGCCACACGCCGCCGCACCACCTGACACACCGCATCCTCCCCCGCTACCTCGCTTCCCAGACCAGGAGAACTAACCATGAAGACCAACTCCACTCCCACCCGGTTCATCGTCGTTGCCGCCGCCCTGCTGCTCACCCTCACGGGCTGCGCCGGCACGCCAGGGACACCCGCACCGACAGCCGACACGACCCCGGCCGGAAACGCCCTGACCGTGACGGATGCCTGGGTCAAGGCCGCAGACGGCGGCATGTCCGCCGCATTCGGGCTGCTCGAGAACTCCGGGACGGAAGACATCACGGTCACCTCCGCCGAGTCACCGGCGGCGCCCGTGCTCGAACTGCATGAGACCGTCGCCAACGCTTCCGGCGACACGGTCATGCAGAAGAAGGAGGACGGCTTCGTCATTCCCTCGGGGGGCACGATCGCGCTCGCTCCCGGGGGCAATCACATCATGATGATGGGGCTCACCGCAGCCCTCAAGGCCGGCGACGAGACCACCGTGACGCTCACCCTGTCCGACGGGTCCAGCTACGTCTTCACCGCCCCGGTCAAGGACTACACCGGGGCGAACGAGACCTACCAGGGCGGCACCGCCAAGTGAGCGACGGGGAGCAGGAACCGGGCGGGCCGGCCCGTCGCCGGCTGAGCCGGCGGCACCTCCTCCTGGGCGGCGCCGCCGCCGGGATCGGGGCAGCCGGGGCCCTCGGCGTCGACCTGGCGGTCAAGGCGGGTGCGGCAGCACCGGCCCACACGGCGGAACCCGTGTTCAGCGGGTCGGATACCGTTCCGTTCTTCGGCGTGCACCAGGCCGGCGTCGACACCGTCCCGCAGGCCCACGCCAGCTTCGTGGCCCTGCGTCTGCACGGCGAGGTCGATCGCGCGGGACTGCGCCGCCTGATGCGCATCCTCACCGACGACGCGGCGCGTCTGACCCAGGGGGATGCCGCCCTGGCCGATTCCGAGCCGGAACTGGCGGTCGTGCCGGCCCGGCTCACGGTCACTTTCGGCTTCGGGGCCGCCCTGGTGGCCCGGGCCGGAGGGGCCGCTCCCGGCTGGCTGAAACCGCTTCCCGCGTTCACCGTCGACCGGCTCGAGCCGGCCTGGACCGGCGGTGACCTGCTCCTGCAGATCGCGGCGGACGACCCGATGACGGTCGCCCACGCCACCCGGATGCTGCTCAAGGACGTGCGCTCCTTCGCGACGGTGCACTGGGTGCAGCCGGGGTTCCGTCGGTCCGCCGGCTCCGAGAAACCCGGCACGACCATGCGCAACCTGTTCGGCCAGGTCGACGGCACGGCGAACCCGGTGTCCGGAACGGACGACTTCGACACACTGGTCTGGGGCCCGGCAGGCAATCCCGCCTGGCTCGCGGGAGGCACCGGTTTCGTGCTGCGCCGGATCAGCATGGACCTCGACAAGTGGGACAGGCTCGACCGGTCCGGGCGTGAGTCGGCGCTGGGGCGCACCCTCGCCACCGGGGCGCCGCTGACGGGCGAGAAGGAGCGGGATGAACCCGATTTTGCGGCGACCACCCCGCTCGGATTCCCGGTGATCCCGGAGTACTCCCACCTGCGTCGTGCCCGGTCCGAGGACCGGAGCCAGCGCATCCATCGCCGCGGGTACAACTACGACGACACACCCACCGGCACCGCCGTCTCCAATTCCGGGCTCCTGTTCGTGGCCTTCCAGGCGGACGTCGACGCTCAATTCGTGCCGATCCAGCAGCGCCTGGACACCCTGGACCTGCTGAACCAGTGGATCACCCCGATCGGCTCCGCCGTGTTCGCCATCCCACCGGGCTGCACGGCCGGCGGCTTCATCGGCGACACCCTGCTGTGAGCCGGGCCGGAGCCCGGGCCCTCGGCGCGGGAGCCCACGGGTCACATCAGGCTAGCCCGCGTAGACTGAGCCAGTCTTCAACCCGCAATGAAAGAGGTCGCCGAGTGGCAAACGCCCTGGCATCACGCTCCGTCGGATCCCGTTACTGGAGCGTGCCGATCGTGCGCGCCGCGCTCGCCTTCGTGCCGGCGGCCGCGATCACCTTCAACGCGAACCATTCGGCCCAGTTCGGCCTCGTCGTGTTCGGCGCCTTCGCGCTGCTCAGCGGCCTCACCGTCGGCCTGCTGAGCCGAGGCACGCTCACGGATGTCCGCGAGCGTTCCCTGTTCCTCCTGCAGGGCGCCGTGGGCGTGGCGGCCGGCGCCCTGGCCCTGGCGTTCAACGCCGGCGGGCTCGGCTTCTTCCTCTACCTCGTCACGGTCTGGGCGGCGGTGACCGGTTTCCTCGAGCTGTACAGCGGCATCCGTGCCCGCCGGCGCGACCCCGGTGACCGCGACTGGATGGTCGTGGGCGTCTTCACCGCCGTGCTCGCCCTGGTCTTCCTGCTGCTTCCGCCCAACCCGGTCGTGTCGGTCGGCCTGCTCGGCGCGTACCTCGTGATGCTGGGCGTCTACCTCGTCATCGCGGGGCTCTCCCTCAAATGGGCGGCCACGCCCGATACCCGCACGCTCACGGCCTCACCCAACGATTCGGACACCCTGTGACCCAGAACACCCCCCGCAAGCCCGGCCGCTCCGAGCTGATGAAGCCCAAGGAGATCTTCGGCTTCTCCGGCGTGATGGCCCTGTTCCTGGGTGTCGTGGTTCTGATGAGCACCCGCGACGTGCTGCTCTCGCTGTTCGGCACCGCGGTGACGTTCGTGATCGTACTCGCCGTGATCCTGCTGCTCGTGCGCACCATGAAGCCGAACACCGCCGAGAAGACCGACACCGACGACGAGACCCACGGCTTCAACCTCAACCCCTGAGCCGCCCCGCCCCGCGGCGACCCGCTACGGCAGGTAGTCCAGCAGCGGGTCCGCGAGGCCCACGTAGCTTCCGGGAGTGAGCTCGAGCAGGCGGGCCTTGGCCGCGTCGCCGATCTCCAGACCGGTCACGAACGCGACCAGGTCGTCTCTGTTGATGCGCTTGCCGCGGGTGAGCTCCTTGAGCAGGGCGTAGGGGTCCTCGATCGATGAACGCCCCGCCGACACCTCGGCCCGGATGACGGTCTGGATCGCCTCGCCGAGGATTTCCCAGTTCGCGTCGAGGTCCCGGGCCAGCGCGGCCCGGTCGATATCGATCTCGCCGAGACCGCGCACGATGTTGTCGAGGGCGAGCAGCGAGTGCCCGAAGCCGACGCCGATGTTGCGCTGGGTGGTCGAATCGGTCAGGTCGCGCTGCAGGCGGGAGGTCACGAGCGTCGCCGCGAGCGAGTCGAGGATCGCGCTGGACAGCTCGAGGTTCGCCTCGGCGTTCTCGAAACGGATGGGGTTGATCTTGTGCGGCATGGTCGATGAGCCCGTGGCCCCGACCTGCGGGATCTGGCGGAAGTAGCCCAGAGAGATGTAAGTCCAGACATCCGTGGCCAGGTTGTGCAGCACCCGGTTGGCGTGGGAGATGCGCGAGTAGAGTTCGGCCTGCCAGTCGTGGGACTCGATCTGGGTGGTCAGCGGGTTCCAGGTCAGGCCCAGCCCCTCGACGAACTCCCGGGAGACGGCGGGCCAGTCCACGGCGGGGTCGGCCGCGACATGGGCGGCAAAAGTGCCGGTGGCACCGCTGAACTTGCCCAGGTACTCGCTGTTCTCGACCTGCTTCGCCAGGCGCTCGAGGCGGTAGACGAACACGGCCAGCTCCTTGCCGACCGTGGTGGGCGTGGCCGGCTGGCCATGGGTGTGGGCCAGCATCGAGTCGGCCCGGTAGTCGAGGGCCCGCAGGCGCAGGGCCTGGATGACGGCACGGAACTTGGGCAGCCAGACCTCACGCACGGCGTCACTCACGGTCAGCGCGTAGGACAGGTTGTTGATGTCCTCGCTGGTGGCGGCGAAATGGGTGAGCTCGCTGATGTGGTCCAGGCCGAGCGTCGACAGGCGCCGGCGCACGAGGTATTCGACGGCTTTGACGTCGTGCCGGGTCGTGGCTTCCAGCACCGCCAGCTCATCGATCTCGGCCTGGCCGAAGTCGGTGACCAGGGCGCGGAGGGCCAGCTTCTGCTCGGGTGTCAGCGGCGCGGAACCGAAGAGGCTGCGGTCGGTGAGCGTGATCAGCCACTCGACTTCGACCTGCACGCGGGCCCGGTTGAGGCCCGCCTCGGACAGGTACTCCCCCAGCTCGGTGACGGCGGCGCGGTAGCGGCCGTCGAGTGGGCTGAGGACCTGGGGCGGTAACGGACTCATCGGACTCCCTGTCGGATTGCGGGTGCAAGCTGCGCGAAGAGCGCTGTGTTTGCGCTCTCAATCATGCCAAGAACCGTGTCAAAAAATGCATCGTCGGAATAGTAGGGGTCTGGCACGTCCAGGAGGGCGGCCTGATCCGGGTCGAAACTGAGCAGCAAGCGCACCTTGTCGCGGTCCCGGTCGGTGGCGGCCCCGTTTCGGAGAATCCGTTCCTGCCCCCGGTCGAGCACCACGACCAGGTCGAGGTCGTCATACCAGGCCGGGTCGAACTGGCGGGCCCGATGATGGCTGCCGTCGTAGCCCCGCTTGGCCAGCGCCGTGATCGTGCGGACGTCGGCCTGTTCGCCCACGTGCCAGTCCCCGGTGCCGGCGGAACTCGTCGTGATCAGCCGGCCCAGGCCGGAGCGCGTGACCAGGTCACGCAGTATGACCTCGGCCATCGGCGAACGGCAGCTGTTTCCGGTGCAGACGAAGATGATCCGGAAGGGCGTCGATTCGTCCGGTGTGATCGACGCGAAATCCATACCCCCCATTCTGTTGCACAATCCACCCCTCCACAGCCGTCTTCTGAACGTACATTCCGTGAACTCGCGGGTGGGCCCCGCCTTCGCCCGCGGGAGGTGGCACGCTCGCTGGCAGCAACCCGGCGGCCGGGCTGCAGGGAGGACTGTCGTGTTCGGTTCGGAAGGTACCTTTCTGAGCGACTCCGGCCTGGCGGCTCGCCTCGCCGAGCTGCGGGAACGACGGATGTTGCTGCGCGCCCTGCAAGGCGACGTCGAAATCGCCGCGGGGGCCCTGGCGCCGAGCGACGTGACCGGGTCCTGGCGGTCCGCGGCGCAGCGCGGCTACGCCGAGCGGCGCAGCGAACTCGCCGGTGAACTCCACCGGGCCGCGCGCCACCTCGACGACGCACTCGCCGGGGTGGCGGCGGCGATCGAGGAGGCCACGGTCGCCCTGGCCGACGCTGCGACCCGGATCCCGGGGGCTCCGTGACCCGGGCGGCCGGCGAGGACCCGTCGGCCACCCTGATCGTCTCCGGCGGGGGCACCACCCTCGTGGCCACGGATGTGCTGCTGGCAGAGGCGGCGGGGCTGCGCGGGCTGCAGGCCGACGCCGAGGGGTGGCAGGCGCGGCTGGCGCGCATCCGTGCCCTGGACTCCGCGCCGGCGCCGTCCCCGGCCTGGACCGGCACCGAGGTGGCCGTCTGCGTGTTCGGGGCCGGCCGGGCCATCGACCGGGTGGCCGATCAGAGCCGCGCCCTCGCCGACGCGCTCCTGGCCGCCGCCGAGAGGTACGGCGAGGCGGAGCGGCGGGGCGACTGGGTCTCCCGCATGTGCGGGGTCTGGGTGGGGTTCGCCCTCGGCCGGCTCGCGCCGTTCCTGGCGCTGGCGGCTGTCCCGGCGCTGACCGGCGGCGCCGTCGGGCTCCTGCTCGGCAGCGTGCTCACCGGCACCCGCCCCGGCGCCGGCCCCGCGGCGGCTCTCACGGGGTTTCCGGCGAATCCCCGCGCGCTGACCGACCCCGTCGTCGTCGCGGCGGTGCGGGTATTGGTGTCCTCGGTGGATGACATGGCGGCCGGAGCGGCGGGCCTGCCCTTTCCGCTCGCGGTCGCCCTCGGTGACGAGGGCCTCGGCGTGCTCGGCGTGGCCACCTCGGCGGCGGGTGTGCGGGCGCTGGCCCGCCCGCTCGGCCTGCTCCGGGAGACACCCGTGTCGGTGGTGCCCGTTGGGGTGCCGGGAGTCGCCGCGCAGCCGGCGACCCGGGCCGCGCCTCCTCCCGGCGGGTTCGGCGACCTCACGGACCGCATCCCGTCGGTGTCCACGGGCAGCCCCCAGATCCGCATCGAACGGTACGCCGGCGCGGACCGCCCCTCCTGGGTGGTCTACATCGGCGGCACGGCGGACTGGAGCCCCGTCGCCGCGGAACAGCCCTGGGACCTGACCTCCAATCTGTCCGCGGTCGCCGACCAGGGCTCCGGCTCCTACCGGGCGGTGGTGCAGGCGATGCGGGCGGCGGGGGTGCAGCCGGATGACCCGGTGATCCCGGTGGGCCACTCGCAGGGTGGTCTGGTCGCCGCGCAGGTGGCGGCGTCCGGGGAGTTCAACACGGTCGCGGTAGCCACCTTCGGAGCACCGAACGGCCAGGTCACGCTTCCGCCCGGCGTGGTGGCCGTGACGGTCGAGCATTCCGACGATCTGGTTCCGGCCCTGGGTGGCACGGCCGGCGCCGACGATGATCGCCTGGTCGTGCGGCGGGAGGTGTTCGCGGGGAGGGACGTGCCACCGGACCAGGCGCTTCCGGCCCACGCCCTGACCGCCTACCGGAACACCGGGAGGCTGATGGACGATTCCCCGGAGCCTCGCCTGCGGGAGTTCCGGGCAACCCTGGCGACCGTGATCGGTGCGGAACCGGGCCGGGCCTCCCGGTGGCGGGGCATCCGTGCCGCCGGTGACTGACCTGCCCCGGTGACTGACCTGTCCCGGTGACTGACCTGTCCCGGTGACTGACCTGTCCCGGGGGCCGGCTGCGGGTCGCTACCGGCGGGGAGTGGCGGGCCGGAACACGACGTTCAGCAACCAGCTGAAGATGCCCAGCACCAGAGCACCGAGCACACCCCACCAGAAGCCCTCGATCACGAGGCCGAACCCCAGCGGGTCCGTGAACCAGGCGACCAGCATCAACAGGAGGCCGTTCACGATCAGCGAGATCAGACCCAGGGTGAGGATGTACAGCGGGAAGGCGACGATGCGCACGAACGTGCCCACCACGCCGTTGACGAACCCGAACAGGAGCGCGATCAGGAGATAGCTCATGACCACGGAGAAGGTGTCGTCCGCATAGGGCTGCAGGGCGACGCCGGCGACGAACACCGTGGTCAGCCACAGGGCGACTGCGTTGAGGGACAGCTTGAGCAGGAATCGGGCCATGCCTCCATGATGACACCGCGCCCGGCCGGGTGCATGGCCGGGTGCCCGGCCCGCACGTCGCCCCACTGTTATGCGGCCATGCGAATATGCTCCGGCGTAGAATCGCCGAGTGAGCCCATCAGACCAGCCCTCGGTCCGCCTGCGCCCGGAGATTGTCGCATTGCCGGCCTATCGGCAGGGACAAGCCGCCGCCGCCACCGCGTTCAAGCTCTCGAGCAACGAGAACCCCTTCGACCCGCTTCCCGGCGTCATCGCCGCGGTCAGCTCCGAGACGGCGTACAACCGCTACCCGGATGCCTCGGCCCTGGCCCTGCGGGAACGCCTGGCGGCCCGCTTCGACCGGAGCGTGGACGAGGTGCATGTCGGGGCCGGATCGGTGGCGCTGCTGGCCCAGCTCATCCTCGCCGCCGCCGGTCCGGGCGACGAGGTGCTGTACTCCTGGCGGTCGTTCGAGGCCTACCCGAGCCTGGTCACCGTCGCCGGGGCCACGAGCATCCGGGTGCCGAACCGGGAGGACCACGGCCACGATCTGCCCGAGATGGCCACCCGCATCACCGAGCGCACCCGCGTGGTCATCGTCTGCAGCCCCAACAACCCGACCGGGACCATCGTCACCGCAGACGAGTTCGAGGCCTTCATGGCCGTCGTCCCGAGCGATCTGCTCGTCATCCTCGACGAGGCCTACTGCGAGTTCGTCACCGACCCCGAGGCGGTCAACGGGGTGCCGTTGCTGGCGCGCTTCCCGAACCTGGTCGTGCTGCGCACCTTCTCCAAGGCCTACGGCCTGGCCGGCCTCCGTGTCGGCTACGCCCTGGGGCCCGTCGCCGTTCTGGACGGCGCCCGCGCCACCGCGATCCCGCTGTCGGTGACCGGCGTGGCCGGGGCTGCGGCCCTCGCATCCCTCGACGCCACCGACCAGCTGCTGCGGCGGGTGCACACGCTGACCGAACGCCGCGACGCGGCCTGGCGGGCGCTGAGCGACCAGGGCTGGAACATCCCGGCGCCACAGGGCAACTTCATCTGGCTGCCCACCGGTGAGGAAACCACCGACATCGCCGACGTGCTCTCGGCGGTCGGACTCATCGTGCGCCCGTTCCCCGAGGGCATCCGGATCTCGATCGGCGAGGAAGAATCTGTGGAGAAGCTCCTGGCGATCTGCTCGGACATTGTCGATGATCTACCAACGGGCCACCCGGCCCGGCGGTTAGGTTAGTACGATGCCAGCGACTGAAAACGCCTCGCCCACGGTGCGACTCCTCTCCCCCGAAGGCGTCTTCGCGCCGAGCGACTCCGCGGCCGAATTCCTGCCCTACCTGGACCGGCTGACCGAGGCCGACTACCGGCGTTTCTACCGGGACATGGTGGTCGTGCGCCGTTTCGACACCGAGGCCGCCAACCTGCAGCGCCAGGGCCAGCTGGCCCTCTGGGTGCCCAGCCACGGCCAGGAGGCCGCCCAGGTCGGCTCCGCCTACGCGACCCGGCCGCAGGACCACGTCTTCCCCTCCTACCGGGAGCACGTCGTCGCCATGATCCGCGGACTCGACCTGGTCGACATCCTGCGGATGCTCCGCGGCGTCACCCTCGGCGGCTGGACCCCCGAGGAGCACGGCAATTTCCACCTGTACACCCTGGTGCTGGCCTCGCAGACCCTGCACGCCACGGGCTACGCGATGGGCATGCAGCTCGACGGCGCCACCGCGACCGGTGACCCCGAGACCGACCAGGCCGTCATCGTCTATTACGGCGACGGGGCGTCGTCCCAGGGCGACGCCAACGAGGCGCTCGTCTTCGCCGCCAGCTACCAGACCCCGCAGGTGTTCTTCCTGCAGAACAACCACTGGGCCATCTCGGTGCCGGTGACGCGCCAGTCGCGCACGCCGCTGTATCTGCGCGCGGGCGGCTTCGGCATGCCGGGCACCCAGGTCGACGGCAACGACGTGCTGGCCAGCTACGCCGTGACCGCCAAGCACCTCGACGACGCGCGCGCCGGCAAGGGCCCGGCGCTGATCGAGGCCCTGACCTACCGCGTCGGCGCCCATACGACCGCGGACGACCCCACCAAGTACCGGGACCCGGAGGAGCTCGCCTACTGGGTGGCCCGGGACCCGGTCGTGCGGTTCCGCAGCTACCTGCAGGGCCTCGGCGTCGAACAGGAGTTCCTCGACGCCGTCGACGAGGAGGCCGAGGACCACGCCGCGGATGTGCGCCGCCGTGCGCTGGACATCCGCTCGCCCGAGACGAACGTCATCTTCGACAACGTCTACGCCGAACCCCACCCGTTGATCGAGGAAGAGAGAGCCTGGCTCGACCGATACGAGGCATCCTTCGAAGGAGACGGCGCGTGAGCGGCACGATCGTGACGAGAGTGGCCGGGGCCGCTGCGGGAACCGGGGCGGCAGCGCCGGGCGTGGACAACCTGCCGATGACCAAAGCGCTCAACGCCGGCCTCCGCCAGGCCATGCGGGACAACCCCAAGGTCCTGATGATGGGCGAGGACATCGGCCCGCTCGGCGGGGTCTTCCGCGTCACGGAGGGTCTCTTCGCGGAATTCGGCGACAAGCGCGTGCTCGACACCCCGCTGGCCGAGTCCGGCATCATCGGCACGGCGATCGGGTTGGCCCTGCGCGGCTACCGGCCGGTCTGCGAGATCCAGTTCGACGGCTTCGTGTTCCCCGGATTCGACCAGATCACCAGCCAGCTGTCGCGGATGCGCAACCGCCACGAGGGTGGGGTGTCCATGCCGGTCGTGATCCGCATCCCCTACGGCGGGCACATCGGCTCGATCGAGCACCACCAGGAGAGCCCGGAGGCGTACTTCGCGCACACGCCGGGCCTGCGCGTGGTGAGCCCATCGAACCCGCACGACGCGTACTGGATGATGCAGGAAGCCATCGCCTCCGACGACCCGGTCATCTTCTTCGAGCCCAAGAGCCGGTACTGGCCCAAGGGCGAGGTCAACCTGGCAGAGAGCGGTGCGCCGCTGCACGCCAGCCGCGTGGTGCAGAGCGGCACGGATGCCACCGTCGTCGGCCACGGCGCCATGGTGAGCGTGCTGCTGCAGGCCGCCGACCTCGCCGCAATGGAGGGCACCAGCATCGAGGTCATCGACCTTCGGTCGATCTCACCGATCGACTACGGGCCCATCCTCAATTCGGTCGAGAAGACCGGGCACCTGGTCGTCGCGCAGGAGGCCCACGGCTTCGTCAGCGTCGGCTCGGAGATCGCCGCCACCGTGATGGAGAAGGCGTTCTACCTGCTCGAGGCACCCGTGTTGCGGGTCTCCGGGTTCGACACCCCATTCCCGCCGGCCGCCGTGGAGACGCATTTCCTCCCCAGCCCGGACCGCGTGCTCGAAGCCGTCGACCGCGCCCTCGCGTACTGACATGACCACGCAGCTCCCCCGACAGTCACCGTTCCGGTCGAGAATGCCCGTTCCCCGTGGCACTCTCTACCGGAACGGCCACCCTCGCCTCACCAATCGCAAGGAGCTCACGTCATGAGCGTGTCGAATTTCACCCTGCCCGACGTTGGCGAGGGTCTCACCGAGGCCGAAATCGTCGAGTGGAAGGTGGCGCCCGGGGACACCGTCGCGATCAACCAGGTCCTGGTCGAAATCGAGACGGCCAAGTCGCTGGTCGAACTCCCCTCGCCCTACGTCGGCGTGGTCGGCGAGATCCTGGTGCAGCCCGGAACGACCGTCGACGTCGGAACCGTGATCATCACGATCGTCTCCGACGCGGCCGGTGCCGCCGCGGAGGCGGGGGACAGCGCCGCACCGGCCGCCGAGCTGGCCGGCGCGGCAGCGGATGCCGGCTCCACCATCACCGCGGAGCCGGCCGAAGCGCAGGGCGCCGTGCTCGCCGGCCGCGGCCCCGCGGCGACCATGCCCACCCGGCGCAAGCGCCACGGGGGCTTTCCCGTCGCCCACGAATCGATCGCGCCGCCGCCCGTCGTGCGCGCCCGCCCGGGTGCCGCGCCGGTGGCGCTGCGCCCACGGTCGGCCTCCGCCGGCCCGGTCGTAGCCAAACCGCCGATCCGCAAGCTCGCGAAGGACCTCGGCG
>JACMQV010000148.1 GCA_014376815.1 Cryobacterium sp.
TCGTTGACCTCTTCGAGGCCGGCGAGCATGCGCAGGGAGGTGGACTTGCCGCAGCCGGACGGGCCGACCAGCACGAGGAACTCACCATCGGCGACCCACAGGTCGAGGTGGTCGACCGCGGGGCGGGTGGAACCCGGGTAGAGACGGGTTGCCTTATCGAACGTGACTGAAGCCATGGTCAGTATTCTCCTTCACCGGCAGGTACGTGCCGGACGATCCGTAGTGATGGGATTTAGCTGCCGGTCACCTGCTGTTCACACGAGACCGACCTTTCAAGTATGTCACGTGCCGGGTAGCGCCCGGCGAGGATCGTCTCGGCGACCCAAACCGTTAGTAGGCTCCGTCTGGGGATTTCCCAGACTGGGCACCTACTATTTGGAATGCATGCGCAGACGAAAAGCCCGTGCACTTGTCTACCCGGAGCGAACATTCATGACTAATGGCGGATCAGCCGAGGGCCGTCCCTCTAAGAATCAGCGACGCGACGCGGCTCGGATCAAGGCCACCCAGTTACGTGTGGAGCAGAAGAAGAAAGACCGCCGCAACCGGGTCTTCCTGCAGGGCGGCATTGCTGTGGTGTCCATCGCCGTGGTCGCGATCATCGCGCTCATCATCATGAATTCGATCCGTCCAGCCGGCCCCGGCCCTGCGAACATGGCCAGCGATGGCATCCTGATCAGCGAGGGAATGACGGTCGTCAAGACTGCCGCGCTGCAGCCGAAGGCGAAGCCGATCGCGTCCAAGCCCGACGCGACCGGCACCGTGGCCGACATCAGGGTCTACGTCGACTACCTCTGCCCGTTCTGCGGGCAGTTCGAGAAGACCAACAGCGCCCAGATCGTCAAATGGGTGAAGTCGGGGGCCGCGACCGTGGAGATTCACCCGATTTCCATCCTGACCAGCAAATCGGCTGGAACGCAATATTCATTGCGTGCCGCGAACGCTGCGACGTGCGTCGCCAACTACTCCCCAAACGATTTCTACGCCTTCAACACGGCGCTGTTCGGCGACCAGCCCAAGGAAGGCACGGCCGGGCTTGCCGACTCGGAGATCAAGGGCCTGGTGAAGAGTTCGGGGGTCGGTGCGGCCCGCACGAAGATCAACTCCTGCATCGACGATGCCACATTCAAGTCCTGGGTCGTTGCCGCCACCGATCGGGCGCTGTCCGGGCCTCTGCCCAACAGCGCGGCCAAGGCGATCACCGGAACGCCCACCGTGCTCGTCAACGGCAAGCAGTATGTCGGTGCGCTCGACGATCCCAAGGAATTCGCGGCGTTCGTGCTCCAGTCCGCCGGGGAAACCTACTCGACATCCACCCCGACCCCGACCCCGGCCGGTTAGCGCCGTTGCGAACCGCGGTGGCCCCGCCGGTCGCGATCATGATTTAGGATGGGGTTCCGAGGCGGCATCCGCCTCATGCCGGCCTGGCGCAATTGGTAGCGCACCACTCTTGTAAAGTGGGGGTTACGGGTTCAAGTCCCGTGGCCGGCCCCAGCTAGCGCCTCGCGGGTCGTTCCCGCTTGGCAAGCAGTACCAGCCAGACATAGGCGCCGACGAGTTGCCAGAGCAGCCGCAGGACGGCGTCGGCCAGCGTCTCGAGGCGTGGGCCGCCGTCGGGACTGCGGATGGTCGGCCCGCTGATTACCTGCCCGACGACGCCTGCAATGTGGATGGCTGGTGTTCTGGTGTCTGTGCTCACGGCTCGAGAGTAGAACGTGTCGGTGACGCCGGCGGGGAGGCGAAACCGACGATTCCGTGAAGTAACGGTGTCCAATCGGGGCGACGCGTGCTTGGACCGGGGTTCCAGACATGCGCATGAGCACCGCCTCTCCCGAGGGCGAGACCGGTTACAGCACGCTCAGGAACTCCGACGGGTCGATGGCTTGTCGCACGCCGGGCTTGGCGTCTTCGGGAATACCGCCGACGAACAGCCAGCCGAGGAGGTCCTCAGATTCGGTGAGGCGGTGCAGGTCGTGGACGGGGCGGGTTCTGGCCAACGGTCCGGTGCGCCACATCACGCCCCAGCCGGCATCGGCGAGGAGAAGGCTCAGGGCGTGCCCGACTCCGGCTGCTGCGGCGTCCTGTTCCCAGTCGGCGACCTTCGCGTTGACGCGACGGCTGGCGACCACGGCGATGAGCAGTTCGGCGCGGAGCGGCTTCTCGGCCAGCCTGACGGCGTCAGCGCCGGTGGCTCCGGATGTCGCCGCCATCACGTCGCCCAGCCTACGGCGAGTGTCTCCGCGGAGCTCGATCAGACGCCACGGGCGTAGTGCACCATGGTCGGCGACCCTGGCCGCCGCCGCGACCAGAGGCAGGAGGTCTTCGTGGGTGGGCGCGGCGGACGTCACCTTGGAATAGGAACGGCGACGGCCGACCGCGTCGAGGACCACGGGCACTCGCTACTCGACCTGAGTGAAATTCAACGAGATGGAGTTCATGCAGTACCGGTCGCCGGTGGGCGTTCCAAAACCGTCGTCGAAGACGTGGCCCAGGTGCGAACCGCAGTTCGCGCACCGCACCTCCGTGCGCACGACGCCGAGCGAGCGATCTTCGATCAGTTGGACAGCCTCCGGTCGCACCGACTCGTAAAAGCTCGGCCAGCCGCAGCCGGAATCGAATTTAGTTCCGCTCTTGAAGAGCTCCGCGTTGCAGGCTCCGCAGGTGTAGACGCCGGAGCGCGCCTCGTCGAGCAGTTCTCCGGTCCATGCCCGCTCGGTCGCTGCTCCGCGCAGGACCGCGTACCGCTCAGGGCCCAAATCTTCACGCCACTCGGCGTCTGACTTCTTGACTTCGTAGTCCATCGTGTGTCCTTCCGTCTCGACCGGGGCACGGCCGACTTCTGTTCTCCCCAAGCCTAAACTCGGCCGGCCCGGTCGGTATTCCGGCCCGGCAGGGCGCACAGCGGATTCACACCTCATTTCACGTTGCCGGGGTGGTCCAGCGAGTATCCAGACCGTGACAAATAGGATGACAGACAGGGAGGTAGTGGCACATGGACGGAACCCAGGCAGCGAACACAGCCGAGCGCGTCGAGCCTCCCGCCGGTTTGACCGAGAGGGATGCGGCTGTTCTCTCCTTTGAACGGCAGTGGTGGAGGCACGCCGGAGCGAAAGAGCAAGCAATCCGCGGCCAATTCGACCTCTCCGCCGCCCGGTACTATCAGCTCTTGGCCGTCGTGATCGATTCGCCGGCGGCGCTCGCCCATGATCCGATGCTGGTGAAGCGCCTGCATCGGATGAGGGACGCCCGGGCGCAGGCCAGGGACGGCCGCTCGCTCCACCCCTCTCATTAAATACGTCCGCTCGACCAGCCAATGCACAGCCGAAAAAGGAACGAATCAGTCCCACGATGACGACATCGCACCCGAAAGACCGATTCGACCACCTCCCGCACTCCACTGAACGGGTCGGAGCGCACCGCGCCCCGCCGAAGAAGGGCCGGGGCTGGGTCGCCTTCTGGTGGGCGCTCGCCACGACCGTCGTGCTCATTGGGGTTGGGGTGGCCGTGCTCGCCGCCTTGAACAACCGCCTCAGCTTTGACCTGCCCGGACCATCCCCGTCCTCCAGCACTTCCGCCCCAGCCGCCACGCCGACGGCGGCGCCCACGGCCGTGGCCCCCGTCGCCCCGGGACTGTCGGTGACTGTGCTCAAGGGGCCCGCCGGTGCCGGTGTGGCCGCCGCCGTGGGCGACGTGCTCACGGCCGCCGGCTGGACCGTCGGAGCACTCAGCAACGCCAGCACCGAAGATGTGCCGAAGACGATCGTCTACTATGCCGACGCGAAGCTGGAGGGTGCGGCCCGCGGTGTCGCCGCGTCCCTGCCCGGGTCGGACATCCTGCTCGCCAAAGACTTCGCCGAATCCGGTGCCGACCTCACCGTCGTGGTCGGCAAGGACTACGTCCCGGCGGGCTGACCGTGAACTCGCGTGCGATGGCCGCCGCTGAAAGTGCAGACGAGACTCTACTTTCCACTCGTTGCTTATACGTCGGCCTGCTCGTCGTCAACCCCCTTTCGTTCCTCTGCGGCTTCACTAATATCTGAAATTGGTCGCTCATTTATTCGCACAGGCGCCCCGCAGGGGGCGTATTCCACTGATCGAACACGATGGACGCAGTCACTGCGCCAGGCCCGGTACGGCCACAAGGCGAGTGCTGAGGGAACTACTGCAACAGGGAGTAAGACATGGCGAACGGAACCGTCAAATGGTTCAACGCTGAAAAGGGCTTCGGCTTCATCACTGTCGATGGAGGTGGACAGGACGTGTTCGTCCACTACTCCGCCATTGACATGCACGGCTACAAAGTTCTCGAAGAGGGCCAGCACGTCATCTTCGAGCTGGGGACCGGGGCAAAGGGGCCACAAGCTGAATCGGTGCGCCCGGTCTGATATCTCAGACCAGACGAATCGGTTCTCAAGGCACGCCCTCAGGCGCGCAGGCGGGTTGACCGCGTGGCGTTAGTGTGTGGGACGTGAGCGCGTACAGAACATCAGACAGGCGAAGAAGCACGGCGCGGCTCATCGGCGCCGTGCTTCTTCCCTGTGCGCTCCTGCTCTCGGCGTGTTCCACGGACCGCCCGGCGCCCACCGCGAGCCCGCGGGCGAGCCAGGCGGAGTCGACTTACACCCCGCCGATCGCGACGGAGAGGTTCCCGTTGCGAGGCACCGGCGTCCCGCCCGGCAGCCTGGCGCATCCGTCCCTGGCTGCGAAGATCGATGACCACGAGGCGGCCAGGCCCCAATTCGGCCTCGAGCGCACCGACCTTG
This sequence comes from Cryobacterium sp., assembly GCA_014376815.1. Taxonomy (GTDB): domain Bacteria; phylum Actinomycetota; class Actinomycetes; order Actinomycetales; family Microbacteriaceae; genus Cryobacterium. The sequence continues at coordinate 4,764 of JACMQV010000148.1, forward strand.
TCTTCGAGGAACTCGTCGAGGGTGGACTGACCCGTTATGTCGCCGTCTGGCACTCCGACATCCCAGACGTGGTCGGACCGGTCCGGTCGATCCGACCGATGGACCCCGACATCATCGCGCCTCTGGGCGGCATCGTGGCCTACTCGGGTGGCCAGCAGCAATTCGTCGACATGATGACGGCGACCTCCGTGGTCAACGCGGCCTTCGACTCCGACGAGACCGGACTGTTCTCACGCACCGACGAACGGGAGGCACCTCACAACGTCGTCCTGCGGGCGAAGGCACTCGTCGACCGCAACGGCGCGGTGCCTGCACCGCCCCAGCAGTTCGCCTACGCGGCGACCGTCCCTGAGTCCTCCGCAGCAGTCGACGGCATACCGGTGACCACGATCAGCTCGAGGTTCTCCGAATCCCGCTGGCCCGACTGGAGCTGGGATGCCGCGTCGGGCGTGTATCTGCGCCGGCAGGAGGGAGCGCCCGATCTCGACGCGGGCGGCGTGCAACTTCGGTCAACGAACGTGCTCGCCCTGCGAGTGGCCATCGACGACACCTATCTCCACGTTCCGAAGACCACGATGATCGGCTCGGGAGAGGCCTGGGTGTCCACCGGCGGCAAGACGCTGCACGCGCTCTGGACCAAGGCAGCTCAGGACGCACCGATCCACCTGACCGACGACAACGCGGTCACAATCCGCCTCGCCCCGGGCAACACCTGGATTGAGCTCGTCCCGGTGGATCGCGGCTCGGTCATCCTGGTGCCGTAGCCCCCGCCGTTCACTTGCACTCTCGACCCCAGAGTGCCAGAATCGATTTGGCACTCTCTCTGTTTGAGTGCCAACCCATCATCGTTTTGGTAACGTCCGGGAGGGACGAGAAACACATATGGCAAAGATCATCGCTTTCAACGAAGAGGCCCGTCGCGGCCTTGAGCGTGGCCTGAACATCCTCGCTGACACCGTCAAGGTCACCCTCGGCCCGCGTGGACGCAACGTCGTGCTGGAGAAGAAGTGGGGCGCCCCCACGATCACCAACGACGGCGTCTCCATCGCCAAGGAAATCGAACTCGACGACCCGTACGAGAAGATCGGTGCCGAACTCGTCAAAGAGGTCGCCAAGAAGACCGATGACGTCGCTGGCGACGGAACCACCACCGCCACCGTCCTGGCTCAGGCCCTCGTTCGCGAAGGCCTGCGCAACGTCGCAGCCGGAGCAGACCCGATCAGCCTCAAGCGCGGCATCGAGAAGGCCACGGCTGCCGTGATCGCCGAGCTCATCGCCAACGCGAAAGAGGTCGAGACCAAGGAAGAGATCGCGGCCACGGCTTCCATCTCCGCCGGAGACGCCGAAATCGGCGCCATCATCGCCGAGGCCATCGACAAGGTCGGCAAGGAGGGTGTCGTCACCGTCGAGGAGTCGAACACTCTCGGCACCGAGCTCGAGCTCACCGAAGGCATGCGTTTCGACAAGGGCTTCCTGTCCGCCTACTTCGTGACCGACCCCGACCGTCAGGAAGCGGTCTTCGAAGACCCCTACATCCTGATCGTCAACTCCAAGGTCTCCAACATCAAGGACCTGCTCCCGATCGTGGACAAGGTCATCCAGACCGGCAAGCAGCTCCTCATCATCGCCGAGGACGTCGACGGCGAGGCCCTGGCCACGCTCGTTGTGAACAAGATCCGCGGAATCTTCAAGTCTGTCGCCGTCAAGGCTCCGGGCTTCGGCGACCGTCGCAAGGCGCAGCTGCAGGACATCGCCATCCTCACCGGTGGCCAGGTCATCTCCGAGGAGGTCGGACTCAAGCTTGAGAACGTCACCCTCGACCTGCTCGGCAACGCGCGCAAGATCGTCATCACCAAGGACGAGACCACCATCGTCGAAGGCGCCGGAGACCCCGAAGCCATCGCCGGCCGCGTGCAGCAGATCCGCAGCGAGATCGAGAACACCGACAGCGACTACGACCGTGAGAAGCTCCAGGAGCGTCTCGCCAAGCTCGCCGGCGGCGTTGCCGTGATCAAGGCCGGCGCCGCGACGGAGGTTGAGCTCAAGGAGCGCAAGCACCGCATCGAGGACGCCGTTCGCAACGCGAAGGCAGCCGTCGAAGAGGGCATCGTCGCCGGTGGTGGCGTTGCACTCATCCAGGCCGGCA
>JACMQV010000149.1 GCA_014376815.1 Cryobacterium sp.
ATTGCTTGCTCAATAATCTGCACGAGTTCCTCGAAGGGAATCTCTTTCTCGCGCTCCATCTGCCGCAACACGCTGAGGTCGATGTCCATGGCCGGCCTCCTCTATTCAGATCTTGCCGCCGCGAAACTGCGCAGCGGGCTCCTCTATACGGTACCCGACTCCCGGGGTCGCCGTCACCCGGAGAGGCCTGCCCCCGGCGGAACGCACCCTGCCACGGCGATAACCCGACACTGCGCTGGAGGGATGACACCCTCATCCGTCGCTGACGGCGCCCAGGATGCCGCTCGCGCCGTCGAGGGCAGCCCCGCGTTCCGGCTGCTGGCCCGCGTCGGCTACGGGGTGAGGGCCTGCTGCACGTCATGATCGGCGCCATCGCGATCAGCGTGGCGACGGGCGCCGGCGGGGGGGACGGCAGACCAGTCGGGCGCGCTCGGCCCAGCCGTCCGCCGTTGAACCAATTCGACGGAGATTCCTCGCAAAATGAGGTTTCCTAGGCTGTTTGGAGCCAATGCGGCCAAAATCTCCGTCGAATTCGTCAGGGGCGAGGGCCGGAGCGACTCAGGCGAAGCTGGCGGTGACGTCGTCGACGGCGACCTGGGTGCGGTCCCCCGTGCGGCGATCCCAGAGTTCGACGATGCCGTCGGCGGCCCCGCGGCCGACGATGACGATCTGCGGAATGCCGATCAGCTCGGCGTCACCGAACTTGACCCCCGGCGACACCTTGCGGCGGTCGTCGTAGAGCACCTCGCGGCCGGTGGCCTCGATCGCCGCGACGACGGACTGCGAGGTCTCGAAGACGATCTCGTCTCGCCCGGTCGCGATCACGTGAACGTCGAAGGGCGCCACGGTCTCGGGCCAGATCAGGCCCTTCGGGTCGTTGTTCAGCTCGGCGATGGTCGCGAGGATGCGGGTGACCCCGATGCCGTACGAGCCCATCGTGACGGTGACCAGCTTGCCGTTCTCGTCGAGGACCTTGAGGCCGAGCGCCTCGGCGTACTTGCGGCCGAGCTGGAACACGTGCCCGATCTCCATCCCGCGGGCCAGTTCCACCGGGCCGGAGCCGTCCGGTGCGGGGTCTCCCGCGCGCACCTCGGCGGCCTCGATCGTGCCGTCGACGGCGAAGTCCCGTCCGGCGACGAGCCCGAAGACGTGCCGGCCGGCCTCGTTCGCGCCGGTGATCCACTCGGTGCCCTCGACGACGCGCGGGTCGACGACGAAACGGATGCCGGTGGCCGACTTCTCGCCGAGCACCGCCCCGGCCGCGGACCAGGGTCCGATGTAGCCCTTGACCAGCCCGGGGAACTTGAGGAAGTCGGTTTCGTTCGCGGCCTCGACTTCGGCGGGGGCGACGGCGACCTCGACGCGCTTGAGGTCGACCTCGCGGTCGCCGGGGAGGCCGATCACGAGGAGCTCCCGGGTGCCGTCGGGCTGGATCAGCGCGAGGACGACGTTCTTGAGGGTGTCCGCGCCGGTCCACGCGCGGCCGTCGGGACGCGAGTGGTCGCGGTTGGCCCGGTCGACCAGGGTCTGGATGGTGGGGGTGTCGGGGGTGTCGAAGACCTCGGCGGCCGGGAAGCCCGCCCAGTCGATGGCGGCCGGAACGACCGTCTTGAAAGCCTCGATGTTGGCCGCGTAACCGCCGGCCGAGCGCACGAAGGTGTCCTCGCCGACCGGGGTCGGGTGCAGGAATTCCTCGCTCTTGGAGCCGCCCATCGCACCGGCGTCGGCCTGGACGATGACGTACTCGAGGCCCAGCCGGGTGAAGATGCGCTCGTAGGCGTCGCGCTGTGCCTGGTAGCTGGCGTCGAGGCCGGCATCCGTGTAGTCGAAGGAATAGGCATCCTTCATGGTGAATTCGCGCCCGCGCAGCAGCCCGCCGCGGGACCGGGCCTCGTCGCGGTACTTGTCCTGGATCTGGAAGATCGACAGGGGCAGGTCTTTGTACGAGCTGTAGAGGTCTTTCACCAGCAGGGTGAAGACCTCTTCGTGGGTCGGCGCGAGGAGCATGTCGCTGCCCTTGCGGTCCTTGAGCCGGAAGAGCCCGTCGCCGTATTCGTCCCAGCGGCCCGTGATTTCGTAGGGCTCGCGCGGCAGCAACGCCGGGAAGTGCACCTCGAAGGCGCCGGCCGCGGCCATCTCCTCCCGCACGATCGTCTCGATTTTGGCCTTGACCCGCAGCCCGATCGGCAGCCAGGCGAAGATCCCCGGGGCCTGACGGCGGATGTAGCCGGCGCGCACGAGCAGGCGGTGGCTGGCGACCTCGGCATCCGAGGGGTCTTCGCGGAGGGTACGGAGGAAGTAGTTGGACATACGAATAGGCACGCACCTACTTTACGGCGCACCGACGCACCCGACCGACGATCGCGGCATCCGAAGTCCCGGGCGGGACGGGCGGAGAGGATCGGCGGACGGGCTACTTGGAGCCGACCGTGACGACGGGGGCGCCCACGCGGTCCTCACTGGCGGGCATCTCGGCGGCCATCCGGTTGGCCTCTTCGATCAGGGTGGCCACGATCTCGGACTCCGGCACGGTCTTGATGACCTCGCCGCGCACGAAGATCTGGCCCTTGCCGTTGCCGGACGCCACGCCCAGGTCGGCGTCGCGGGCCTCGCCGGGTCCGTTCACTACACAGCCCATCACGGCGACGCGCAGGGGCACCGTCATGCCCTCGAGCCCGTCGGTGACGTCGTTGGCGAGCTTGTAGACGTCGACCTGGGCCCGGCCGCAGCTCGGGCAGGACACGATCTCGAGCTTGCGCTCGCGCAGGTTCAGCGACTGCAGGATCTGCAGGCCGACCTTGATCTCCTCGGCCGGGGGCGCACTCAGCGACACCCGGATGGTGTCGCCGATGCCCTCGCCGAGCAGGATCCCGAACGCCGTGGCGCTCTTGATGGTGCCCTGGAACGACGGCCCGGCCTCGGTGACGCCGAGGTGCAGGGGCCAGTCGCCGCGCTCGGCGAGGAGGCGGTAGGCCTTGACCATGATCACCGGGTCGTTGTGCTTGACGGAGATCTTGAAGTCGTGGAAGTCGTGCTCCTCGAACAGGCTCGCTTCCCAGACGGCGCTCTCCACGAGCGCCTCCGGGGTGGCCTTGCCGTACTTCTGCAGCAGGCTCGGTTCGAGCGACCCCGCATTGACGCCGATCCGGAGGGAGACGCCGGCGGCCTTGGCGGCGGCGGCGATCTTGCCGACCTGGTCGTCGAACTTGCGGATGTTGCCGGGGTTGACCCGCACGGCGGCGCAGCCGGCGTCGATCGCCGCGAACACGTAGCTCGGCTGGAAGTGGATGTCGGCGATGACCGGGATCTGGCTCTTCTTGGCGATAATCGGCAGGGCCTCGGCATCGTCCCGGCTCGGCACCGCGACGCGCACGATGTCGCATCCGGATGCCGTCAGCTCGGCGATCTGCTGGAGGGTCCCGTTGATGTCGGTCGTCGGCGTCGTCGTCATCGACTGCACGCTGATGCGGGCGTCACCGCCGACGAGCACCTTGCCGACCTTGATCTGACGCGACTTCCGCCGCGGAGCGAGTACTTCCGGTACTTTGGGCATTCCCAGGTTGATTGCAGCCACGGCAACATCCTAGGACAGCCGGCTGAAGCTTTGCGGGGATGAGGATTCCTCCGCCCTGACCTGCGGTGATTGTCCTCCCTCCATGTTCGGGCCGGGTCCCGAACGTCGGCAATACTGTCTGAAGAGAAGACGGACACGAAGACAAGGGAGTCATCATGAACGACATCGAAGTGGTCATCCTCGCGGGTTCGCGCACGCCCCAGGGCCGCGTCAACGGCCAACTGTCCGCCCTGACCGCCGTGCAGCTGGGAACGGCCGCCATCGCCGGGGCCCTCGCGCGGGCCGGCGTGGCCGCCGACCAGGTCGACGCCGTGCTGATGGGCCAGGTGCTCCAGGCCGGCTGCGGCCAGAACCCCGCCAGGCAGAGCGCCGTCGGCGCCGGCATCCCCTGGAACGTGCCGGCGATGACGGTGAACAAGGTGTGCCTCTCCGGGCTGGCCGCGATCATCGACGCGGCCCGGCTCATCCGTCTGAACGAAGCGGACGTCGTCGTGGCCGGCGGGCAGGAGTCCATGTCCCAGGCACCGCACCTGCTGCCCGGCTCGCGCCAGGGCTGGCCGTACGGCAGCGTCACCGCACTGGACCACGCGGCGAACGACGCGCTGACGGATGCCTTCGACGGGCTGTCGATGGGTCTCTCCACCGAACACGTCAACACCAACCTCGGGATCGGGCGCGCCGACCAGGACGCCATCGCGGCCGCATCGCACCAGCGGGCCGCCGCGGCCGCCGCGGCCGGCCTGTTCGACGACGAGATCACGCCGATCAGCGTTCCGCAGCGCAAGGGCGAGCCGCTCCTGGTCTCTTCCGACGAGGGCGTGCGCGGCGAAAGCACCACGGAATCGCTCGGGCGCCTGCGCCCGGCCTTCACCGCGGAGGGCACCGTCACCGCCGGCAACTCGTCCCCGCTCAGCGACGGCGCCAGCGCCGTGGTGCTGTGCAGCCGTCGCTGGGCCGAGGACCACGGGCTGAGCTGGCTGTCCGTGGTGGAGGCATCCGGGCAGGTGGCCGGCCCGGACAATTCGCTGCACTCACAGCCCGCGAACGCGATCGCGCACGCGCTGGATCGGCAGGGCTGGACGGTCGCCGACCTCGACCTGGTGGAGATCAACGAGGCGTTCGCCGCGGTGGCGCTCGAGTCCAGCCGGGAACTTGGGATCTCCGCCGACCGCGTCAATATCCATGGCGGCGCCATCGCGATCGGCCACCCGGTCGGGGCATCGGGGGGCCGGCTGGCTCTGCACGCGGCGCTGGAACTGGCCCGGCGGGGCAGCGGCAAGGCGGCCGTCGCGCTCTGCGGCGGCGGCGGCCAGGGCGACGCCCTGCTCCTGTCCCGCTAGCGCGAAACCGACCGGCCAGAGTGCCCGTTCCGGTCGAGAGTGACCGTCGGAACGGGCACTCTCGACCGGAAAGGTGACTTTGCGGGACTACTGGGGCGGCGCCACCGGGGTGTCCGGGCGGTTGGCCCGGAGCACCTCGAGGCGCGCCCGGTACTCGACCTCGTCGATGTCACCCTGCGCGAATCGTTCGGCCAGCGTCTTCTCGGCGCTGCTGGTGTCGCCGGCGGCCGGCCAACCCGGGTGGGCGCCGTAGCCGTAACCGGCCGGGCCCGCCATACCGCGGCGCCAGCGGCGGCCGAACAGCGCGAACAGGAGCCCGAGCAGGAGGAGCCCGAAGAGGGGCAACAGGACGAGCAACCAGATCATCCCGCCGCCGTGGCCGGGACCCCCGCCGTAGCCGGGCTGGGCGGCAAGCGCGGTGAGCACTGAAGTGGAGAGCATGAGGAGTCCATTCTGTGGCGGTTGTGTGGTGGCCCGGCGGGGAGCCCGACGTGACCGATACCCCAGTGTCGCCGCGTCCCGGTGGGGGCGAATCCGGCGGGCGGAGGCACTTCGCGTACGCCCGGGGGTGTGCGCATCCGCTGCCCCTGCGCCGGCCGTGACCGGCCGCCTACGACCCCGAGCCGACCAGTCCGGCCTCGTAGGCGACGATCACGAGCTGCACCCGGTCCCGGGCCTGGAGTTTGCTCATGATGCGCGACACGTGCGTCTTCGCCGTCAGCGGGCTGAGGAAGAGACGCAGCCCGATTTCGGTGTTGGTCAGGCCGCGGCCGACCAGCCCGAGCACCTCGCGTTCGCGACCGGTCAGCCCTGTGAGGAGGGTTTCGTCGTGCGGATCCTGGAGACCGGGCGCGAGACGCTCGAGCAGCCGGCGGGTGATTCCGGGCGAGAGCAGAGCGTCCCCGGCCGCGGCGACGCGCACCGCACGGATCAACTCGGTCGGCTCGGTGTCCTTGACCAGGAAGCCGCTCGCACCGGCCCGGATGGCCTGGGCCACGTATTCGTCCAGCTCGAAGGTGGTGACGATCACGATGTGCGTGTCGGTGAGGTCCGGGTTCTCTGTGATGCGTTCGGTGGCCCAGAGGCCGTCGCCGCCGGGCATCCGGATGTCCATCAGCACCACGTCGGGCCGGTGCCGGGTGACCTGTTCGACCGCCTCGGCACCGGTCGCCGCCTCGGCCACCACCTCGAGGTCCGGTTCGGACTCGAGCAGGGCGCGGAATCCCGCCCGGATCAGCTGCTGGTCGTCGGCGATGACCACCCGGATCACCGGTTCCTCCCCAGCGGCAGGCGCGCCTCGACCTCGAACCCCTGCCCCGAGGGCGAGACCCGCAGGGTGCCGCCGAGCAGTTCGGCCCGCTCGCGCATTCCGAGCAGGCCGCCGCCGGGAGTGATGGGGGCGTCGGCCTGCCCCCGGCCGTCGCCATCCGACACCCTCAGCACGGCGTCGTCCCCCTCGACTCCCAGACGAACCGCCGCGGAGCGCGTCGGCGCGTGCCGCAGAACATTCGTGAGCGCCTCCTGGCAGATCCGGTACAGAGCCAGCTGGGTGGCGGCGCCGGCCGCCTCGGCAACCGGCCCGAGTTCGCCGACCAGCTCCACCCGCATCCCCTGGCTGCGGAAGGACTCGATCAGCGCCGGCAGCCGGCCGAGGTCCGGTTCCGGGGCCAGGGGCACGGGGTTCTCCTCCGTGAAGTCGGACCGCAGGATGCCGAGCACCGTGCGCACCTCGTCGAGCGCGTTCTTGCTCGTGGCCTTGATGCTGGCCAGCGACTCCGCGGCCTGCTCCGGCTGGCTGTCGAGCAGGTGCAGGGCCACCCCGGCCTGCACGTTGATTTGGGAGAGCGAGTGGGCGAGCACATCGTGCAGCTCCCGGGCGATCCGCACCCGTTCGCGCTGCTCGGCCGTCTGGCGCCGCACGACCGCCGTGCGACGCAGGGTGCTGATCCGTTCGCGCCGGGACCGCAGCCATTCGCCGAACCCCATCAGCAGGGCCAGCACGAGCGTCGTGAAGGCGATCCGGGCCGGCTGCAGCGGGAGGCCGAGCATCCCGGCGAGCCCGATGGTGGCCACCCAGACCGCGCCGACGGAGGAGTAGACCCAGACGCGGGCGCCGCGCAGGATGCCGAGCACGACCGCGAAGGCCAGCGCAAGATAGGGCAGCCCGATGTCCGGCCGCACGAGCACCAGCGCCCCGCCCGCTGCGGCGACCGCGGCCGCGACGGGGCCGGGGAAACGGCGGGCGCCGATCAGCGCGAGCGGGCCGACCAGGGCGAGGCCCACGGCGAGGAACCAGTCGGCCGGGACCTGAGGCTCCGGGCCGAGGAAACGCCGCCCGGGGTGCGCGGGCCCTGGCCCCGATCCTGATTTGCGGAGGGCGAGGATGGCCACCGTGGGCACCTGCACCAGGAAGGAGATGATGACCGGGACCCAGACCCTGCCGATGACCGGGATGCGGCTCTCGCCGCCGATGCCGGGGCGGCCCTGATCGTGGTCGTACCACGGCGCGTCGGAATCCCAGTGCTGCATAGTCCGATGGTACGTCCGGAGGAGGCCCGATTCGTCCGCCTGGCGGCCCAGCCGGAGGTACTCCACCGGGAGTACCCGGGCGCTCAGCCGGAGACGCAGCTGCCAGGTCAGCCGAAGAGATTGATCGGCTTGACGATGTCGGCGTAGATCAGCAGCAGGCTCATCCCACCGAGCACGATCACCACGGCGAAGGTCAACGGCATCAGCCTGGCCGTGTCCACGGGCCCCGGGTCGGGACGTTTGAACAGCCTGGCGACCCAGCGACGCAGACCCTCCCAGAGCGCGCCGGCCACGTGACCGCCGTCGAGCGGCATCAGCGGGATCAGGTTGAACACGAACAGGGCGATGTTGAGCGAGGCCAGCAGGCCGAGCATGCTGGCGATCTTGCTGTTCACCGGGATGCTGTCGATGCTCGCGATCTCGCCGGCGACGCGGCCGACGCCGACCACGCTGATCGGGCCGTTGGGGTCGCGCTCGCCGGGGCCGAAGGCGGCGTTCGCGATGTCGACCATCCGCTGCGGCAGGTTGACGATCATGTGCACCACGGCGCCGATGTTGTCGCCGACGGCCGGGAGGACCGCCGTGGCCGGCTGTTGCACGAGTTGGCCTGCCGGGCCGATGCCGACGAAGCCGACCTCCTGGGTGAGCGCCTTGCCGGACTGGTCCTTCTCGACCTTGCCCGCGGCATCCATCACGTACCGCTCGGTGAGCTTGGGCGTGATCGTGAGGGTCTGCTTCGCGCCGTCGCGCTCGACCACGACGGTGAGGGGGATGCCGGGCGAGTTGCGGATCAGGTCGGTGGACTGGGCCCAGCTGTCGATGGACGTGCCGTTGATGCTGACGAGCCGGTCGCCGGGCTTCAGGCCGGCCGCGGCGCCGGGAGCCTTCTCGTCGGACGCCTCGCAGGACTGCCGGGCGCTGGTGGCCGGCAGCACGCAGGCCGACACGCTGCCGACAGTGGTGCTGGCCTGCGCGGTGCCGAAACCCATCAGCAGCACGGCGAACAGCACGAGGGCGATGAGCAGGTTCATGGTCGGCCCGCCGAGCATGATGATGATGCGCTTCCAGACCGGGAGCCGGTAGAACGCGCGGTGGTCCTCGCCCTCCCCGATGGTGTCTGCGCTGGACTGGCGCGCGTCGTCGACCAGGGTGGCCAGGGCGTTCGGTTTCTTCTCCGGGGCGCCCTCCTGCACGAGCTGGTTGAAGAAGCCAGTGCTGGAGGCCTGGACCTTGCCGCCCTTCTTCGCCGGCGGGAACATCCCGATCATCGAGATGTAGCCGCCCAGGGGGATGGCCTTGACGCCGTATTCGGTC
>JACMQV010000150.1 GCA_014376815.1 Cryobacterium sp.
ATCCGTGGCCGTGGCCTCCCGGGCCGCGTCAACCCGGCGGGCGAGCTGCTCGACCGCACCGAGGACCGCCAGGGCGTCGATGTCGGACAGCAGCGCTAACGTGGTGTCGTCGAGGATGGCCGCTACGGCTCTCGCGGCGAGCGTGATTCGCTGCGCGGGTGAATCTGCCGCCTCGGCCGAGGCGACTGGTGACTGCGGTGCGGATGCTCCTGCCATGCCCCAAGAATAGCAGATTGCGAACGTAACCTCGAGACTTACTCACATATTTCTGTATAAATATGGAAGATAGGTACGAATGAGGCTGATGTTACCCGTGGGACTCGGCGGCCGGCGAGGCGCCGGATGCTCGGCGCCCGAACCCTCGGATGGCCGGTGCGCCAAACCTCGCTGAGCCGTGAGTTTCGCTCCTCTTCTGGCAAGAAACAGGAGCTCTACTCACGGCTCGGCGGAGGTGGGCTCAGGCGTTCTTGGCGTTTCGCCAGGCCAGCCAATCGGCGAACGGGACGGTGTCACCCTTCTCCGGGCACGAAAAAAGGAAGGGCCCGCATCCAAAGGATGCGTGCCCTTCCTGGAAAGCCTGTTGGCTAGTCTTCGACCGACGTTGCGGCGGCGGGCTCGTCTTCGGCAACCCACAGCTCGTCGTCGGCGCGGAACGTCTGCCACACGGCATAGGCGACACCCACTGCGGCGGCCAGGGCGATACCGAGGGCGATGTAGGCTCCGGCACCGGAACCCTTCTTCTCGACCACGATGGGCTTCTGAAAGCGAACACGGTCGAGCGCTGCGCGAACGCGAGCGTCCCGCGCGACGTCGCCCACGCTCATCAGGGTGCCGACGGCGGTTCCGATGCCCGGAAGCACCTTGTCCACGACCTGATGGCGAACACCCTCGGCCAGTTCCTGGGTGGCCTGGACCCTGGGTCGAACGATGCTCTCATAGCTTTCGCGAACCTTGGGGACGACCTCTTCACGCGTGAGGATTCCTGCCTGACGGCTGGCTTCCCGAGCCAGGGCGTTTGCACGCTCCAGCACTTCCTGCTGGTTGTTCCATAATTCGTCTGCGCTCTTACGCAGCCGAGTAAGTTCCTTGCGGCGCTTGCGTGACAGGCTCATCTGGACCCTCCATCGATGTCATGTGGCGAACACTGTCCATCTTGCCACGCAATCGTCTGGGAGGGCTCTGGGTAGAGGGTGTCCGGTCGGAATCCAGTTATCCGGCTGTGCAAGAATTGAGCCCATGTCAAAGCACACCGCGGTAGCAACACTCCATACCACCCTCGGACCCATCAAGGTCAACCTTTTCGGCAACCACGCGCCGAAGACCGTCAAGAACTTCGTTGGTCTCGCTACGGGCGAGATCGAGTGGAAGCACCCCGCCACGGGTCAGACCTCAACTGCTCCGCTCTACGACGGAACGGTCTTCCACCGCATCATCAAGGACTTCATGATCCAGGCCGGCGACCCGCTCGGCCAGGGCACCGGCGGACCGGGATACCAGTTCGACGACGAAATCAACCCCGACCTCGACTTCACCCAGCCGTACGTACTCGCCATGGCGAACGCCGGCATCCAGGGTGGCCGTGGCACCAACGGTTCGCAGTTCTTCATCACCGTCGTACCGACGACCTGGCTTCAGGGCAAGCACACCATCTTCGGCGCCGTCGAAGACGAAGATTCCCGCGCGATCGTCGCCAAGCTGGCGACCGTTCCCACCGATGGCCGTGACCGCCCGCTGACCGACGTTGTCATTGAGAGCGTCACCGTCGAGCAGGTCTAGGCACCGACCCCGATGACCGACCTGCCCGGAACAGCCGCTGCTAACTATTGCTACCGGCATCCGGGCAGGCCGAGTTTCATCCTCTGCCAGCGCTGCGGCCGCACCATCTGCCCGGACTGCCAGACTCAGGCCGCCGTCGGCGTGATCTGCCCTGAGTGCATGGCCGAGCAGCGTCGGAGCGCACCGCGAACCAAACCGGCCATCCTGACTCGCTTCTCGCGCACCGCCCACCCGGTCACCTCCTCGATCATCGGGATCACGGTCGCCGTCTTCCTCCTCCAGCTCATCCCGGGCCTGGGCGTGACCGACAAGCTGCTCTACGCCGGTGTCTACTCCTACCCGGGCAGCTTCGAGCCCTGGCGGATGCTGACCACCGTCTTCGTCCACTCCACGGGACTGATCTTCCACGTGCTGCTCAACATGTACACGCTCTGGATCTTCGGTCAGATCCTCGAAGACATGCTCGGTCGCTGGCGTTTCCTCGCCCTGTATCTCCTGAGCGGTCTCGCCGGTTCGCTGGGCGTGCTGTTCCTGTCTGACCCTCTCGTTCCCGTCGTGGGGGCTTCCGGGGCGATCTTCGGCCTGATGGGCGCGTTCCTGGTCATCCAGCGGCGTCTGGGCGGCAACTCGACCCAATTGCTGATCCTGGTCGGCATCAACCTCGTGATCGGGTTCGTGCCCGGCTTCAACATCGCCTGGCAGGCACACGTGGGTGGCCTCATCGCCGGGGCGATGATCGGATTGATCTTCGTGCAGACACGGCGGATCAAGCAGCAATCGCTGCAGACCGGGCTGCTCATCGCCTTCGGGACCGTGTTACTGGCCCTGGGCTTTGTGAAATTCCTGGGCTAGCAGGTCTACGCGCCGCACCGCCAGTCTGACTGTCAGGTGACTGTCAGTACGGGCCCGGCAGAGTTATCCACAGGTTTGTCCACACCATGGGGATAATTACACCGTTGTCATTCAACGAAGGCCGACCAGCGGTCGGGCAGTGAGAAGGCTGGTGTAAAGGCCAGCGTGAAGGCGCCGGGAGAGTTCCGTCAGCGCCAGCGGGTGGTCATCAGGAAGCCGATGAAGGCGATCCCGAAGCCGACCAGGATGTTCCACGAGCCGAGGCCCGGGGCCGGCAGCGTGCCCTGGCTCACGTAGAAGACGATGATCCAGGCGAGCCCCAGCAACATGAAACCGAACATCACCGGCTTGAACCAGACGGCGTTCGGTCCAGCCTCGCCGGATCGAACGACCTCGGTACGGGCGGGCTTTGTGCGGGGATTGGTGCGTGCCATGCCTGCGATTCTAGCGTCATTGGCTGGAGCGGCCCGCAGGCGGACCCGCGCGGGCGCACCGGACCGCGGAGGGCACCCGCCCGATTAGAATCGACAGCATGTCCGAGAGCGCCGATCTGCCCCCCGTCGAGGCACCTCGTCGTCACCGGCGCAGGAAGCCCCGCCGCCACTTCAACGTCGTCGGTGTGATCGGCGAGCTGCTGATCACCGCGGGCGCGCTCGTGATGCTGTTCCTGGGCTGGCAGCTGTGGTGGAATGACATGGTCATGGCCGACCAGCAGTCCCAGGCTGCCACGAAGATCAGTCAGGCCTGGATCGCCGATGACAGGGCCACGCAGGACCGCACCATCCCGGTCCCGCCGGTCGAGGACCACGGTGACCCCGTGGTCGCGGCGGCCCCGGCCGAGGCCGAGCCGTTCGCCGTGCTCTACGTTCCCCGATTCGGGGCCGACTATCACCGCACGGTCGCCGAGGGCACGGGCACGGATGTCCTCAACAGCCCACGTCTGGGCATCGGACACTATCCCGGCACGCAGATGCCGGGGGAGGTCGGGAACTTCGCCATCGCCGCGCACCGTAGCGCCAATGGGGGCGGAATGCACCTGATTCACCAGTTGCAGCTCGGTGACGCGATCTATGTGCAGACCGCGGACGGGTACTACACCTACCGATTCCGTGACCTCGAGTATGTCTCGCCCGAAACGGTGGCGGTGCTCGATGCTGTGCCCCACACGCCCGACCTGGAACCGGTGGACCGGCTGATCACGCTGACCAGCTGCAATCCCTTCTATTCGACGGCGGAGCGCATCATCGCCTACGGTGTCCTCGAGGACTGGCAGCCGACATCCGCCGGCGCGCCCACCGAACTCGCGGGCCTCATCGCCGCGCAGGCCCAGGGCTAGGAGACTCCCATGTACGCTGCCCTCTGGCGCATCCTGCCCGGCCCCCTGTGGGTGCGACTCCTGCTCCTGCTCGTCTTGCTGGCGGGCGTGCTGCTCGCCCTCTCCACCTGGGTGTTCCCCTGGGTGGATGTCATCCTCAACAACCAGGAAGCCACGGTGGGAAGCCCATGACCCGCATCCTCGTCATCGACAACTACGACAGTTTCGTCTACACGCTCAACGGCTATCTGATGGAGCTCGGCGCCGAGACCGTGGTGCAGCGCAATGACGCCTTCTCGCCCGGCGATGCAGCCGCACGGATCGCGGAATTCGACGGCGTGCTCATCTCGCCCGGCCCCGGGAAGCCCTCCGATGCCGGTGTCTCGATTGCCATCGTCAAGGCCGCCCTCGCGTCTGGGCTGCCTCTCTTCGGCGTCTGCCTGGGGCACCAGGCCATCGCGGAGGCCTTCGGGGCCACGGTGACCAACGCGGACGAGCTGATGCACGGCAAGACCAGCCTGATCACACACGATGAGAGCGATTTCTACGCGGGGGTTCCGCAGCCGTTCACGGCGACGCGATACCACTCTCTGGCCGTGGTCGACGGCACCGTGCCGGCCGACCTCATCGTGACCTCTCGTACCGTGGGCGGTGTGATCATGGGCCTGCGGCATGTCAGCGCACCCATCCTCGGCGTGCAGTTCCACCCCGAGTCGGTGCTGACCGAGGGCGGCTACCGGATGCTCGGCAACTGGCTCGCCCTGGCCGGGCTGCCGGAGGCGCGGGAAACCGCGAAAGGCCTCACGCCCATGCTGAAGCGCAGCTGAGGCCGGTCGCCGTCGCCGCTCAGCCGGAGCAGTAGAAGAGCTCGACCTGGGACTTCTGAGGCACGTCGCCGGGCGCGAGAGACTGCCTGACGATCGGTGAACCCGATTCGGACGCGCAGGTCTTGTCGGGGGTGGGGATCGCCACCAGTTGCACGTCCTGGCCCTCGAGCAGATCACTCGCGGCGGCGAGGGACTGGCCTTCCAGATCGTCCAGGGTAACGAGACCGCTGGAGACGATGAAGTCGACCGAGACGCCGGTCTTCTCCGGGCTCCCGGAAGCCGGGGTGGTGCGCAGCACGAGATCCGAGGTGATCGTCGCGGAGTTCTCCCGGGTGACCGAACCCGGGATGAGGCCGAGGGCCGTGATCGCGGCCTGGGCATCCGCCACGGGTTGATTGGTGACGTCGGGAACATCGACCGGTTGGGCCCCGGTGGAGACGAACACCTTGATGACGTCCGCGGGCTGGGCGATCGTGCCGGCCGGAGGGTCCGTGCGGGTGACCTTGCCCGCCGGCACCGTGGCGCTGGGTTCCTCGGCCATAGTGGCGGCGAGGTCCAGGTCGAGGAGCTTGTTCTGCGCGTTGTCGTAGCTGAGCCCCGCGAGGGACGGCACCCGGCGCGAGTTGTCCGGCAGATCGCTGCTCGGCGTGAGGCTGAACGCCCAGATCATGACGGAGATGACGATGACGACGACACTCAGGATGCCGGCCCAGATCCAGATCACCGGCGGACGACGCTGCGTGCGTACCATGGTCTCGTCTTCGGCCAGCTGCTTCAGGGCCAGTTCGGAGCCGGAGACCGCCGGGGGCGGGGAACCGAACAGGCCCGCAGCGGCGTCGTCGGCGGTGCGGTGAACCGGGATCTGGCCTGAGGCTGCCGTCTCGACGTCGTTCCGGAACTCGACGGCGCTCTGGTAGCGCTGGAACCGGTCCTTGGCGAGGGCGTGCATCACGACGGAGTCGAGGGCCGGTGAGACCTTCTTGTTGATCGAGCTCGGCTTGACCGGGGCCTCGCTGACGTGCTGATAAGCCACGGCCACGGGGGAATCACCGCGGAACGGCGTGCGCCCGGCCAGCATCTCGAACAGCACCACGCCGGTGGAGTAGAGGTCGGTCCGGGCATCCACCGATTCGCCCTTGGCCTGCTCGGGCGAGAAATAGGACGCCGTACCGAGGATGGCGGTGGTCTGCGCGACGGTCGTCGACGAGTCGGAGATGGCCCGGGCGATGCCGAAGTCCATGACCTTCACCTGGCCGGTCTTCGTGATCATGATGTTGCCCGGCTTGATGTCCCGGTGCACGACGCCCGCGCGGTGCGAGTACTCGAGGGCGGTCAGGACACCCTCGATGATGCGCACGGCCTCGGCCGAGTTGATCGGGCCCTCGCGGATGATGTCCTTGAGCAGCCGGCCATCGACGTATTCCATCACGATGAACGGAATCTGGGCTTCGTTGCCGCTGTCCTCGGTGACCGTCTCTTCGCCGGCGTCGAAGACGCGCACGATCGTGGGGTGGGCCATGCGGGCCGCGGCCTGCGCTTCTTGTCGGAAGCGGGTGCGGAATGCGGGGTCGGCGGCGAGTGAGGACTTGAGGAGCTTGATGGCCACCGTGCGGCCGAGCCGGGAGTCGGTGCCGATGTGCACGTCGGACATCCCGCCACGACCGATGAGGGCGCCCACCCGGTACCGACCAGCGAGAAGACGGCCTTCATCAGTCAAAGCGATACTCCCCAACTTGCGGACACAGATTTTTTAACACTACCCGGAACGTTCCGGATGGCCCTAAGTGACGACGACCGGGGTGGACGACACCGACCAGGGGGATTCCGCCTGCCCGCAGAAGTAGCGGAACTTGACCGTGAAGTTGCCCGCTGCCGGTCCGGCCTTGATGGTGGCCGTGGTGGCATCCGGGCCGACGGGGCCGGGGGACACTGCGTCCTGGCCTTCCGCGACAACCTCGTAGCCGGACAGGGTCTGGCCGCTGGGGCAGGACTGTGCGGTCCAGGTGGCGGTCACGGTACCCCCGGCCGCGACGGTCGCGGGGGCCACGGTCGGAGCCGCGGTCGGGGCGTCAGGTGAAACCGCCGGGGCGTAGACCTTGACGGTGATCTTCTCGCCCTTCTTGACCGGACCGGTCGGGTTCACGTCGTAGACGGTGTCGGCGACCTGCTCCGGTGTGGTGGCGGCATTGCCGGTCTGCACATCGGCGACGAATCCCAGCTCCGACAGCTTGTCTCGGGCTTCCGTGCTGGTCAGACCCTTGAAATCGGACAGGTTCACCTGAACGGTCGTGGCGGCCGGCGGGGTCGTCGGGGTGGGCGTAGGCGTCGCTGAGGGCGTCGCCTTCGGGGTCGGAGTAGCGCTCTTGGACGCGGAGGCGGACGGGGACGGTGACGTCGTGCCGGCATCCTGCGTGAACAGCGCGATCAGGGTTCCGGTCAGCACGAGCACGAGCACCGTGATCAGGGCGATCAGGGGCCAGGTCCACGGGCTGCGCTTTTTGGTGCCCTCGGCATCGGCGTCAGTTGCGGCCGAGGCTCGCGTGGCCGGGGTTCCGGTGGGAAGGACGGTGGTCGCGTCCATCGCGCCGGCGCCGGGCATCAGCATGGTCGCGGACGTCGGTGTGACGCCGTTCATGATGGCGGGCACGGATGCCGCGGCGGCGGCGATGTCGCCGCGGCGCAGGGCCGCAGCGGCGCGGGAGAGGTGGGCGGCCGAGGCCGGTCGCTCCGCCGGGTTCTTGGCCAGGCAGGAGATCACCAGGTTGCGCACCGGCTCGGACACGGTCTCCGGGAGGTCGGGCGCGGTCTCGTTGATCTGTGCCATGGCGATGGCGACCTGGGACTCCCCGGTGAAGGGCCGGCGGCCGGCGAGGCTTTCGTAGGCGACGATCCCGAGCGAGTAGATGTCGGTGGTCGGCGAGGCGGAGCGTCCGCTGGCCTGTTCCGGTGAGAGGTACTGCACGGTGCCCATGACCTGGCCGGTCGCGGTGAGCGGGACCTGGTCGGCGATGCGGGCGATTCCGAAGTCGGTGATCTTGACCCGGCCGTCCGGGGTGATCAGGAGGTTGCCCGGCTTGATGTCGCGGTGGACCAGCCCGGCGGCGTGCGCGGCGTGCAGCGCGGCCGCGGTCTGGGCCACGATGTCGAGCACCTTGTCGGTGGGGAGAACGTGTTCGCGCTCGAGGATCGTCGAGAGCGCCTCGCCGGGAACGAGTTCCATCACCAGGAACGCGCTGCCGTCTTCTTCGCCGTAGTCGAACACGTTGGCGATGCCCTCGTGGTTGACGAGTGCGGCGTGGCGGGCCTCGGCGCGGAAACGCTCGAGGAACCCGGGGTCACCGAGGTACTCGTCCTTCAGGATCTTGATGGCGACCGTGCGGCCGATCACGAGGTCGACGGACTTCCAAACCTCGCCCATCCCGCCAATGGCGATCCGGGACTGCAGCTCGTATCGTCCCCCGAAGGTGAGCCCTGATGTGGGTCTCATTTGTTCAGCACCGCCTCTAGTACCTGCTTTGCAACAGGTGCGGCAACAAGATTGCCGTACCCCGTCTGTCCGAGTCCCCCGCCATCCTCGACGAGAACGGTGATCGCGTATTTCGGATCCTCCGCAGGAGCGAATCCGGTAAACCACAAGGTGTAAGGCTCGTCCGCGGCGTTCTCCGCCGTGCCCGTTTTACCTGCCACCTTGACCCCATCTATTCTTGCATTGCTGGCGGCGCCGTCCTGGACTCCATTGACCATCATTTGGGTAATTGTCGCCGCCGTTTCGGCGCTCATCACGCGCTTCACCGTTTTGGGCTCGAAGACCTGAAGCGGACTCAGATCCGGCGCCATCACCTTCTCGACGAGGTTGGGCGCCATCTCCATGCCACCGTTGGCGATCGTGGCCGACACCATGGCCATCTGCAGGTTCGTGGCCCGTACGTCGGTCTGGCCGAACGCCGACAGCGCCGTCTGCGCGTCGTCGAGGAGTGTCGGGTACACGCTCTGGGAAACGTCGAGCGGAACCGCGTAATCCGTGTTGAAACCGAACTTCTCGGCCGTGTCACGGATGGCCTTGTCGCCCAGCTGCAGGCCCAGTTCGGCCATCGGGATGTTGCAGGAGAGCCGCAGTGCCGTCGCGATGGTCACGGTGTCGCCGCCGCCGCAGGTTCCGCCGCCCGAGTTGATGACGACCGCGCTGGATCCGGGCAGCTGGAACGTGCCCGGGTTCGGGAAGGTGCTCTCGGGGGTGAACTTGCCCGACTCCAGGGCCGCGGTCACCACCACCAGCTTGAACACCGAGCCGGGCGGGTTGAGGGCGTTGATGCCGCGGTTGATCAGCGGGTCGCCCGCGTCATTGAGCAGCGACTGGTAGCTGTCGGTGACCTGCTGGTTGTCGTGCACCGTGAGCAGGTTCGGGTCGTAGCCCGGCTTCGAGACCATGGCCAGGATGCGCCCGGTCTTCGGCTCGGTCACGACCACGGAGCCGGTGAGGTCGCCGAGGGCATCCCAGGCCGCCTGCTGGGCGATCGGGTCGATCGTGACCTCCACCGACGCGCCCTTGGGGTTCTGGCCGGTGATCAGGCCGTTGATCTTGTCGAAGAACTGCGCGTTCGACGTTCCGCTCAATTCCGCGTTCAGGGCGTGCTCGAGGCCCGTCGGGGCGCCGTTGAGCGGGATGAAACCGGTGACGGGTGCGTAGAGCGGCCCATTGCTGTAGGTGCGCTGGAACTTGTAGTCGTCGTCCACAGGCATGGACTGGGCAATGGGCTCGCCGGCGACGAGGATGGCGCCGCGTTCGACGGAGTAGCTGTCATAGAGGGTGCGGGTGTTGCGGGCATCCGCCGACAGGCTGTCGGCCTGGAAGACCTGGATCACCGTCGTCGAGCCGAGCAGGGCCATGAACATGAGCAGCACCACGATGCTCACACGCTTGAGTTCACGATTCATCAGACCACCAGCCTGGGTTGGTTGCGCACCGTGTCGGACAAGCGTAGAAGCAGGGCAGCGATGATCCAGTTCGCGACCAGGGATGAGCCGCCGGCCGCCAGGAACGGCGTGGTCAGGCCGGTGAGCGGGATCACCCGGGTGACGCCGCCGATCACGATGAAGCACTGCAGGGCCACCACGAACGACAGGCCGACGGCGAGGAGCTTGCCGAAGTCGTCATTGCCGGCGAAGCCGATGCGGAACCCGCGGGCGACGAAGAGCAGGTAGAGGGCCAGGATGGCGAAGAGGCCGGCCAGCCCGAGTTCCTCGCCGAGGCTGGCGATGATGTAGTCGCTCTGCGGCACCGGGGTGATATCCGGGCGGCCCTGGCCGAGGCCGGTGCCGAGGAGACCGCCCTTGGCCAGACCGAAGAGTCCCTGCACCAGCTGGTAACTGCCGCCGTCGGCTCCATAGACGTCGGGGTTGAGCGCGTCCAGCCAGTTTGTGAACCGGCCGTTGACGTAGTCGAGGGTCTGGCTGGCGATGACGGCGCCGCCGAGGAAGAGGGACATGCCGAGGAGCACCCAGCTGAGCCGGCCGGTGGCCACGTAGAGCATGACCAGGAACAGGCCGAAGTACAGCAGTGCGGTGCCCAGGTCGCGTTGGAAGATGATGACCGACATCGACAGGGCCCAGACGACGAGGATCGGGCCGAGGTCGCGCAGGCGCGGGAACCGCATTCCCAGGATCTTCTTGCCCACCATGGAGAGGCTGTCCCGGTTGCGCACCAGATAGCCGGCGAAGAAAACGGCCAGCGCGATCTTCGCGATCTCACCGGGCTGGAAGGTGGCGAAGGAGCCGACACCGATCCACACGCGGGCTCCGCTGACCTCGCGGCCCAGCCCGGGCACG
This sequence comes from Cryobacterium sp., assembly GCA_014376815.1. Classification (GTDB taxonomy): domain Bacteria; phylum Actinomycetota; class Actinomycetes; order Actinomycetales; family Microbacteriaceae; genus Cryobacterium. The sequence goes on from JACMQV010000150.1 coordinate 10,597, forward strand.
AGGGGCAGGAGCAGCAGGGCGACACCCGCGAAGCCGGCGATGTAGGTGTAGCGGAACAGCACCCGGTGATTGCGGATGATCAGCACGACCGCGATCGCGCAGGCGATCGCCAGGGCGCTCCAGATGGTCTGGCGCACGGCCGCGCTGCCCAGGCCTGACTCCTTGTTGGCGATGTCGATGCGGTAGATCATGGCGATGCCGAGGCCGTTGAGCACAGTGGCGATCGGCAGGATGAACGGGTCGGCCTCGCGCGCCACCACGCGCAGCACGACGTGCATGCCGAGTACCAGCACCGACAGACCCGCCCCCAGCAGCACGAGGGTGGTGTCGATGCGGCCGAGGGAGCCGAGCTGGACGAGCACAACCGTGGCGGCGTTGATCCCGCAGGCGATGAGCAGCAGGAACAGCTCGAGGTTGCGCAGCTTCTGCGGCAGGTGGAGGCGGCGCACGCGACCCGGGCGCGCGGGCGCATCCGTGGTCGCGGACCGGTTACTGGACACTGGCATCATGGAGCCGTTCGACGATGAGCAGCGCGTCCGTGAGGGAGTTTGCGCTGATGGTTTGTTCGACCTGCTGGCGGTCGTAGACGCGCAGTTCGGACACCTTCAGGTCGGTGTCCTCGTAGACCGAGGACAGCGAGATCGGCCCGAGGTCCTGCTGAATACCCTGGTAGATGGCCACGGTGCCGCCCTCGACCCCGACGAAGTAGCGGGTCTGGGTCCACCGGTAGCCGAGGATCGCGACGCCGACGATCGCCAGGATCAGCAGGATGATGGCGACCAGTCCAGTGATCTTTCGGCGTCGGGCACGGCGGTTGTCCTCTTCGATCAGTTCGGAGAAGTAGTCCTGCGAGTCCGGCTCGAAGTGCGTCTCGCGCACGGGGTGCAGGCGCAGGCTCGACATGCGCAGCGCCCGGCTGCGGCTCGGCTCCTCCCCGAAGGCGAGCGGGGCGGACGCCGACCCGACCACGGTGGGGATATCGACGCGCCCGCCGGCCGGGCCGATGTCGACGACGACGATTGTGACGTTGTCGGGGGCACCGCCGTCCAGGCTCTCCTTGACCAGGCGGTCGGCGACCGCCCGGGCGTCGAGGTCGGACTTGAGCGCCGCCGCGATGCCGGCGTTGGAGACCACGCCGCTGAGCCCGTCGGAGCAGATCAGCCAGCGGTCGCCGGCGAAGGTGGCGAGGATGGAGGTGTCGATCTCGGGGGATGATTCGACGTCGCCGAGAACGCGCATCAGCACGGAACGGCGCGGATGCACCATGGCTTCCTGCTCGGTGATGCGCCCGCTGTCGACCAGCCGCTGCACGAAAGTGTGGTCGATGGTGATCTGCGAGAGTTCGCCCTCGCGCAGCAGGTAGATGCGGGAGTCGCCGATGTGCGCGATGGCCACTTCGCCTTCGAGCACGACCAGGGCGCTGACGGTGGTGCCCATGCCGGTCAGTTCGGCGTGCTCGAACACGGTATCGGCCAACTGCGAGTTGGCGGCGATGAGCGCCGCCTGCAGGGCGAACTCGGCGTCCTGGGGGGACTGGTAGTCGTGGTCGGCGTCGATGATGCGCTTGGTGGCGATCGCGGAGGCGACGTCGCCGCCCGCGTGCCCGCCCATGCCGTCAGCAACGACGAAGAGGTGGCGCCCGGAATACCCGGAGTCCTGGTTGTTGGACCGGATCTTTCCAACGTGGGACACGGCCGCGCTGTTGCTGACTGTCGCCATGGAGCTACCGCCGGAGCTCGAAGCTGGTTGCGCCGATTTTCACGGGGGTGTTCAGCGGGACGGGTGTCGGCACCGCGAGACGGTTGCCGGCCAGGAAGGTTCCGTTGGTCGAATCGAGGTCCTGGATCATCCATTCGTCATGCCAGAGCATCAGGCGAGCGTGGTGGGTGGACGTGTAGTCGTCACGGATGACGAGGCTGGAGTCGCCCGAGCGGCCAATGGTGATCGAGTCACCCGTGAGCGGGAACTCGGTGCCGGCTTTCGGGCCGGACGTGATCACCAGGCGGCTGGCGTTCTGGGCGTTCGCCTTCTCCGGGGCGCCGCTGGGTGCCGGGCTCGGCCGGGCCGTGAGCTGCTCGGTCATCGCCGAGGCCGAGGCTGCCGCCAGCGGAGGCTGGGTGAAGGAGACCGGTGCGCCGCTCGGGAACACGGCGGGCAGGCCGGTCGCAACGCCGGCATCCGCCTGCATCTTGCGGGCCCGCTGGCCGAACAGGTCGCTGCGCAGCGCGTAGACGATTCCGAAGATGAAGAGCCACAGCACCAGCAGGAAGCCGAGGCGAAGCACCAGGAGGGTGAGTTCGCTGACGCTCATGCGGTGGGCCCCCAGAACCCGCCCATGTCATGTCGGTCGCGGTCGCGAGCGGCATCGCTGCGTCGTTCGCTGACGGGTTCGCCCGCCGAGGCCTGCGCGATCACCCGGAAGATGATGCGGGTACGCCCGATGGTGACGACGGAATCGGGCTCGAGGATGGCCTGCGTGACGGGCGATCCGTTGAGCTGGGAGCCGTTCGTGGAACCGAGGTCGCGAACCTGGGCGCGGGAGCCGTCCCACAGGATTTCGACGTGGCGGCGGGAGGTTCCAGAGTCGTCGACCGTGATGTCTGCGTCGCTGCCGCGGCCGATCACCGTGTGGGACTTGGTCAGGGGGTAGCGCTTGCCGTTGACCTCGACCACGGGGATCCAGGCGACGCTGCCCTTGACGGTGCTGGAGTCGATCTGCACCATTCCCTCGCTCAGACCGCGGTCGTCGGAGAGGCTGATCGAGACGCCGCCGGCGAACTGGTACCGCTGCTCACGGCCGTGCTGCTGCACCAGGCCGGTGAGTTCGTCGATGAGGGTCTGGCCGAGGCCGGACATGCGCTGGAAGTCCGCGTGGCTCATGCGCACCGTGAACCGATTGGGCGCGAGGATGCGGTCGCGGGACACGACCGCGGCCTTCGTGTCGAGTTCGCGGCGCAGTGCCGATGTGATTTCCACCGGTTGCAGCCCCGACTTGAAGGTCTTGGCGAAGGCGCCGTTGACGGCGCGTTCAAGACCCTTTTCAAAACTATCCAGAATGCCCACAGGTCTCCCGATCCGATCCTTTCGGCTATGAGCATGTTACTTGTCTCAAGTGTGAACTCACCTGCCAGGCAACTGACGGCAGGAGTTGTCATCCTACGGGAGCGAGCCCGCCGCGCCCTATCGGCCCCGGATCCGGCCCGTCGGGGCTGGTGTCCCCGCGCACGCCACGTGGCTGATTTCGAAGCTAATAGGCGGCTCCCCGCTCTCGAATGGCGAACTGGTCACGGAAATGCTAATCTTCAAAAGTTCGCGCGAGTGGCGGAATTGGCAGACGCGCTGGCTTCAGGTGCCAGTGTTCGAAAGGACGTGGGGGTTCAAGTCCCCCCTCGCGCACACAGGGTGTTTCAGGAAATCCAGAAATGGTTTTCATGAAATCCAAGCGAACAGGCCGGCTGAGCAGAAATGCTCAACCGGCCTTCTGTTTTTAATGATTCTGTACGCGCTGGCGCATTCGCGCCCCTTCTGGGCACGTGGGATTCGCTGCTCGATAGCAGCGGCCCTGGTGCAACCACTGTCGCGCATGTCTCGGATCTACCTTTGCCATATGGCTTGTCCGTGGAGATGCTCGCGGAGTTAGAGTCGGATTGGTTTCCTGCACTTGAGCCGGGCACTGCTCTTCAGCATGGTGACATTCGTCGAGACAATGTGGTTCGAGAACCTTCAGGTCGACTCTGGCTGGTGGACTGGACCCACCGCTGGCTGGCGCCGGGCTGGGCCGATTGGGTCCGGTTGGCACCGGATGTCGCCGCAAGCGGCTTCGACCCCGAGGCAGTACTAAGGCACTCTGCCTGGACGGACGCAGACCACCACAGCGTCAACGTGATGCTCGCCGGGCTGGCGGGACGATGCTGGCGCGATGGGCACCGCCCTGACGTCCCGGGTCTGCCTCAGCTTCGACCGATGCAGCTGCTCCAGGGAGACATGACGATGCGGTGGCTTGCCGCACGAAACCGGTGAAGCGCCGAGCCTATGCGACCATGGTCAAGGGGCCCTCATCAGGGGTGGGAACCTCAAAGTGATCGAAGTAAGCTGCCGCCAGCTCATTGGGTAGCTGTACGTCATTGGGCTCCTGCCCCGCCCGCGCGCGGACCCGAGCTAGGGCCACCTTTCACGGACTCGCCAGATAGATCGTCTCCGGCTCGACTCCTAGCGGCCGGAGGATGGCGTTATGCACGGCGGTTGTGTTCTTCACCCTGTTCGGGTCTTCTACCGGCGGTTGGCCAAGTCCTATTCCAAGCCGGTGTATTACTTTGTTTGAGTTGCCGGTGGCCCGATACGCCAACAGGCCGTGGCAACCGTTGCGTCGATCCCACGGCTCCCCGTGCACGCCTCTCCCGGTTCAACCAGGCAGCGCCCGTTACGCCCCGGAGTTGCCGTTCGCGGCCCCAGAAATCAAGTCGCGGTTGTTGGCTCGTTCAACTGCTGCCGGGTCGAAAATCGCAGCGGGGCGGCCGAGCAGGTAGCCCTGCACGAGCGCGCAGCCCGATTCGCGGAGGGTGTCGAGCTGGTCAACGGTTTCCACGCCCTCGGCCACGACTTCGATTTCGAGCTTCTGCGCAAGCGCGAGGATCCCCTGCACGAGGGCGACGGAGGACCGGGAAGGAATATCCATAATGAAGGTGCGATCGATCTTGATCTGGTCGACCGGCAGGGAATTGAGCCACGCGAGCGTGGAAAACCCGGTTCCGAAATCATCGAGTGAGATCCGGATACCGAGCTGGCGGAGCTCGGTGAGTCGTTCGACGACGCCGGGCAGGTCGATCAGTGCGCGGCTCTCGACGACCTCGAGGATGAGGCGTCGGGGCGAGAGGTGGTTCTTGGTCAGGGCGGCACGCACCGTCGGCAACAGCCGGGGGTCGACCAGCGTCGCGCTTGCGAGGTTGACGGCGACGTGCAACGGTTCGTCGCCCGGCTGCGACCACCCTGCCAGCGCCGCACAGGCGGCACCCATCGCCCACAAGTCCAGTTTGGTGATCATGCCGGTTTCTTCCGCGAGCGGAAGGAATGCGGCCGGCGCCAATAGCCCAAGGCGCGGATGATCCCAGCGGATGAGCCCCTCGGCGCCCACAGCCCTGATGCCATCGGCACCGGAAATATTGAAGACCGGCTGGAAGTGCAGGCGCATTTCGTTGCGGTCGATGGCGACTGAGAGCTCCGTTTCAAGCGACGGCTCTGACGAATCGGCTGCCGTCTCGCCGGAGACGGCGATCTGGTTGCGACCTGTCCTCTTCGCCTCGTACATCGCCGTATCGGCCGCGGCGAGGAGTCGTTCACCGCGCCCGCCCTCTCCCGTGTAGACGGCAACGCCAACGCTCGTGGAGATACGCAGGTCCCGGCCGGCGAGATGAAAGGGCAAGTTGAGGTTGTCGACGATGCGTCTGGCCATTTCGAGCGCCGTCGACTGGCAGGACAGGTCCGTGAAGAGAACTGCGAATTCGTCGCCGCCGAGGCGGCCGATAGTGTCTTCCGGGCGAACCTGGGAACGGAGGCGGGCGGCGACCTGGCGGAGCAGTTCGTCCCCGGCGCCGTGCCCGAGGTCGTCGTTGACCTTCTTGAAGTTATCGAGGTCGCAGAACATCACGGCAGTGCCGGTGCCAGCCCTGTTCTCTCCGAGCGCGTGGTCCAGCCGCTCGGCGAACAGCACCCGGTTGGGTAACCCGGTGAGAGAGTCGTGCAGGGACTGGTGTCGCACGGTCGCGAGCAATCTCGCGTTTTGTAAGGCCGTTGCGCCTTGGCTGCTCACCCCGACGATCCGGGTCACGGCCGCGCAATGTACCTCTGGCGTGAGGTGTCCCTGCCAGACGGCGGCCGCGATCCCCAATAGGAGATCGCCATCGAGCATCGGGACCACGACAACATTCGGGGCCCCAATGGCGCCGAGCAACTGTACTAGGAGAGGGCTGGCCTCGTCCGCCCTGATGAGGACGGGTTCGTGGTTAGTGAGAAGTCCGATCAGCTCGGGAGTCGTCGCAGCCGGGATCGGCGTGGCGAACAGCACCTCACGCTCGCCCGGCTCAAAGCCGTCGCAGGCGACTGCTTGGAGCGTCGCGAGTCCGGCGTCCCAGAGCAGGACCGCCGCGGCGTCGCACGCGACGATAGTCGGCAAGGCGGCCGCGATGATGTCCGCGACGCCGGTCGTGCTGCCGGCGGTGGCCAGTTCGTGAGCCAGCGCGAGCAGCGCCGTCGAGCGGCTCTCTTCCCGGCGGCTGTCCTCGAGCGCCGTGAAGAGGTCAAGGGCGGCTGCCGCGTGGCTGGCATAAGCCTTGAGGAGCGCCCGGTCCGCGTCCATGGGCTTCTGCCCCCGCGGGTACAAGGCCGCGAGGCGCCCGTGAACCTGGCGAGTCGACGCCACGTCGACGACAACGGCGGAACTGCCGAGGCTGGCGCCCTCGAGCAGCCGCGCCGCGAGTTCCGCGGCTCGATCATCGGCGAGACCCGAAAAGTGCACGAGCGGCGCCCCGCCGTGAGTCGGCTTCACGACGAAGAGATAGGACGGCGCGAGGACCGCTGCTGCGGCGCGACCCACGATCCGGGCGAGCACCTCGCCGATGTCGTCGCTGCTGACGAGATCCGCCTCGGCCAGCTGTATCCGCTGGACCTGTTCACGCAAGGCCGCGAATCCGCGATCGGCTGCGCGCCTACCACTGCGCCATGACCACCAGTGCAGTCGCCGGGACCATGTGAGATGGTACACACAGGCCAGATTTCCGTCCGACTGGCACTCGTCCTGGACGATGTGCGCTGATTCCAGCCCGAAGATACGTGGCACGGCAGAGAACAGGCCCTGCGCATACTCGCAATCCAGCCGGGACGGAGCGTATCCGTCGTGGAGATGAAAGCTGAGCGTTGCATCCGTGGGGCCGATGGTGACGAGCGCGAGTGTAGACGTCGTACTGAATTTCGGGACCATCCTTGGGAGCTGGTTGTACACGGCGCGGGGTGATGCGAAGGCGCTCAGAAGTTGCGCAATGGCCGGATGGACCCTGTCCGCAGCGGCAGATTCGCCGATTCTGAACATTGTCCCCGGGCCGAGGGCTTCCGTCACGGCCTCAAAAAGCCGGATGCGGGTGTCGTAGCCGATCCAGGTGGAGATTTGCTCCAACTCCTCGACCGATTGGATGATCCCGGCCGCCGCGAGTACGTCGGCAACCAACTGGACGCCACCGCGCTCACGGACGAAGCGCAGTACCAACGTCACCGTCGCGCTGGACGTCTCACGTGCTTCAGCAAGCATTACGCCCCCACATGTCGGTGACTATCGGCCTTCCCGACCGCGAGGTAATAAAGGAGTGTCGAGTTCCTAAAAAGAGAGCGCGAGGTGTAGCGCGAAACGCTGCGGAGGATCTCATTGCGTCTTGCCTTTCTTGGTCTTCTTGGCGACGCATGCCGCCTTGTGCGGGACCTCGGGGAAGACGCGGAGGCACGCTACGAAAAGATCCTTCGAAGAATCCCGAAGAGCTTGTGCCAGGTCTGAGCCGCACTGCGTTCGCGGAAACGGCGCCCCCCTGCATGAGGAAGCGCGCCGTCACCGGTGCCGCCCGCAGAACGGGCGTCGTGCACGAAGTTGCTATCTGCGGGAAGTAGCCACGTCGTCGTGAGCGGCTTCTGAGGCCGCGAACTCGGCGTTGTCCTCATATGATTTGGCCTTTGCGATCCCGAAGATGATCAGCGCATAGACGGCCTTCGCGAC
>JACMQV010000151.1 GCA_014376815.1 Cryobacterium sp.
GATGATCAGGCGGCCGGAGTCGGTGACCTCGCCGAGCACGCTGGTCTCGACGTCCCATTTGGCGGTCACGGCGAGGAAGCCGGCGAGCTTCTCGGGGGTGACGACGGCCATCATGCGTTCCTGGCTCTCGCTCATCAGGATCTCTTCGGCCGTCAGGGTGGGGTCGCGCAGCAGCACTTTGTCGAGTTCGATGAACATGCCGCCGTCGCCGTTGGAGGCGAGCTCGCTGGTGGCGCAGGAGATGCCCGCGGCGCCCAGGTCCTGGATGCCCTCGACGAGCTTCTCGCGGTAGAGCTCGAGGCAGCACCCGATCAGCACCTTCTCGGCGAACGGGTCGCCGACCTGCACGGCGGGCCGCTTGGTGGGGCCGCCTTCGGAGAAGGTGTCCGAGGCGAGAATGGATGCCCCGCCGATGCCGTCGCCGCCGGTGCGAGCCCCGAAGAGCACCACCTGGTTGCCCGCGCCGGTGGCGTTGGCCAGGTGCAGGTCCTCGTGGCGCAGCACGCCCACGGAGAGCGCGTTGACGAGCGGGTTGCCCTGGTAGACCTTGTCGAACCAGGTCTCGCCGCCGATGTTGGGCAGGCCGAGGCAGTTGCCGTAAAAGGAGATGCCGGACACGACGCCGTGCACGACGCGGGCGGTGTCGGGGTCGTCGATGTCGCCGAAGCGGAGGGCGTCCATCACCGCGACCGGGCGGGCGCCCATCGAGATGATGTCGCGCACGATGCCGCCGACGCCGGTCGCCGCGCCCTGGAACGGCTCGATGTAGGAGGGGTGGTTGTGCGACTCGATCTTGAAGGTGACGGCCCAGCCCTCGCCGACGTCGAGCACGCCGGCGTTCTCGCCCATGCCCACCATCAGGTTCTTCTTCATGGCGGGGGAGACCTTCTCGCCGAACGAGCGCAGGTACTTCTTCGAGCTCTTGTAGGAGCAGTGCTCGCTCCACATCACCGAGTACATGGCCAGCTCGCCGCTCGTGGGGCGGCGGCCGAGGATCTGGCGGATCTCCGCGTACTCGCCCGGGGTCAGCCCCAGCGCGTCGAACGGCTGCTCCTTGTCGGGCGACGCAATCGCGTTCGCAACGGTGTCGGCGATGCCGCGGGAGGGGGTGGTGGTAACAGCAGTCACGAGGCGTTCTCCCAGAGATAGCGGATGCTTGACCCGTCGAGTCTACCCGCCGCGCCGCGCCATCTCGGGTCCTGTGCCCGCCGGGCGCTTCGCCCGGTGCGGCCCGGGCCCCTGCCCTAGCTGCGCCCGCCGGGAGGGCCCAGCGTCAGCAGCACGGCCATGATGGCCACAACGGCCACGGTGAAACTGCTGATCAGAACGATGGGACGGTTCAGCATCCAGCGCAGCAGGCTGCCCACCCAGGTGCGGTCGCGCGGGTCGTCGGTGGCGACGCGGCGCCAGTCGCCGTCGAGCCGGCCGGTGCGATCCAGACGGATGTCGAACGGCACCGTCGCGTAGGGAACGATCGCCGTGATCACGGCGAACACCATCAGCCGGATGGGCCAGTGCTGGTTCAGTCCCACCAGCACGGCGGTCAGGGCATAGGTGATGAACACGAACCCGTGCAGGGAGCCGAAGATCAGGAGCGGGGTGCCGCCGGCATCCGCCACGTATTTGAGCAGCATGCCCGTGATCAGGAGGGTCCAGGTCACCGCCTCGGCGATGGCGATGGTGCGGTAGAACAGGCGGGGAGACACGGGGAACAGTCCAGGGGTGGGGAAGGGGAGAAAGGGGGGTGTTTCGATCTTCGCAGGGTCGCGGGGAGAGACACATCGTTCGAAAGGATGACTGGGCCGGCGGCGGCGGGTCAGCAGACTCGGTCAGCCGGCCAGCTCGGGCCGGTCGAGGTGCGGCCGGTAGCCCTGCGCGGTGGCCCAGGGCAGCCAGTTCGCGGGCAGCCACGAGCCGTCCAGCAGCTGCGGGTGCGACGGATGCCGGTGCAGCGCCCACAGGGCGAACACGAGTTCGGTCCACTCCGAGCTCAACCGCCAGGTGACCGGGCCGTGCTCAGAGCGGCCCTGCAGCATCGCGCGGTTGAAGCCGATGACCTGCATCAGGTCGATGGAGGCCCAGTCCCACCGGTGCAGGCCCTGCATGGTCTGCACGACGAAGCCGTGCGTGGTCACGAAGATGGTGCCGGCGAAGTCGGGGCGCCAGGCCGGCTGGGCGTCGGCGGGCGCCTGGTTGCGGCGGGCGGCGTTGCCGGACGCGCTCGCCGCGAGCGTGCCGGCGGCCAGCGCCAGGCCGAACAGGCCGGTCCCGAACGCGAACGACGTGGAGCGCTGGTAGGACCCGTCCCCGGCCGCATGGAAGGAGTCCGCCACCAGGTCCCCGGCCGCCACGGCGACCTCGTCCGCCAGGAGCGGGAACAGGGTCTCGAGCCGGTGCTCGGGAATGCGGCCCGCAACGGTGTCGGCCACGATGTGGCAGGTGGTCCAGAGCGCGGTGTCGGCGGGCAGCCAGACCCGCAGGGGAGGAGTCGGCGGCGTCGTCACCGTCTCACAGTAGCCCGGGTCGGGTGAACGGATGCCGCGCCGCCGCATCCGCTGGCCCGGCCCGTTGGCACGCCCGGAGCCCCGCCCGGCGGCCCGGCCGGACAGAGCGCGTGCAGGCGGCTGTGCCAGCATGAAAACATGACTTATCTTCCCGCTGACACCCGTTACGACTCCATGCCCTACCGCCGCACCGGGCGGAGCGGCCTCAAGCTGCCCGCGATCTCGCTGGGCCTGTGGCAGAACTTCGGCGGCACCGTGCCGATGGAGACGCAGCGCGCGATCCTGCGCCGCGCCTTCGACCTCGGCGTGACGCACTTCGACCTCGCCAACAACTACGGCCCGCCCGCGGGCAGTGCCGAGAGCAACTTCGGCGTGCATCTCGCGCAGGACTTCGCCGCGCACCGCGACGAACTGGTCATCTCGACCAAGGCCGGCTACGACATGTGGCCGGGCCCGTACGGCAACTTCGGCTCCCGCAAATACCTGCTCGCGAGCCTCGACCAGTCCCTCGGCCGGATGGGCCTGGACTACGTCGACATCTTCTACTCCCACCGGGCAGACCCGGAGACGCCGCTCGAGGAGACCATGGGAGCGCTGCACACGGCCGTCACCAGCGGCCGCGCGCTGTACGCCGGCATTTCCTCGTACTCGCCGGAGCGCACCCGGCAGGCCGCCGCGATTCTCGCGGAGATGGGCACGCCGCTGCTGATCCACCAGCCCTCGTACTCGATGTTCAACCGCTGGGTCGAAGACGGCCTGCTCGACACCCTCGACGACCTCGGCGTCGGCTGCATCGCCTTCTCCCCGCTGGCACAGGGGCTGCTCACCAACCGGTACCTGAACGGGGTGCCCGAGGGCTCCCGCGCCGCGCAGGCCGGTTCGATGAGCCGCGACATGGTGAACGATGCGACGGTGGGGCGCATCCGTGCCCTGACCGAGATCGCGGATGCCCGCGGCCAGTCGCTCGCGCAGCTCGCTCTGTCCTGGGTGCTGCGCCGCGACACGGTCACCTCGGCTCTCGTCGGCGCGTCTTCGGTCGCGCAGCTGGAGACGAACATCGCCGCCATCGACAACCTCGCGTTCACCGCCGCCGAGGTCACCACGATCGACGCCCACGCCGTGGACATGGGCATCAACCTCTGGGAGCCCTCCAGCGCCGTCTGATCCCGGTCTGACCCCGGCCTGATCCCGGCGCCGGGAGCGATCTCCGGCGCCGGGTTCGACACTTCCGGTCGAGTTCGGCAGGTGTGCCGCACGAACTCGACCGGAAGTGTCGAACTCGACGGATGTTGCGGGTCCGCAGCGAAGCAGACCGCGCCAGGCGAGACCGGCGCGGTGTGCGGACGGCACTGCGCGACGGAGGCACGGGCGCGCGAGCAACCGCGGCGCGCGGATGCTGTCAGGCGGTGACGAGCATCCGTTCGATCACGGAGGTGAAGAAGGTGAGCCCGTCGGTGCCGCTGCGCATGGCGTCACTGGTGTCGGGGCCGAAGCCGGGCTCGACCGCATGCTCGGGGTGCGGCATCAGGCCGACGACGTTGCCGCGCTTGTTGCTGATGCCGGCGATGTCGTTGAGGGACCCGTTCGGGTTCATGCCGAGGTAGCGCACGACGACGCGCTCTTCGCCCTCGAGGCGCTCCAGCGTGTCGGCGGAGGCGATGAAGCCGCCCTCGCCGTTCTTGAGCGGGATGGTGATCTCCTGGCCGGCCGCGAAGCCGCCGGTCCAGTCGGTGAACGTGTTCTCGACCCGCAGCTGCTGGTCGCGGCAGATGAAGGAGCCGTGGTCGTTGCGGATCAGCCCGCCCTCGAGCAGGTGCGCCTCGGTGAGCATCTGGAAGCCGTTGCAGATGCCGAGCACGGGCATCCCCTTGTTGGCGGCGTCGATGACCTCGGCCATGATCGGCGAGAGGCTGGCGATGGCGCCGCAACGCAGGTAGTCGCCGTAACTGAAGCCGCCGGGCAGCACGAGCGCGTCGACACCGTGCAGGTCGTGCTCGCCATGCCAGAGTGCGACGGCCTCGGCACCGGCGAGACGGATCGCGCGCTGCGCGTCTCGGTCGTCGAGCGAGCCGGGGAAGGTGACGACGCCGACGCGCATCAGTGCGTCTCTCCGGCGGGCGCATCCAGCACATGGATGCCGACGACATCCTCGATCACGGAGTTGGAGAGCACGGTGTCGGCGAGTTCCTGCACCTCGGCGAGAACGGCGTCATCGACGTGGCCCTCGACGGTGATCTCGAACCGCTTGCCGAGGCGCACACTGGAGAAGCGGGTCTTGCCGAGGCGACCGAGGGCGCCGGCGACGGCCTTCCCCTGCGGGTCGAGCAGCTCGGCCTTGGGCATAACTTCTACGACGATTGTTGGCATGAGTCACTCCGGAGACGTCGGGGGGTGGATTCCACGATTCTACAGGCCGGCCCCCGCGCCGCCGCGCGAGCCGCCGCCGCTGCCGCTGCCGGCGCCGCCGCCGCGCGAGTTGCCGGGCGCCGCGGCGAGCCCGCTCTGCCCCAGCAACACGCCTCGCAGCACGTCGCGGATCGCCGCGACCCCCTCGAACGTCTCGACGAAGCTGGTGCTGAGCGGGGACAGCCCGATCCGGAGGCCGTCCGGGGAGCGGAAGTCGGGGATCACGTCGTGCTCCCACAGGGTGCGGGTGACCTGGCCCATGGCGGGGTGGGTCACCGTGATGTGGCCGCCGCGGTGGGTGTGCTCGCGGGGCGACGCGAGGGCCACGCCCAGCGGGGCCAGCCAGTCGTCCACGAGGGTCAGCGCGAACTCGGTCAGCGCCACCGACTTCGCCCGCACCTGCTCGATGCCGGCCTCCTCGATCATCCCGATCGTGTCCTGCATGGCCAGCATCCCGACGATGGGCGGGGTTCCGCTCATGAAACGACGGATGCCGTCGGCCGGCACATACCCGGGACCCATCAGGAAGACATCCTTCGTCCCCATCCAGCCCTGGATCGGCTGGGTCAGCACGTCCTGCAGGTCGCGGCGGACATAGCCGAACGCCGGGGCGCCCGGCCCGCCGTTGAGGTACTTGTAGGAGCAGCCGACGGCCAGGTCGACGTCGCAGAGGTCGAGTTCGACCGCCACCGAGCCGACCGAGTGGCTGAGATCCCAGAGCACGAGCCCGCCCACGGCGTGCACCACCTCCGTGATCTGGCGCATGTCGGCGAGGAAGCCCGAGCGGTAGGCCACGTGGCTCAGCAGCACGAGGGCGGTCTGCGGCCCCACCGCCTGCCGAACCTGCTCGACCGTGACGCCGCTGCCGGGGTCGGAGTGGATCCAGTGCAGGGTGAGGCCGCGTTCGGCGGCGATGCCCTCGAGCAGGTAGCGGTCGGTCGGGAAATTGTCGGTGTCGAGCACGATCTCCGTGCGCACCGGGTCGACGTCGATGCGGCGGTAGTCCACCGCGGCCCTTGCGAGCTTGTAGAGCAGCACGGTGGTGGAGTCGCCGACGAAGACCTGGCCGGGGCCGGCGCCGAGGGCGGCGCGGCCGAGGTCGTCGCCGATCTGCAGCGGCAGGTCCATCCACTCCTCGTCCCAGCCGCGGATCAGGCGGGTGCCCCAGTCGTGGGTGAGGAAGTCGGTGATGCGCGCCACGCTGGCCCGGGTCGGCCGGCCGAGGGAGTTGCCGTCGAGGTAGGCGAAAGGGTTCGGGGACGCGTCGGCCGTGGCCCCGGTCTCGACCCCGACGAACTGCCGCCGGTAGTGGGCGAGGCCGTCGATGCGGTCCATCCGGCGGGCGAACGCGAGGTGGGCATCCTGGCCGCCGAGGCCGAGGGAGGAGCTGTCGGTGCTGGGTGTCATCTGGATTCCTCGAGTTCGAGCGGATGGGGTGCGCCGCGTTGGCAGTATCCCACCCGCGCGTGGTGGGCCGCCACGGGTCCGCCCGGTGCTGACGGATGCCGCACCGGGTGCGCCGATGCCGCCCGGGTGGGCCCTGAGCCTACAGGCCCGGCGGCGGCGCCCCGCCGACGGACTGTTCCGGCCCCGAGTGCCCGTTCCGCCGGCCACTCTCGACCGGAGCGGTCCCGGCGGTCCCGGCGGTCCCGGCGGTCCCGGCGGACTCGCCGGACTCGCCGGACTCGACAGCTGCGACGGCTGCGGCGGCTTCGGCGGGCTCGACGGCGCGCGCGGTGCACAGCCAGGCGCTGAAGGCGTCGGGGTCGGCCGGGCGCTCGCCGGACAGCAGGGTGACGAGGCGGCCGGGCCCGGCCCGGTCGGGGCCCTTCCGATCGGGGCCCTGACGTGCCGGTCCCGGCCGGTCCGGCGCGCGCAGCACGTTCCGGAACCGGCCGAGGTGCTCGGCCGTGAGGGCGCGGATGACGTCGTCGCCGGCCAGGCCCGCACTCAGCAGCGCGTCGATCTCTCGTCGGTTCAGCCCCACCGGCAGCGGGCCGTTCCCGAGGTCCGTGCCGTAGAGCACCCGGCCGCCGGCCCGGTGGAACCGGCGGAGGTTGCCGACGGCCCGGTCGAAGTCATCGTCCGGCTCGCCGTAGCCGTGGATGTCCAGGGTGCTGATCCACGCCATCCGGCCGGCCATGGCCGCGACCAGGGCGTCGTCCAGCAGCTCGCTGAACGGCGTGTGCGCCAGCGCGTCCGCCCCGGCCCGGAAGGCCCGCAGCGCCTGCCCGGCACCCTCGGCGTGCACGAAGACCGGCATCCCGCGCTCGTGGGCGCGGGCGACGATGGCGGCGAGGACGTCTCTGGGCAGCACCGGCCCGGCCGCCGAGTTGAGCGTGACCTTGATCACGGATGCCCCGGCGGCGTGCTGCGCGTCGACGGCGCCCGCGGCATCCGTCGCCCGAGCCACCGGCCGGACGCTGCCTGCCGGGGCCCAGGACCGTCCGCTCGGGTAACCGCCCGGCGCGGCGAGGAACTGCGCCGCGGACACGGCCTCCGGCAGCCCTGCTCCCGCGGGCCCCGCCGCTCCCGCTCCCGCTCCCGCTCGCGGCGAGTTCGCCACTTGCGGTCGAGTTCGACCGGCACGCGGGTCGACTTCGACCGGAGGTGGCGAACTCGGCGAGCCCTGGGGCTCCCCGGACCCGCGCGAACTCGGCGATTCCGGGGACGCCGATTCCAGGGACCCCGGCGTCCAGCCGCCGAGGTCGAGCACCCGCGCGATGCCGCCCGCGATGAGCGGTGCCGGGTCGATCAGCGCGAGGTGCACATGCGCGTCGAGGAACCCGGGGAGCACGGTCGCGCCTGCCGGCCCGCTCGGCGCGCCCGGGGTCATCCGTGCCTCATGTGCCGAGCTCGGTGCGCACGGCGAAGAGCTCGGGGAAGAATGTCAGTTCGAGCGCCTTCTGCAGGAAGGCGGCGCCGCTCGACCCGCCGGTGCCGGTCTTCATGCCGATGATGCGCTGCACGGTCTTGAGGTGGCGGAA
Organism: Cryobacterium sp.; assembly: GCA_014376815.1. Taxonomy (GTDB): domain Bacteria; phylum Actinomycetota; class Actinomycetes; order Actinomycetales; family Microbacteriaceae; genus Cryobacterium. The sequence continues at coordinate 7,898 of JACMQV010000151.1, forward strand.
GCGCCAGAGCTGGAAGTTGTCCTCGAGGTCGACGAGCTCCTCGCAGGCCTCGTAGGCGCCCCAGTGTTCGCCGGCGTTCTCGTAGATGCCCCGGAACGTTGTGACCAGCTCGGGGTGCAGCACCCAGGCCTCGGTGACGTCGCGCTCCAGCACGTCGGCGGGGATGGCGAACCCCTGGCGGTGCAGGTAGCGCAGGAACTCGTCGTAGATGCTCGGAGAGGTGAGCATCTCGGAGAGAAGGGCGTGTGCATCCGGGTCGCTCTCGAAGACGCTGAGCATGCGCCGGTTCTTGTTGCCGAGCGCGAATTCGACGGCCCGGTACTGGTAGGACTGGAATCCGGAGGAGTTGCCCAGGAAATGGCGGAACTCCGCGTATTCGCTCGGGGTGAGGGTGGCCAGCACCGACCACTGCTCGGTCAGGGTGCGCTGGATGTGCTTGACCCGGGCGATGCACTTGAGTGCGGGGGCGATCTGGTCCTGGCGCAGGAACGCGCTTGCGGCGCGCAGCTCGTGCAGCACGAGCTTGAGCCAGAGCTCGGTGGTCTGGTGCTGGATGATGAAGAGCAACTCGTCGTGGTGCTCTGGGGTGCTGACCGGCTTCTGGGCGCCCAGCAGGGTGTCCAGGTCCAGGTAGGAACCGTAGCTCATCCGTTCCCGGAAATCGGTGACGATCTCGGGGTCGAACTCCCGGGTGTTGTTTTCGACCGGCATGGTGCTCCGTTCCGTTCGTGTGCTGTCTGCATTCTGGGGGACGGCCCGGCCGGGCGCAACATCTCGCCACCCGCCCGGGGGGCGTGGAGGATTCCCTCCGCGACGCCAAGGTTCGGGTCCTAGACTCGACTCCATGACTTCGTCCGAATCGACCCCGCAGGACGGGGCGCAGCCGAGACGGCGCGACGCCCGACAGAACCGTGAGCGTCTGATTGTCGAGGCCCGGGCCCTGATCGCCGTGAACGGCGTCGATGCGTCCCTGGAGGAAATCGCCCGCCGCGCGGACGTGGGCGTGGCCACGCTCTACCGCAATTTTCCGACCCGCGACGATCTGGTGCGGGCCCTGCACGACCTCGCCCTGGCCGAGCTGGCCACCGTGCGCGACGAAATCGCCGCCGCCCCCACAGCGTGGGACGGCATCGTCGTCTATACCGAGCGCGTCGCGGAGTGGCTCGTTGCCGACCCGTCGCTCCCGCCCATCCTCAGACGGATGGAGGCGATCGACCCGAGCGCGGGCAAGGGCAGCGCGTTCCAGGGCGTCATCACGTCCCTCGTCGCGCAGGCGAAAAAGGACGGTGACCTACGGCCGGATGTCGACGCCGTCGACCTGGCCGTGCTGGTCACCATGGTGGGCTCGCTGGGCCTGCTCGGTGGCGGGTACAGCGGCCAGTGGCGCCGCCAGCTGTCTATCGTGCTCGACGGGCTGCGCTCGGCCGACCGCGACCGGCCCAAGCTGCCCGGCCGCCCACTGCGGTCCCGGGAATTCGAGGCGGCCGTGCACGGCCTGTCCCGGCGAGCCACACGCGCGGCCTCGCGCGGAACGGCAGCGGGTTCCGCGGGTTCCGCCGGCTCCGCCGCGCCCGGGGCGTAAGCCCGGGCGTAGGGGAAGACCCCGCCGGGTAGCCGCCCGCCGCGCACGCGGGGCCGAGTCCGACGGTCCGCCGGGGCGGACTGTTCGCCGAGTTCGACCGTTCCGGTCGAGTTCGCGTGGTGCACCGGTCGATCTCGACCGGAAGTGTCGAACTCGGCGCGGGCGGGGGCCCGGCTCGCGAGGGCGGCCGGGAGGGCGGGCGCCCGGCTCGCGGGACGGGCGACCGGACCAGCGGGGCTAGTTCGTGCGCACGAGGATCTGGTTGCCCCACGGGTCGTCGAAGCCGAGGGCCTGTCCGTCGTGACGGGTCTGCACGCCGAAGTGGGACATCCGTTCGTTCAGGGCGCCGATGTCGTCGGTGCCGGGCAGGATGATGTCGACCTCGCCGAGGCCGAGGGCCAGGCGGCGCTTGCCGGCGCCCGCGCTGTTCCAGGTGTTCATGGCCATGTGGTGGTGGTAGCCGCCGGCCGAGACGAACAGCGCCTGGCCGCCGAGGTTCGCGGTGGCCTCGAAGCCGAGCCGGTCCACGTAGAACTCGCGGGCCGCGGCGACGTCGCCGACGGAGAGGTGCACGTGCCCGACGATCGCGTTGCCGGTCGACGGATGCGCCTGGCCCTCCCGGGTGAGGTGCTCGCCGATGAAGGCGTTGGGGTCGAGGTAGAGGGTGTCCATCTCGACCTGGCCGTGGCTCCAACTCCACTCGGTGCGGTCGCGGTCCCAGTAGAGCTCGATGCCGTTGCCCTCGGGGTCGGTGAAGTAGAACGCCTGGCTGACCAGGTGATCGGCGCTGCCGGTGAAGGACCCCGGATGCGTCGTGCCGACCGAATAGACGACCGCGGCGAGCTGCGCCTGGGTCTCGAACAGGATCGCGGTGTGGAAGAGTCCGCTCGAACGCGGCTCGGCGGCCGCGAGTTCGGGGGCGTGCTGCAGGATCACGATCGGCGTGGTTCCACGGCCGAGCACGGCTACCGGGCCGTCGTGGCTCAGCAGCGTGAGGGTCACCGCATCCCGGTAGTAGGCGATCATAGCGTCGAGGTTCCCCACACGCAGGGTCACCGCGCCCATGCCGGTGGACGCGGGCAGGAGGTCGTTCGCAGATCTGGTCACACTGGCGTTAACGGATGACGCCCGCCCGGTATTCCGGCGGTTGGCCTGCGGTTTGGGGGCTAACTCAGGAGATCCGCCGTTCCGGTGGCGATTCGGAGTCAATCCGGCCCGGAAACAGTGGGCCCGGTCACGGCCGCTGCCCGGATCTCCTGAGTTGGCCACGGATTGGCGGCGGGCGGCGGCTAGTGCTCGTCCTCGTGCAGCTGGATCAGGTTGCCGCAGGTGTCGTCGAAGAGAACGGAGGTGCCGGAGGCGTCCGTGGTCGGTTCGCCGACGAAATGCACGCCGGCGGCGCGGAGGCGATCGTAGTCGGCGCGCACGTCGGGGGAGCCGAACACGATGGCCGGCAGCCCGAGGCCGCGCAGCCCCTGGGCGTACTTCGTGGACACCTTGTTGTCGCTGGGCTCGAGGAGCAGCCCGACGCCGTCGGGATCCTCCGGGGACTTCACGACGTAGAGCTGGTGCTCCGGCAGGGTCATCAATACTTCGAATCCGAGCACGGATGTGTAGAAATCGAAGGCAGCGGCGGGGTCGGTCACGTGGACACTGCACATCTTGATACGCATGCGCGGAGCGTATCATTTTGCGGGCTGCGGCCGTGAAACAGTGACGCCCCGCGTCGGCTGGCGCCGGAGCGTCGCCGGGCTGCGCCGGGCTGCGCCGGGCTGCGCCGGGCTGCGCCGGGCTGCGCCGAGCTGCGCCGAGCCGAGCCGGCGCTCGCCGGAGGCGACTACGCCGCTGAGGCCGCGTGGGTCAGGCGTTGGAGCAGGTCGAGGTAGCGCGCCGCGGTCTGCTCGATGATCTCCGCCGGGAGCGGGGGCGGGGTGCCCTTCTGGTCCCAGTGGGCGGCCAGCCAGTCGCGCACGATCTGCTTGTCGAAGCTGGCCATCCGCTGCTCGGGCGTCGTGCCGGACTGCCAGAGCGAGGCGTCCCAGTAGCGGCTCGAATCGCTGGTGAGCACCTCGTCGGCGAGAGTGATGACGCCGGTGGTGCGGTCGGCGCCGAACTCGAACTTGGTGTCGGCGAGGATCACGCCGGCCTTCTCGGCGATGACGGAGGCACGGCCGAAGATCTCCACCGACAGCCGGCGCAGCTCGGCGGCGACGGACGCCCCGACAAGCTCCACCGTGCGCTCGAACGAGATGTTCTCGTCGTGCTCGCCCAGCGGGGCCTTCCAGGCCGGGGTGTAGATGGGCTCGGGCAGGCGGTCGCCGTTCTGCAGCCCGGCGGGCAGGGGGATGCCGCACACCGTCTGGGCGGCCTGGTATTCCTTCCAGCCCGATCCGGTGAGGTACCCGCGCACGACGCATTCGATCGGGAACATGTCGAGCGTCTTGCAGAGCATGGCGCGCCCGGCAACGGCCGCCGGGATCAGACTGGTGACGACACCGTTGACCGTGTGGTCGGGCACGAGGTGGTTCGGGATGCTCGCGAGCTGGTCGAACCACCACAGGCTGAGGGTGGTGAGCAGCTCGCCTTTGCCGGGGATGCCCGGCTCCAGCACGTGGTCGAATGCGCTGACACGGTCGCTGGCGACCACGAGCACGCGGGCCGCGGTGGCGAGGTCGGCGGCGGCATCCGTGCCCGGTCCCTGCGGGACGTAGAGGTCGCGCACCTTGCCCGAGTAGGCGTGGTGCCAGCCCGGGAGGTCGAGCGGGGCGGATGCGGTGGGCTGGTCGGGTGCGGTCACCCGCCCATTCTCTCCTAGTTGAGCAGGGCCACGTCAGGGACGAGCTCGATCTGCGCGGCGTGCCTTCGCTGGATGAGCTCTCTGGCTGGATGAGCTCTCTGGCTCGATGAGGTCTATAAATGGGATCAGGTGCTCTCGCTCGAGACCACGAACACGACGCACTCCGCTCCACCCGTGCTCGACCAGCACGGCACCGATATTCGCACCTGGCTCAGCCGCTCACTGGAAGGTTTCCCACGATGACGACCGACGAGAAGGTCCGCCACCTCAGTGCCGTCGAACTCATCGACGTGGTGCTCGACGACGGCTCGTTCACGAGCTGGGACCGGCCCGTGCAGGACCCGGACCCGGACGAGGCCTACCGGGCAGACCTGGTGAGGGCGCGCCTGAAGAGCGGCACCGACGAATCGGTGCTCACGGGCGAGGGGCTCATCCACGGCCGCCGGGTGGCGATCGTGGTGAGCGAGTTCGCCTTTCTCGCCGGATCGATCGGACTCTCTGCCGCGGACCGCATCGTGGACGCGATCGAACGCGCGACCCGGGAGGGGCTGCCGGTTCTGGCCGGACCGGCATCGGGCGGCACCCGCATGCAGGAGGGGACGATCGCCTTCCTGTCGATGGTGAAGATCACGGCGGCCGTGCGCGCGCACCGCGAGGCGGGGCATCCGTATCTCGTGTACCTGCGGCACCCCACCACCGGCGGAGTGATGGCTTCGTGGGGCTCGCTCGGGCACATGACCGTGGCCGAGCCGGGCGCGCTGCTGGGGTTTCTCGGCCCGCGGGTCTACGAGGCCCTCTACGGCAAGAAGTTCCCGGAGAACGTGCAGGTCGCCGAGAACCTGTTCGACCAGGGGCTGATCGACGCCGTCGTGCCGCCGGAGCTGCTGCCGGAGATCGTGCACCGGGCGCTCACGATTCTCACCGACAGGGCTTCCGCGCCGGTGGCGGCCCCGGAGACCGTGAACGTGCGCCCGGCGCAAGACGGCGCGTGGGCATCCATCCAGATTTCGCGCAACCCGCGACGGCCCGACCTGCGCCAGTTGCTCGCGTACGGTGCGCAGGATGTGCTGCCGCTCAACGGCACGGGCGAGGGCGAGAAGGACCCGGGGCTGATGCTCGCCATGGCTCGGTTCGGGCAGCAGAGCTGCATCGTGCTCGGGCACATCCGGCCGCGGCCCTCGCAGGACACGAAGATGGGCCCGGGGTCGCTCCGCGAGGCCCGCCGCGGCATGCGGCTGGCCGAAGAGCTCCGGATCCCGCTGCTCACCGTGATCGACACCGCCGGGGCCGCGCTGTCGAAGGAGGCCGAAGAGGGCGGCATGGCCGGCGAGATCGCCCGGTCGCTGCACGAACTCATCGGCCTGCGGTCGGCCACCGTGTCGGTGCTGCTCGGCCAGGGCGCCGGCGGCGGCGCGCTCGCGCTTCTGCCCGCGGACCGCACCATCGCCGCGCAGCACTCCTGGTTGTCACCGCTGCCGCCGGAGGGTGCGAGCGCCATCGTGCACCGCAGCACCGAGTTCGCGCCGGCCATGTCAGAGGCGCAGGGCGTGAACGTCGCCTCGCTGTACGCCAACGGCATCGTCGACCACATCGTGGACGAACGTCCCGACGCCGCCGAGGAAGGGCGGGCGTTCTGCCGACGTCTGGCCGGGGCGATCGAGTACGAGCTGTCAGCGCTCGCCGCGGTGCGGGTTGAGGAGCTGCTGCCGCTCCGCGTGGCCCGCTACCACTCCCTCGGCCGCTGACCCCGGTCTGTGGGGGTGCCGGTCTCCCGGGTGCCGGCCTGTGGGGGTGCCGGCCTGGGTCAGGCGACGCGCGCGGCGATGTCGGTGCGGTACTGGGCGCCCTCAAGGGTGATCAGGGCGAGGGCCTCGTAGGCGCGGGCGCGGGCATCTGCGAAGCCGTCGCCGACCGCGACGACACTGAGCACACGCCCGCCGGTGGAGACGAGGGTGTCGTCGATCACGGCGGTCGCCGCGTGTGCGAGGGTGACGCCGGGCACTGCGGATGCCGCGTCGAGGCCGGCCAGCGGGCGCCCGGTGACGGGGGCATCCGGGTAGTTCTCGCTGGCGAGCACGACCGTGACGCAGGCGTCGGCCGAGAACACCGGCCGGGCGAGGCCGCCGAGGCCGCCGGTGGACGCGGCGAGCAGCAGTCCGGACAGCGGCGTGACCAGCCGCGGCAGCACGACCTGGGTTTCCGGGTCGCCGAACCGGGCGTTGAATTCGATCACCCGGATGCCGTCGACGGTCAGAATGAGCCCGCAGTAGAGCAGCCCGATGAACGGGGTGTCCTCGGCGGCCAGCTGGCGGACCGTGGGCAGGGCGATCGTCTCGATGACCTCGCCGACGAAGGCCTGCTCACTGCCGAACTCCGCGTCGAGCCAGGGCAGCGGCGAGTAGGCGCCCATGCCGCCGGTGTTCGGGCCGGCATCACCGTCGCCGAGGCGCTTGTAGTCCTGGGCGGGGGACAGCGGCAGCACGCTGTGGCCGTCGCTGAGCAGGAAGAGGGAGACCTCCGCGCCGGAGAGGAATTCTTCGATCAGCACGCTGCCGTGCTGCAGCCAGAAGGTGGCGTGGGCGAGTGCGGCGTCGCGGTCGGAGGTGACGAGCACGCCCTTGCCGGCGGCCAGGCCGTCGGCCTTGACCACATAGGGGGCGCCGAATTCGTCCAGTGCGGCGGTGGCCTCGGCGAGCGAGCCGGCCCGTCCGGCGCGTCCGGTGGGAACGCCGGCGACATCCATGATGCGCTTGGCGTAGGTCTTGCTGCCCTCGAGGGCGGCCGCGGCCTGGCCGGGCCCGAAGACGGGGATGCCGCGGGTGCGCAGCGCATCGGCGACGCCGGCGACCAGCGGGGCCTCCGGCCCGACGACGACCAGCTCGATGCCGTTGAGGTTCGCGTAGTTGGTGACCTGCTCCGGATCGGCCGGGTCGAGGGGCACCACCGGCACATCACGGGCGATCCCGGCGTTGCCGGGCGCGGCCACGATGTCATGGCGCGGCTCCTCGCGGAGCAGGGCGGTGATGATGGCGTGCTCGCGGGCACCGGAACCGAGGACCAGAATCTTCACCCCGTCAGGTTAGCGGATGCCGTCGCCCCCGCTACGTCCGCGTTCCGCCTCTGCTGGCCCGAACCGTGCTCCCGGGTGTTCCCGTTCCGGTTGAGAGTGGCCGGCGCAACGGGCGCGCCTCCCGCGCACGGCGCGCAGGGCAGACTGGAGGCATGGCACGAGCGAGGATCGACGACGGAGTGGGACGCGCGGCGGTGCGCGCGTTCGCGGCAGAGCAGGCGGCGGCGAGCCGGGACATCCGTGCCCTCGCGGTGCGTTACACGCTGCAACTGCTCGCCGAGCAGGCCAGCGGCAACACCCTCGAGGTGCGGGTGCCGCCCTTCGGCGCCGTGCAGTGCATCGCCGGACCGCGTCACACGCGTGGCACGCCGCCCAACGTGGTCGAGACGGATGCCGCCACCTGGCTCGCCCTCGTCACCGGCACCCTGGCCTGGTCCGACGGCCTCGCGACCGGGCGCATCCACGCGTCCGGAAGCCGGGCCGACCTCGCCGCGCACCTCCCGCTGCTCTAGCTCCGCCGGGCAGCCCTCTCGCGCGACCGCATGGCAGCCCTCCCTCGAGAGCGGGTGCGCGACGGGGAAGGGAGAGGGGGAAGGGCGAGGAGTCAGGCGAGGATCGCGGTGACCTCGGCGAGGGTGGGCATCGAGCTGGTCGCGCCGGGTCGAGTGACCGCCACGGATGCCGCGACCGTCGCCCAGCGCACGGCATCGATCATGTCCGCTTCGCTGATGGACCGCCCGCCGTCACCCGAACCGCCGTCACCCGAACCGCCGTCACCCGAACCGCCGTCATCCGAACCGCCGTCATCCGAACCGCTGTCACCCGAACCGGCAGCGCCCGCGCCGCCGGCCAGCCGGGCGACCAGCACGCCCACGAAGGTGTCGCCGGCCGCCGTGGTGTCGACGGCGCGCACCGGCCGGGCCGGGGCCAGGCCCAGCACGGAGCCGTCGAACGCGACCACGGAACCCTCCGCGCCCAGGGTGACGATGGCCCACGTGCCGCCTGCGCTGAGCAGCTCGGCCGCGCGCACCGGGTCGCTCTGGCCGGTGAGCCCGGCGGCCTCGAGCTGGTTGGGCACGATCAGGTCCACCAGGTCGAGGAACCCCTCCGGCAGCGCCACCACCGGCGCCGGGGTCAGCACCGTGAAGACTCCGGCTGCCCGGGCCGCCGCGAGGCCCTCGGCCAGCACCGGGACGGGCAGTTCGCATTGCAGCATCAGGAAGGCCGCGCGCGCGATCGTCTCGCGCTGGGGCCCGCTCAACCCGGTCAGCGCCGCGTTGGCGCCGGAGACGACGACGATCGAGTTCTCGCCCGAGTCGACGACGGAGACATGCGCGGTGCCGGTCGGCTCGACGGATGACTCCAGCCCGTCGACCTGGACGCCCTCGCGCGCCAGCACCACGCGCAGTTGCTCCCCGTGGAGGTCGTCTCCGACCATCCCGATGAAGTCCACCACCGCACCGAGCCGTGCCGCGGCGCCTGCCTGGTTCAGCCCCTTGCCGCCGGGCACGGTGCTGAAACCGGTCCCGAAGAGCGTCTCGCCGGGCTGGGGCAGCCGCGGCTGCCGCACAACGAGGTCCATGTTGGCGCTTCCGAGTGCCGCGATCCTGTTCACCGGACCAGTCTCGCATCCGCCCGGCCCCCCCTGTCGGCCCCGCGGACGAGCTCAGGCGCCCGCGCGTGCGCCCAACCTGCCGCTATCCGCCGTGGCAAGGCGACAACTTCGGCGCACGCGCGACAGATCTCGGGATCACGCGGCGGCCGCAAACGCTCAGCTTCGGCCGCGCGGGCTCGTGCGAGAATAAGGGGGTGAGTTCAGCCCAGCAACCCGAGCACAAGTCCGAGTCCGCCGAGTCCGCAGCTGAGGACGCCGCACGGCGCGAAGTCGAGGGCACGGCCCCGCCCCGCCCCGGCGAAACCGTGGTCGACAAGGCCAGCGTCACCGTTCGCCGTTCGCCGCGCTACGTCAACTTCATGATTCTCGGCGCGGTGATCGGCGCGGTCACCGCCTTCATCCTCACCCTCGCCTTCCCCGAGAACGCCGAATTCGCCGCGGCCCAGGTCTTCGGGTTCCTGCTCCTCGCGGGTGTCGCGTTCGGCCTCACCCTCGGCGCCGTCGCCGCGATCGTGATCGACCGGGTGATCGGCCGCCGTGCCCGCACGGTGGTCGTCGATAGACTGAACGCCCACGGTTCGCGCGATGCCGGGGCGCCGGATTCCGCGTCCGACTCCCTTCATTCCGACGAGAACTGAGAACGCACGAATCTCAGAGCCCCGCATTTTCAGAGCACGCGAGTCTCGGAGCCCAAGAGCTCAGAGCACTGACAGTAAAAGAGGCATCCATTTTGGCTGGTGGCGACGGACTTTTAAACCACGACCTTCTTCCCGGTGAGAAGGGGCCCCAGGATGCCTGCGGCGTCTTCGGCGTCTGGGCCCCCGGCGAGGAGGTGGCCAAGCTCAGCTACTTCGGCCTGTACGCCCTGCAGCACCGCGGCCAGGAATCGGCGGGCATCGCCACCAGCGACGGCTCGAAGATCCTGATCTACAAGGACATGGGCCTGGTCTCCCAGGTCTTCAATGAGGCCGCGCTGAGCACCCTGATCGGCCACATCGCCGTCGGCCACACGCGGTACTCGACCACCGGGTCCTCGAGCTGGCAGAACGCCCAGCCGACCCTGGGCCGCACCTCCGGCGGCACGGTCGCCCTCGGCCACAACGGCAACCTGACCAACACGGCCGAGCTCCTCCAGCTCGTGCACGAGCGCTACCCGAAGGTGGAGGGCGAGCTCGCCCGCGGCAACACCACCGACCCGGCCGTGATCACCGCCCTGTTCACCGGCGACCTGGACCACACCCTCGAGGCCACCGCGCTGGAGGTGCTGCCGCGCCTGCGCGGGGCGTTCTGCCTGCTCTTCATGGACGAGACCACCCTCTACGCCGCCCGCGATCCGCAGGGCGTTCGCCCGCTGGTGCTCGGCCGGCTCGAGCGCGGGTGGGTCGTCGCCTCCGAGACCGCCGCGCTCGACATCGTGGGCGCCAGCTTCGTGCGCGAGGTGGAGCCGGGAGAACTGATCACCATCGACGAGGACGGCCTGCGCACGCAGCGCTTCGCCGAGGCCAAGCCCGCCGGCTGCGTGTTCGAGTACGTCTACCTGGCCCGGCCCGACACGACCATCGCCGGCCGCGGGGTGCACGAGGCGCGGGTCGAGATGGGCCGCCGCCTCGCCCAGGAGTACCCGGTCGAGGCCGACCTCGTCATCCCGACCCCCGAATCCGGCACGCCGGCCGCGATCGGCTACGCGCAGGCCTCGGGTATCCCGTTCGGCCAGGGCCTGGTCAAGAACTCCTACGTCGGACGCACGTTCATCCAGCCGTCGGAGACGATCCGCCAGCGCGGCATCAAGCTCAAGCTCAACCCGCTGAAGGCTGTGATCAAGGGCAAGCGACTGATCGTGGTCGATGACTCCATCGTGCGCGGCAACACCCAGCGCGCCCTGGTCAGCATGCTGCGGGAGGCCGGCGCCGCCGAGGTACACGTGCGCATCTCGAGCCCGCCCATCACCTGGCCCTGCTTCTACGGCATCGACTTCGCCTCGCGCGCCGAACTCATCGCGACCGGTCTCGGCGTCGACGAGGTGCGCCAGGCCATCGGCGCCGACTCGCTCGGCTACCTCTCGCCGGAGGGCATGATCGCGGCCACCGAGCAGCCTCCCGAACGCCTCTGCACGGCCTGCTTCACCGGGGTGTACCCGATCCCGCTGCCGGACTCGGCGCACCTGGGCAAGAACCTGCTCGAGCGCCCCGCCGCGGCCTCGAACGGATGCGACCCGGGCCCCGACTCGGAGCTCGAGCCTCTGCTCGATCCCGCCCAGCGGCTCGAGTTCACCTCCGTGCCCGCCGCGTCCATGCACGAAGACACCCTGGTCAAGCAGGGTAAGTCCCCGATCGGCGATCCAGGAAGACAAGAATGAGCAACGCTTCATATGCGGCAGCCGGAGTAGACACCGCGGCCGGCGACCTGGCCGTCTCCCTGATGAAGGCCGCCGTCTCGAAGACGCACGGCCCCGAGGTGCTCGGCGGCTTTGGCGGTTTCGCCGGCCTGTACGACGTGTCGTTCCTCACCTCCTACCGCCGCCCACTGCTGGCCACGTCCACCGATGGCGTCGGCACCAAGGTCGCTATCGCCCAGGCCATCGACAAGCACGACACCATCGGCCAGGACCTGGTCGGCATGGTCGTCGACGACATCGTCGTGGTCGGGGCCCGCCCGCTCTTCATGACCGACTACATCGCCTGCGGCAAAGTCGTCCCCGAACGCATCGCGGACATCGTCGCCGGAATCGCCCGCGCCTGCGCCGACACCGGAACCGCTCTCGTCGGTGGCGAGACCGCCGGGCACCCCGGCCTTCTCGGCGTGGACGACTACGACGTCGCCGGCGCCGCCACCGGTGTGGTGGAGGCCGACCAGGTGCTCGGCGCCGAGAACGTGCGCCACGGGGACGTTGTCGTGGCGATGGCCTCCTCCGGACTGCACTCCAACGGCTACTCGCTCGTGCGGCACATCCTCGCGCAGCGCGGCATCGGCTACACCGACACCTCCGCCGAGCTCGGCGGCGTGGTCGGCGAGGTGCTGCTCGAGCCGACCCGCCTCTACACCGGACCGCTGCTCAGCGTGCTGGCCGACCCCGAACTGGCCGGCGTCGTGCACTCGCTCAGCCACGTCACCGGCGGCGGGATTGCGGCGAACCTGGCCCGTGTGCTCCCGCTCGGCTCCTGGGCCCTGGTCGACCGGTCAACCTGGTCGCCGTCCCCCGTCTTCCGGGTGCTCAGCGACATGGCGGGGGCCTCGCTGGAGAGCTCGGAGGGAACCTGGAACCTGGGCGTCGGCATGATCGCCGTCGTCTCGGCGGATGCCGCGTCATCCGTGATCTCTCGCCTCGCCGCCGACGGGATCCCGGCCTGGGTCGCCGGCCGCGTGTCGACCGCGCCGCACGACCTCGCGGGCTTCGAACAGGGAGCCAAGGGCGTCAACGGAGGGGCCGTGCGCCTCGTCGGCACCTTCGCGGCCTAGTCCGTCGGGCGCGTGCGCTCAAATGGCCGCCATGGGTGAATCGATGGCGGCCATTTGAGCGCACGCGCGCACTTCAGAGCGGGGCGGGGCTGGGTACAGCTAGGCCCGCTTCTGCTCGTCTTCGGTCGCGTAGTGATCGACGTACTGGTCGTCCTCGTCGCCGGCGTCGTCGTCCTCGGAACCCTTGCCGGGCTTGCCGGCTTCGTATTCCGGCCATTTCGCCAGGTCTTCGTCGAGGCGCGGGTCACCGACCGGATGCCCCGTGAGCTCGCGTTCGAGCGCGTTGTAGTTGGTGTCCGGGCTGAAATACTTCAGCTCGCGGGCAACCTTGGTGTGCTTTGCTTTTTGACGGCCGCGCCCCATGCGTGACCCCCTAACGATGCCAGGCC
>JACMQV010000152.1 GCA_014376815.1 Cryobacterium sp.
AAGGCTGGGAGCTACGGTGCGCTCATCGATCTCGGGATCGAGGATAACCATCAACTCGTACTGATGCATGACTAACCCACCTCCTTCGGACTAAACGGCTGCAGAATCTCTGCAACAGGAGGGTTGTGCATGTGTCGAACGTGGAGGCCGGGATTCCGGCGCACAGACAACCTGCCAAGAGTACCGGATGCCGCGGCCATTCGCCACCACTCCGGCACGGCGCCCTCCGCGCCGACACTCTTCTGGCTTGGGCGAGAGTCGCCGAGTTCGCCATTTCCGGTCGGGGTCGCCACCTGCGCCGGTCGAATTCGACCGGAACTGGCGAGCTCAGTATCGAAGCTCATCGTTCCGGCCTCAGCCCGGTAGCGGTCAGGAGGGCGCGGAGCCGCACCGGGCTCACCGCGACGTCCCACAACCAGCGCACCATGCCCCGAACGGGCGCGCGCAGGCGGTCCTCCCGCACCTTCTCGTCCCACACGACCTCCTGGATCGTGCGGCCGCCCATGTATTGGGCGCGCGTGTATTTCACTTTCCCATCGAATTCGCCCAGGAGAGTCAGGCGACGGACATGGTGCCTGGCGTTCCAGGTGAAATCCACTTTGTCCTCACCGCCGTCCGGTCGGGGATAGGCCACCTGCAGCTCCGGCGCCGGAAGCCCGGCGAGGTAGATATTCGCGCGGCTCACGGATTCTCCGGCGGAACCGGATTGCCCGTCCGCGAACGCGGCCGCCAGGCCTGCCCCACGGCAGCCGCGCACGGTGCCCAGCCGCGCAACCGCCTCCTGGAGCTCTTCGGCGGAGACATCCCGCTCGCGTGAGCCGTTGGGCAGCAGGAACGGCGCTCGGAGTCCGGCGTCCAGTGCGACAATGACGGATGCGAATCGTTCGGTTCGTGCGAGATCGACCATCGTGCGCAACCGGCTTGTCACCAGTAACCCGTCGATTTCGACGATCTCGTCATCGTCGATGCTGTCGTAGTGCCAGACGATGCCGTTCCGCGCATGGCGAGTGGCACCTCCACTGCACCGGAGGTGCACCTGCGTCGGCCACCGGCCCAGCACGGGAAGGCCCCAGATCCGGGCGGCCGACAGGTGCGACAGGACCGGCCGGGAACGGCGCGTCAGGACGGCAGCCTGTATGCGCATCAGGTACCGGGCATCGTCGTCGGAGGCGGCCCACAGCGGGGCCGAAACGTAAATACCGCGCAGGAGCCTGTGCTGCTCACCCGCGGTGAGCCCCCGCCTCAGGGCTCGCCCGTCGTGACCGATCAGCTCCAGTTCACGCGTGCGCTGGAGTTCGGTTGGGTATGGGAAATCGCGACTGTCCACGCTCCCGATGCTGACGGAGCGGCGCCCCGGCCGACCCACACCGCCGCGGACCGTGCACAAACCCGCGCGGACGCATCCGGTGGAGGGGGAGACGGATGCGCCGAACTCGCCACTTCCGGTCGAGTTCGTCTGGCACACCTGCCGAAGTCGACCGGAAATGACGAACTCGGGGACGCGGGCATGCGGCGGGGATGGGCGATATGGGTATGAGAGGCCAAACCCGAGCCGAGCGGGCGCCTACTTGGCGCGGTCGCCCCACCAGGCGGTCAGGCGCCGGCCGGCTTCCTCTTCGCCGAGGGGTCCGTCGTCCAGCCGCTGCTCGAGCAGGAACCGGTAGGCCTCGCCCACTTCGCGGCCCGGCCCGACGCCGAGAATCGCCATGATCTGCTCCCCGTCGAGGTCGGGGCGAACGGCCGCCATCTCCTCCTGCTCGGCGAGTTCCTTGATGCGCTGTTCCAGGTCGTCGTACGCGAAACCGAGCCGGTCGGCCTTGCGGCGGTTGCGGGTCGTCACGTCCGCCCTGGTCAGGATGTGCAGTCGCTCGAGCTGGTCCCCGGCATCCCGCACGTAGCGGCGTACGGCGGAATCGGTCCAGGCACCCTCGGTGTAGCCGAAGAAGCGCAGGTGGAGTTCGATCAGACGGGCCACGGCCGCCACGGTGTCATTGTCGAACCGCAGGGCACGCAGGCGCTTCTTCGCCAGCTTCGCCCCGACCAGGTCGTGGTGATAGAAACTGACCACGCCGCCAGGCTCCAGCTTGCGCGTGGCCGGCTTGCCGATGTCGTGCAGCAGCGCCGCGAGGCGCACGATCAGGTCGGGCCCCTCGAAACTGCCGCGTGACTTCTCGTAGCCGATGGCCTGGTCCAGCACGGTCAGCGTGTGCTGGTACACGTCCTTGTGGTGGTGGTGCTCGTCGACCTCGAGCCGCAGTGCGGGGATCTCGGGCAGCACCCGGTTGAGCAGGCCGCTGTCTACCAGGAGTTCGATTCCGACCCGCGGGCTGTCGGACTTCAGCAACTTGGACAGTTCGTCGCTCACGCGCTCGGCCGAGATGTTCCGGATGCGGTCCGCCATCGCCTGCATCGCGACCGCGGTGTCCGCGTCGAGGCTGAATCCCAGCTGGGCGGTGAACCGGGCGGCCCGCATCATGCGCAGCGGGTCGTCGCCGAAGGACCGTTCCGGCGAGATCGGGGTGCGCAGGAGACCGGCCAGTAAATCGTCGATGCCGTTCGCCGGGTCGACCAGGGTCAGTTCCGGCAGGCGCAGGGCGAGGGAGTTGACCGTGAAGTCACGGCGCAGCAGGTCGTCCTCGAGCTTGAGGCCGAAGACGACCTCCGGCTTGCGGGTCTGGCCGTCGTAGCTGTCCGCCCGATAGGTGGTGATTTCCACGGTCTCGCCGGAGACCACGGCGCCGATAGTGCCGAACGCGCGGCCGATATCCCACTGTGCCTCGGAGATGGGCTTCACGATCTTGAGGATCTTGTCCGGGGTCGCGTCCGTCGTGAAATCAAGGTCATGGATCGGCCGGTCGAGGAACGCATCGCGCACCGGCCCGCCGACGAGGGCCAGCTCGTGGCCGGCCTCCGAAAACGCGTTCGCCAGTCGGGAAACGGTGGGGCTGGCAGCCAGGTCGCCCAGCCGCGTGAGGGCTGTCGCAACGCTCTGCATGCCCCCCATGCTAGTTGGTGGGGGCGCCCCGGACGTGCCCGCGCAGCGTTATCCCACCTTGCACGCCGTAGAATCCCCTTATGGTGGCCGACTCAGTTCCTGCGCGCCGGCCCGCGCTCCCCGACGCCGTCCGCGGCCTCCGGGCGCGAATGCGTGCGTCTGTCGGAGTCGTCCTGATCGGACTGCTGGCGGGAGTGCTCCCCGTTGCTTCCGCCGCCCTGCTGCCCGGACTTCCCGCTCTTCCCGGCTTCACCGCCGGGGCACGCGCCGACGGCGCATACACCGCCGGTTCCGCCACGTCGGCCGATTCGGTGACCATCTCCGTGGCGCCCACCACGCTCGAACCGCTCAAGGTGGGCCAGGACCTGCCCGTGACCGTGACGATCACCAACAGGACCGCCGACCCGATCCCTCCGGGTACCCTGGATCTGTACCTGGCCGAACGCGCCCTGATCAGCCGCGGCTCCCTGACGAACTGGCTCCATCCCGAGAAGTCGGCGATACCGGGGGACCTGCTGATGAGCGAGGCCATGAAGGTCTCCATCCAGCCCGACAGTGCTGAAGTCCTGACCCTGACCGTGCCCGCCAACTCCGTGGGCCTCACCACCGGCAATGCCTGGGGCGCCCGCGGCATCGCCGTCACCCTCACCACCGAGGGGACGACGCGGGCCCAGGGCCGCGGCACATTCGTCTGGTATTCGGATGAGAAGGTCACCCCGGTGAACCTGGCGGTCGTCATGCCCATCACCGTGCCGGAACAGTCGACGGGCCTGATCACCGCCAAGGCGCTCGAGAGCTTCACGGGCCCGACCGGTGTGCTGACCCGCCAGCTGGACGGCGTCATCAGCCGACCGGTCACCATTGCCATCGACCCGATGATCATCGCCTCCATTCGCATCCTTGGCACGTCCACGCCGCCGACGGCGACCGCCTGGCTGAACCGGCTGGCCCTGGCCAAGAACGATATATTCCCCCTCCGCTATGCGGATGCCGACCTCGCGCTGCAGGCTCAGGCCGGCGCCGACACCCTGCTGGTACCGAGCTCCTTCGACCAGGCCATCGACCCCGCCCTGTTCGTCCAGCCGCCGACAGGGCCGTCCACGCCCGTGACACCGTCGGGCCAGCCGCCGGCAGACCAGAAACCCGCGTCCACGACACCGTCCGAACCGACACCGGCGACACCGCTCGACGGCACGCCACCGACCAGCGAAGAGCTACTGGCCTGGGAATATACCGCTACCGACATAGCCTGGCCGGCCGAGGGCAGGGTCGCGGCCGACGACCTGGGCGTCTTCACCGCGAATGGCCTGACGACGACGATCTTGGCCGGGTCCAACGTGTCCCAGGAGGTCAGCGACCTCACCCCGAACGCCGTCGTCACTCTCGGGACCGGACGAGGCGTCGGGTTGGTGTCCGACGACCCCGTCTCCGACGCAGTCCGCCGAGCCGCCACGGCGACCACGGACGAGGCCTGGAGCGTCGCCATGGCCGAGGTCAGCTCGCAGCTGGCCATCGTCTCGGCGGAGCAACCCGGCACGGCCCGCACGCTTATCGCCACCTTCGGCCGCGGCTGGCCGCCCACCTCCGCCCGGCTCAGCCAGACCCTCGACGCACTGACGCCGCTGCTGTGGCACGCACCGGTCTCGCTACAGGAGGCCCGGGGCGCGACGGCGGCGGATGACGTCACCTTCGACGGCCAGGCCGAGCCCGCCGACCGCGTGGACCTGGCCCGCCGCCTCCTCGAGCGAGAAAGTGCCGTCACCGCCTTTTCCTCCGCCCTGTCCGACCCGGTGCTTGTCACGGGCAGCCACCGCCTGGACCTGATGGCCCTGCTGGGCAATTCGTGGGCGTCAAGTCCCTCAAGCTGGTTGGAGGCTACGAGCACGAGCCTGCTGGAGTCCTCCGGCTTACTCAGCTCGATCACGGTCTCCACCAAGGGACCCATCAACGTGGTCGGCAGCAAGGTGGACATCCCCGTCACCCTGGACAACGCCCTCACCCAGGCCGTGACCGTCCGCGTGCAGGTCGTGCCCTCCAACGGCCGCCTCCTGGTCGAAGACGACGTCGAATCCGTCATCGAGGCCCAGTCGGCGCGCACCGTCACGATTCCGGTCACGGCCGCGGTCGGCAACGGTTCCGTGACCCTGCGCGTGACCCTCTTCACCCCCGCCGGAACCATGATCGATCAGCCGCACCTCATCCCGATCAACGTGCGTGCCGATTGGGAGGGCCTGGGCTCCTTGATCTTTGCCGCGCTCGTGGTGCTGTTCTTCGGCTTCGGCGTCTGGCGCAACATCCTCCGCCGCCGGCGAGAGCTGATCGAACCGAATACCGAAGTCGACCCCGCGGCAGTTCGCGACGTCACCCCCGAGCCCCCGACGGAGCCCCGTGGCTAAGACCGACAGCATCGGCCGGGCGAGCGCGGTCCTGGCCTCCGGAACGATCGTCTCCCGCATTCTCGGCTTCGTGAAGCTGATCGTGCTCGCCGGGGTGATCGGGCAGGTCGGGCAGAGCACGAATGCGTTCGCCGTGGCGAACCAGTTGCCGAACACCGTCTACGTCATCGTCGCCGGCGGAGTACTCACGGCGGTGCTTGTGCCCCAGATCGTGCGGGCCAGCCTGCATGCGGACGGCGGCACGGCCTACATCAACAAGCTCCTCACCCTGGCCCTTGCCATTCTGGCCGCGACCACGGTGATTGCCACCGCGCTGGCCCCAGTCCTGACCCTGCTCTACGGGTCGAACATGAAACCCGCCTCGCTGGCCCTGGCCACAGCATTCGCGTTCTGGTGCCTGCCGCAGATCTTCTTCTACGGCCTGTACACCGTCCTGGGCGAAGTACTCAACGCCCGCAAGTCGTTCGGCCCGTTCACCTGGGTTCCCGTGCTCAACAACGTCGTGGCCATCGCGGGCCTGGTGATCTTCTCTGCCCTGTACGGGGCCGACCCGAACGGCACCCGGCTGGCCACCGAGTTCACGCCCGCGATGATCGCCGTCCTGGCCGGGAGTGCCACGCTGGGCGTCGTGCTGCAGGCCGTCGTGCTGTTCTACTTCTGGCACCGCATCGGCCTGCGTTTCCGACCCGACTTCCACTTCCGCGGCGCAGGGCTCGGCGTGGCAGGCCGGATGGCAAGCTGGACCTTCGGGATGCTGCTGCTGACCACGCTGGCCGGAATCGTCGAGACCCGGGTGGTCACACTCGCCGGCGACGCCGACGCCTCGGTGGCGGCGCTCAACACGGCCTGGCTCATCTTCATGCTGCCGCATTCGGTGATCACCGTCTCCGTCGCCACCGCGTATTTCACCCGGATGAGCGAGCATGCGTCGCTGGGGAAGCTGGACCTGGTCAGAACGGATGCCTCCTCCGCCATCCGAGGCACGACCGTCATCATCATGCTGGCCTCCGCCGTCATCGCCGTGTGCGCCTACCCGTTCGCCCGGGTCTTCGTCGCCCCCTACAGCCAGGTGCTGAGCATCGGCAACGTGATCATCGCTTATGTGCTCGGTCTGGTTGCCTTCTGCATCCTGTTCGTCATCCAGCGCACCTTCTACGCGCTCGGCGACACCCGCACCCCGTTCTTCTTCACCCTGTTCCAGGTGGCACTGGTCATTGCCGGCGTCCTCGCCAGCGCTCTCCTGCCCAGCGCCTGGATCGCGGCCGGCGTCGCCCTGACGGTCACCGTGTCAGGCATCGCGCAGGCCCTGCTGGCGGCGTGGCTGCTGCGCGGGCGGCTGGGCGGAATCGATGGCCGGCGCATCCTCCGCAGCCTGGTCAAGTACGCCGTGGCGGCCCTGCCCGCGATCCTGGTCGGCATCGCCCTCCTGCTCGCGCTCGGCGGCGCGCAGGAGGCCGGCTTCGCCCTGTCCGGGAAGCTCCAGGCGGTCCTGTCCATGATCATCGTCGGCCTGGTCATGGCCACGGTCTACTTCGGCCTGCTGATGCTCATGCGCACCGATGAACTCCGAGGGTTCACCGACCCGCTGCTCGACCGCATCCGCCGCCGCTGACCGGCCCTCAAGCGGCTCGGAATAGCATCCGATTAGGATGTGTTGTACCCGGAAGCGAGGCGATCAGCCAGTTCGCCTCCCCCAAATCGAAGGAGTCTACGCGTGCGTCAGATCATCATCATCGGCTCCGGCCCAGCCGGATTCACCGCCGCGATCTATGCCGCACGCGCCAACCTGAAGCCACTGCTGATCGCCAGTTCCGTCGAGGCCGGCGGCGAGTTGATGAACACGACCGAGGTCGAGAACTTCCCGGGCTTCCCGGAGGGCGTCCAGGGCCCGGAGCTCATGGCCAAGATGCAGGAGCAGGCCGAGCGATTCGGCACCGAGGTCGTGTATGACGATGTCACCGAACTCGAGCTCACCGGCGCCACCAAGACCGTGACCCTGGGCAACGGCGAGAAGCACGAGGCCCTGGCCGTGATTTTCGCCACCGGCTCCGCGTACCGCAAGCTCGGCCTCGACGACGAAGAGCGCCTGTCCGGCCGCGGAGTGTCCTGGTGCGCAACCTGCGACGGCTTCTTCTTCAAGGGGAAGACCATCGCCGTCATCGGCGGCGGTGACTCCGCCATGGAGGAGGCCACCTTCCTCACCCGGTTCGCGAGCAAGGTCTACGTGGTGCACCGCAAGGACACCCTGCGGGCATCCAAGATCATGCAGGAGCGCGCGTTCAACAATCCCAAGATCGAATTCGTCTGGAATTCCGAAGTTGCCGGCATCACGGGCACGGATGCCGTCGACGGCCTGGTGCTGCGCGACACCGTCTCCGGGGCAGAGCGCTCGCTCCCCGTCGGCGGCATCTTCGTCGCCATCGGCAACGACCCGCGCACGCACCTCGTGCACAACCAGCTCGACCTGACCCCCGAGGGCACCATCGCCGTCGCCGGCCGCACCTCGAAGACCAGCCAGACCGGTGTCTTCGCCGCGGGCGACGTGATCGACCCCACCTATCGTCAGGCCGTGACGGCCGCGGCATCCGGCACCGTGGCCGCCCTCGACGCGGAGCACTATCTCGCTTCCCTCCCCGCGGACCTGCTGGCCAGCGCCGGCGAGACCGTCCTCGCAACATCCACGAACTAATCCACACCCGAATCAAGGAGTAACCACATGTCTGCACGCGCCGTCACCGACGTCACCTTCGACCAGGAAGTCATCAACAACGAGAAGACCGTCCTGGTGGACTTCTGGGCGGAGTGGTGCGGCCCGTGCCGAGCCGTCAGCCCGATCCTCGACCAGATCGCAAGCGAGAACGCCGACAAGCTCGACATCGTCAAGCTGAACGTCGACGACTTCCCCGCCCTGGCCGCGAAGTACCAGATCACCTCGATCCCGGCCATGAAGGTCTTCCAGAAGGGCGAGGTCGTGCAGACCGTCATCGGCGCCAAGCCCAAGGTCGCGCTCGAGAAGGACCTGGCCGCGTACCTCGCGTAACACGAACGCATTCGTCGCCCTGAGGCGACAGGCCCGTCCGGCTCGCACCGGGCGGGCCTTTTGCGATTCCGTGGCCCGGGCCATAACCCATACGATTGAAGCCTCACCAGATCGGACGTGACGTGCCAGGACAGCGCTCCCCCCAGACCGGTAACAATCTCGACCCGTGGTACCACCACTACGCCGATCGAGCCGCCGGGCTGCGCGCCTCCGAGGTCAGGGCACTGTTCGCCGTGGCCTCCCGTCCCGAGGTCGTCTCACTGGCCGGGGGAATGCCGTTCGTCGCCGCACTGCCGCCTGACCTGGTGATCAACGCGATGGACAGCGTCATGCGCAAACAGGGCCCCGTTGCCCTGCAATATGGCTCTGGTCAGGGAGTTCCCGCGCTCAGAGAGCAGATTCTCGAAGTCATGGCGTTGGAGGGCATCCGCGCCCACGCCGATGACGTCGTCGTGACCACCGGTTCCCAGCACGCCCTGGAACTGGTCAGCAAGCTGTTCCTGGACCCCGGCGACGTCGTGCTGTCCGAGGGCCCCAGCTACGTCACGGCCATGGTCATCTTCAAGTCGTACCAGGCCGAGGTCGACCATGTGCCGATGGACGAGCACGGGCTGATCCCCGACGCCCTCCGGCAGCACATTGTGCGCCTGAAGGCAGCCGGCAAGACCATCAAGTTCCTCTACACGATCCCGAACTTCCATAATCCGGCCGGAGTGACCCTGTCCTGGGCCCGTCGGGTGGAGATCCTCGAAATCGCCCGCCACAACGACATCCTGGTGCTCGAGGACAACCCCTACGGGCTGCTCTATTTCGACCAGCCCGCACCGGATGCGATGCGTTCGCTCGAACAGGAGGGGGTCGTCTATCTCGGCACCTTCTCCAAGACGCTCGCGCCCGGGTTCCGGGTGGGCTGGGCCCTGGCCCCGCACGCGATCCGGGAGAAGCTGGTACTCGCCAATGAGGCTGCTGTGCTCTCGCCCAGTTCCTTCAGCCAGCTGGTCATCTCCGAGTATCTCGCCACGGCGGACTGGAAGGGCCAGATCAACACCTTCCGCGGTGTGTACCACGAGCGTAAGGACGCCCTGCTCGGCGCCCTGGACGAGTACCTTCCCGAGCTGACCTGGACCAACCCCAACGGTGGATTCTACGTCTGGGTCACGCTGCCGGGAGGACTCGACTCCAAGGCCATGCTTCCCCGGGCGGTGAAGGAACTCGTCGCCTACACGCCGGGCACCGCGTTCTTCGCGGATGGAGACGGCCGCCAGAACATGCGCCTGTCGTTCTGCTACCCCACCCCCGAACACATCCGGGTTGGCGTACGCCGCCTGGCAACGGTCATCCGGGACGAACTCGACCTGCTCGAAACCTTCGCCGGCACGGGATCACTTGACCCGTTGCGCGAGAGCGGTCGATTCGGGTCACCGCCGCCCGACATCTCTTAATTCTTCGACTTTCCCAGCTAGAGCAAGGAAAATACCTGATCATGAGCGATTTATTGCCACTCGACATCGTTGTTCTCGCCGGTGGAATCTCCCACGAACGGGATGTGTCGCTGCGGTCCGGGCGCCGCGTTGCCGACGCGCTGACCAGCCTGGGTCACACCGTCACCGTGCTGGACCCTCAAGCCGGGATGCTCGCCGAACTGACGCACCGGAACCCGGACGTCATCTGGCCCGTCGTACACGGGGCCACCGGCGAAGACGGAGCGCTGCTGGCCCTGCTGGAAACCACCGGCATCCCTCACGTCGGCTCACAGGGCGCCCCGGCCCGCCTCGCCTGGTCGAAGCCGATCGCGAAGGAACTCGTTCGCCGGGCAGGTTATGCCACGCCGGACTCCATCGCCCTCTCCACCGAGACCTTCCGTGACCTCGGCGCCGCAAGCGTGCTCGAGCACCTCCTGACCGCACTGCCCATCCCGCTGGTGGTCAAGCCGTCCGAGGGCGGATCCGCTCAGGGCGTCACCATCGTCGACTCCGCCGCCGGCCTGCCGCGTGCGATGGTTGACGCCTACACGTACGCCACGGTCGCCCTGGTCGAGGAGAGGATTTCCGGCACGGAACTCGCGGTCACAGTGATCGACCGTGGGCACGGCCCCGTCGCTCTCCCGGCCGTCGAGATCGTGCCGATCGACGGCGTGTACAGCTTCGAGGCCCGTTACAACGCGGGGGAGACCCTCTTCTACACTCCCGCCCGGATCCATCAGGACATCGCCGACCGCGCCGCGGAGACCGCGGTGGCGATCCACCGGTTGCTCGGCCTGCGGCACATCTCCCGGATCGACCTGATCGTCGACCCGGACGGGGTGCTCTGGTTCCTGGAAGCGAACGTGCTTCCCGGCCTCACCGAAACGTCCCTCGTGCCCCAGAGCATCGAGGCAACGGGGGAGTCCCTCGGCGCCGTTTACGAGGCACTCGCCCGAGCGGCGATCGCCGGTTCCTAACCCGGGCCTCCCTGCCCTCCGGCGCCCGCTCCGTGTGGCGACTCCGCACCCGGAACCAGTCCGGCCGCGGCGGATCCGCCCGCGTATGTTTCACGTGAAACAAACCCGGGGCGAGCCCGCGGAACGGTTCGAGGTAAGGGCGCTCCGTCGCGCTCGCGCGAACGCGCGAACGCGACCTTCGGGCCGAACTACCCCAAGAACGCTCACGAGCGCGGACGACGTCTCTGCGTCCGAATCCCCACCCCTGTTCGGGAACGATACCCGGTTCGCAATGTCTCCCCGCTGCCCCCATTGCCCCCACTGCCCGCATCCCGGCACCAGCCGTAGCTCCACTCGACTCAACATGCCGCTATTCGCCAACCGATCCGCCTGACCCGGGCCCGTACTGTCCCTAAGAACGCCTCCTGGCCGCCTGAAATACGTACGAAAAGGATCAATTCGGCTCATCGCTGCTTCAGTAACACAGGAAAGCTGCCGCCCATCGTGGCAAATGCCGCCGCACGGGCCAGGATCAACACCATCCGGGTCTGGGATCTGGCAACGGAGGAGGGTTGGGATGAGGTCAGGAGGGAGGGGGCTGGGCCAGATGGGAGGGAGTAGGGCGTGCGTGTTCAGCGCCCTCGGTCGCAGGGATGGTTTCACGTGAAACATTGCGGCCGAAATCGCCAGCCCTGAGGCGACCGCCGAACCACGAGGCCACTCGGATGCCGGCCTGCTAATCTGCGATTCTCGAATCGAGGTGGAAGCCCAGCCACGCCTGAACGGGCCCGGCTCGGATCACCCTGCACCGTGTCTAGGGCCATCTCACTCTCGAGCGGCCTCGCGCGGGTGTTTCACGTGAAACATCAGTGGCTCGTGTGGCGCGAAGACGCGTCGAGGCTATCGGAGTGTGGGCACCAAGGCGGCCCCCGTATTGTATTCGTCGACACCCTCGTCGCCGCGATAATTCCAGACCACCACCGTGCACTTCCGGACGCGGACTCCGGGACCTGCGCTGCACCGAGAACACCACCCCGGAGTCCGAGTCGCCGACGGCACCAGACGATCACGGAGAGCTGACGAGATACGCGCACGACGACAGTGGACATCAGCACCAACCTCGCCCGCATACGAAGTCTCCCGGGGATGTTTCACGTGAAACACGAACCGGGCAGCCCCCGCCGGGGGAGTGGTCTAGCTGGCTGCTCCGAAGCCGGGTTCGCCGAGAACACCGAGGATCCGATTGAGGTCACCGATCGTGGCAAAATCTACCGTGATCTGGCCTTTTCTAGCTCCGAGGTGAATCTTGACCCGGGTGTCCAGGCGATCCCCGAGGTGCTCGGCGATCTCGTCGAGGTGACCCTGGCGTCGCCCGGCCGCCGGCTTGACCGGGGTCAGGCGCGGTTGGGACGCCGCCGCGGCCTCCGAGGCGCGCACGGACAGGTCCTCGTTGACGATCTTGTCTGCCAGCTGAAGCATTCCTGCCTGGTCGCCCACGGACAGAATCGCGCGGGCGTGCCCGGCCGTCAGCACACCGGCCGCGACGCGCAGCTGCACCGGTTCCGGCAGCTTGAGCAGTCGAATCGTGTTGGTGATCTGCGGCCGTGACCGGCCGATCTTCGCCGCAAGCTCATCTTGGGTGATGCCGAAGTCGGCCAGCAGCTGCTGATAGGCCGAGGCCTCCTCGAGCGGATTCAGCTGGGCCCGGTGCAGGTTCTCCAACAGTGCATCACGCAGCATGTCGACATCCGCGGTATCCCTGATGACCGCAGGAATGGTCGCGAGACCGGCCTCTTTCGTGGCCCGCAGTCGACGTTCTCCCATGACCAGCTCGTACTTGCCCGGCAGCTCGGCGATCGGACGCACCACGATGGGCTGCAGGACACCGACTTCCTGGATGCTGTGCACGAGTTCCGCGAGATCCGTCTCGTCGAATACGCTGCGGGGCTGGTGGGCGTTGGGCACGATGTCGTTCGGATTCAGGTGAGCGAGGCGAGCTCCGGGAACGGGCACAAGCTGCACGTCCTCGACCGGCCTCAACTCCTCCGAGTAGGGGAAGAACACATCGACCGGACGGGCCTGCGTGGGGTCGTCGTGGATGGGGATCAACGCGCCGATGCCGCGTCCAAGACCTGTTCTTTTCGCCATTACTGAACTTCTCCTGTTTTCGGGGCGCCCCGACGG
The DNA here is from genome assembly GCA_014376815.1 of Cryobacterium sp. Lineage (GTDB taxonomy): Bacteria > Actinomycetota > Actinomycetes > Actinomycetales > Microbacteriaceae > Cryobacterium. Next base: position 13,035 of record JACMQV010000152.1, read on the forward strand.
GCGATTTCTGCAGCTGCTTCGAGATAGGAGAGCGATCCTGCGGAGTTGAGGTCATAGCTGATCACGCTCTGCCCGTAGCTGGGGGCCTCAGAAACCCGCACAGAACGCGGAATGAGCGTGCTCAGCACCTGATCGGGGAAGTGATCGCGCACATCCTGCGCCACCTGGTTCGCCAGATTCGTGCGGCTGTCGTACATCGTGAGCAGAATCGTGGACACGGACAGGTCGGGGTTCAGGTGCTTCTCGATCAACTCGATGTTCTTGAGCAGCTGGCTGAGGCCTTCGAGTGCGTAGTACTCGCACTGGATCGGGATCAGCACCTCCCGGGCGGCGACGAACGCATTGATGGTCAGGAGCCCGAGCGAGGGGGGACAATCGATGAACACGTAGTCGTACGGGTCGTCCATAGATTTCAGGTGCCGGGCGAGTGCCCGGCTGAGTCGCTGCTCCCGAGCCACGAGGGAAACGAGTTCGATCTCAGCGCCGGCCAGGTGAATAGTGGCCGGTACGCAGTAGAGGGAGCCGAACTCGGGACTGTTCTGGACAACGCCCGCCATCTCCACGTCATTGACGATCACGTCGTAGACGCTGGGGGTGTCGGCCCGGTGTTCCACGCCCAGAGCCGTGGACGCGTTTCCCTGCGGGTCCAGGTCGATCACGAGCACGCGCGCGCCCTGCCGGGCCAACGCGGCGGCAAGGTTCACCGCCGTCGTCGTCTTGCCGACGCCGCCCTTCTGGTTGGAGATCGTGATGACGCGCGTGCTCTCCGGCTTGGGCAGGCGCTCGGACGCGATCACCTGCCGGCGGCGGGTCAGATCCGAGATCTCCCGGGCCAGGGGAGTGGTGTCGTCATACCCTACGGCGGTCGTGCTGACTTGCTGGGATTCGCCAGGATGTTTCACGTGAAACCTTTGCGTTCGACGATTGATGAGCCATCCGACGGGCGACCCGGTTGTGTCTCACCACTGAAAAACGCAGACAAGACGCAGACACCGGGGACTCACTCCACTGTAGCCCTTATGACCCTCGTCACGTCCTGCAGCACGCCCTCGCCGAGAGTGATTACCTCAACATTGCTGAGGCGGTACTTGCGAATCGCCTTCGCGGCGGCCTCCACCTCCGCCGGGGCCCCCGCGCCCTTCATCAGGACGAGTTCACCGCCGGCGCGGAGCAGGGGAGCGGTCAGCGGTATCAGTGTGCGGAACGCACTCACGGCGCGTGCGGTGACCTGGTCCAGGCGGCGGGGGAGGTGAACATCCTCGGCGCGCGCCCGAACGACGCTCGTGTTGGTCAACCCGAGTGCCGCCACCTGAGCATTCAGCCACGCCACCCGGCGTTCCATCGGCTCGATCAGAACGAAGGTGACGTCCGGTCGGGCGATCGCGAGGACGAGTCCGGGCAATCCCGCACCGGACCCGACGTCTCCCACCAGGCCGGGCCGCAGCAGGGGAGCGACGATGGCGCAGTTGAGAATGTGGCGACTCCACATCCGCGGGAGTTCGAGGGGGCCGATCAGACCCAGCTCCTCGCCCTGCGCGGCCAGGTTGGCCACCAAAGAACGGGCCACATCGATCCGGGCTCCGAACAGGGCGGCAGCCCCGGCCGGCTCTGCCTCCAGTGCGTCAGTCAATGTTTCACGTGAAACTAGGACGCGGAGATGACCGTGTGGCGGTCCCGGCCCTCGCCGCTGGACTCCGACACATAACCGGCCTCGGAGACCAGGTCGTGCACGAGTTTGCGTTCGTACGATGACATGGGCGGCAGGGCCGCCTCGGAGGCGCCGGCCTCGATGCGCTCCACTGCGCGGGCCACCAGCGACGCGAGTTCCGCCTGGCGGGCGTCGCGCGATCCGCCGATGTCCAGGATCAACCGCGAGAAAGAACCAGTCTTGTTCTGCACGGCCAATCGGGTCAGTTCCTGAAGCGCGTTGACCGTGTCCGGCTTGGACAGGAGGCGGAGGTTCGCCACGTCCGAGGAATTGACGGACAGGTACGCCCTGCCGTTCCGTGCGTCGATGTCGATGTCCCCGTCGAGATCGCAGATGTCGAGGAATTCCTCGATATAGTCGGCGGCGATATCGCCCTCCTGCTCGAGCTGATCGAGGGAGGGGGAGTCGACCGCCTGCGCATCCGCGGCGATCACATCTGAGTTCTCAGTCACGTTCGTCTCTTCTTACTTCTTGGGGCCGGTTTGCTTCTTGGCACGATTCTTGGCGATCGGCTGCTGACGCTGGGGCTTCTTGGGCTCTTCCACAACGATGATCTCACCGTCGGGGGCGATCAGCTTGCCCTTGCGCGCGAGCCGCTCCTCACGCGCCTTGGCCGCTTCACTGCCGGGTGTCGGCATGTTACGGATGACCAGGAACTGCTGGATCATCGTCCAGATGTTGGAGGTGAGCCAGTAGAACATCACGCCGAGGGGGAAGGCGACACCGGAGAAGGCGAAGACCAGGGGCAGCAGGTAGAGCATGATGCGCTGCTGCTTGAACATGGGGCTCGCCTTGGTCTCCGGCGACATGTTCTTGGAGACGATCTGGAGCTGGGTGATGAACTGCGACGCGGTCATCAGCACGACCATGGTCGCCGCGATGATCATCACGGTCGCATTAAAGTCCTGACCAGCAACCATTTTGGTCCACTGGGACGCGAACGAGTCATGCAGGGGGGCGTTGCCGAAGAGTGTGGCGTTGCCGAAGCTCTTTGCGAGGGTGCTGTTCAGCGGGCCGACACCAGCCTGGCTCTTCTGGGCGTCGTTGAGCACCGAGAACAGGGCGAAGAAGATCGGCATCTGCAGCAACAGCGGCAGGCAGGAGCTCAGCGGGTTCGTGCCCGTGCGCTTGTACAGCTCCATCGTCTCGCGGGACATGGCCTCGCGGGAGAACTGGTCTTTCTTGCCCTTGTACTTGTCCTGGATCTTCTTGAGCTGCGGGGCAACCTCCAGCATCTTGCGCTGGCTTTTGATCTGCCGCACGAAGATCGGGATCAGAGCCGCTCGCACCACAAGGACGAGACCGACGATGGAGAGCACCCAGGTGATGCCGTCGTAGGAGCCCATCCCCACGGTTGTGAACAGCCCGTGGAAGGCGACGAGCAGAAGCTCGACGGCCCATTTAAGAGGCCAGAGAATCGTACCTAGGAGGTCCATACTTTGGGTCAGCCCTTTCCGTGGCTCTCTGCGACAACAAAACCAAACGACGTCACGGTGTAGCGACGTTTACGTTTGAGGGGAACGTCATCGATCCCGCCTTCGGCCCACGGATGACATCGAGCCAGTCGCACGGCGGCGCGAGCCGACCCGACGACAAGTCCATGTTCCTGCACGGCGCCGAGCGCATATGCCGAACATGAAGGATAGTACCGGCAAACATCGCCGTACAGCGGGGAGATCACGGCCCGATAGGCCCGCAGGAGCAGCACCCCCGCATTGCGGGGGAGCAGCAACAGCGTGACCAGGACCCTCTTCATCGGCGTCTATCGACTCTCTCGAGTCGTGTCAGCCGGTTTGACCCTGGAACCTGCGTTGCGCTGATACTTGTCCAGCGCCTGCGCCAATTCGGTGCGCAGGGTCGACCACTCGGCGTGGGTCGCGGAGGGCAGGGCACGGATGACGACATCCGTTCCCGGCCGCACGGCCGACAGCAACTCGAAGCTCGCGGCCTTCAGGCGGCGCCGCACGCGGTTGCGCCTGACGGCGTCACCAACGTTCTTCGCCACGATGAACCCGAACCGCGCGGGATCCCCGTCGGGGTTCCTGCGCAGGTAGGTCACCAGGTTCGGGCCAACGACCCGCACACCACGACGAACGACTGCTTTGTAGTCGCTGCCGCTGGTGATGCGATTGGCCCCCGCGAGCACGAGAGTGCTTAAGCGGACAGTTCGATGCGACCCTTGCGACGGCGAGCACCCAGAATTGCGCGGCCGGCACGGGTCTTCATGCGAAGGCGGAAGCCGTGCACCTTGGCGCGACGGCGGTTGTTCGGCTGAAACGTTCTCTTGCTCATAGTTTTGTCTCCACGTGTTAAATCTCCGTAGGCCAAACTGAGCGGCCGGGAAAGAGTGAGGTAGCCCTCGGGCTGGGGTCAACTGATTAAAACTACGGCTTCGACCGGTGCTGGTCAAACTCGCGGTCCTCAAACAGGTGGTTCTACACACTTTTTCACCCCTTTGCCGCACCGACACGCGCGCGAACTGCGAACGAATTTGGCCTCACCGGCGGTGATTGGCTACCGTGAGACAAAGTTATCCACAGGTTTTCAACAAACCCTGAGAATTCGGCCTTATTTGCACACAGGCGGTGGATAACCTTGTGGATGCTTTGGCTGGATCACGCGTTCGGAGTCGGGCACAGCCCTCGATCTCTCTCGCCGTAGAAGGCAACAATTAGAGATACGGGGAAAACCATGGCCACCGAAGAACAGCCCATCGCGGAGACCTGGCGGTCAGTCCTGACCAGCCTGGAATCCGATGACACCATCACACCGATGCTGTACGGCTTTCTCAATCTGGTCGAACCCAAGGGAATCGCGGCCGGCACCTTCTACCTGGAGGTGCCCAACGAATTCACGGCGAGCATGTTGAACCAGCGTATGCGGGTTCCGCTCCTGACGGCGATGGGCCACCTCGATGAGTCCACCGCGGTCTCGACCTTCTATGTCGTCGTGAACCCGGAACTGGAGCAGGAATCGATCCGCCCGGTGCACGAGTCCTCCGCCATCCCCGACGTGGAGACCCCCGCAGCGCCGCAGTCGGTCTTCGAGAGCACCTCGCCCGAGCGTCCGCACGACACCCGGCTGAACTCGAAGTACAGCTTCGACAATTTCGTCATCGGCCAGTCGAACCGGTTCGCCCATGCCGCGGCCGTCGCCGTCGCCGAAGCGCCCGCGAAGGCCTACAACCCACTATTCGTCTACGGTTCGTCTGGCCTCGGCAAGACTCATCTGCTGCACGCCATCGGCCACTACGCCATGAGCCTGTACCCCGGCATCCGCGTACGGTACGTGAGCTCAGAGGAGTTCACGAACGACTTCATCAACTCGATCGCGAACAACCGAGGCTCCGCCTTCCAGTCCCGCTACCGCAACATCGACATCCTGATGATCGATGACATCCAGTTCCTGCAGGGCAAGGCGGAAACGCAGGAAGCCTTCTTCCATACCTTCAACACCCTGCACGACCACAACAAACAGGTCGTCATCACCAGTGACCTGCCGCCCAAGCACCTCACCGGTTTTGAGGACCGCATGCGTTCGCGGTTCGAGTGGGGCCTGATCACGGATGTGCAGGCGCCAGACCTCGAGACCCGGATCGCCATCCTGCGCAAGAAGGCCCAGAGTGAGAAGCTGCAGGTTCCCCACGACATCCTCGAGTTCATGGCATCGAAGGTGTCGTCGAACATCCGTGAGCTCGAAGGGACGCTCATCCGCGTCACGGCCTTCGCCAGCCTGAACCGCACCCCGGTGGACATGGACCTCGTGCAGACCGTGCTCAAGGACCTCATCACCCTCGACGAGGACAACGTCATCGCGCCGGTGGACATCATCACGAACACGGCCGACTACTTCAAACTCTCGGTCGACGACCTCTACGGCTCTTCCCGGTCCCAGGCCATCGCCACTGCGCGTCAGATTGCCATGTACCTGTGCCGGGAGCTCACCAACCTCTCCCTGCCCAAAATCGGCCAGCTGTTCGGCAACCGCGACCACACCACTGTCATGTACGCCAACAAGAAGATCAGCGAGCTGATGAAGGAACGCCGGTCGATCTACAACCAGGTCACAGAGCTCACCAACCGCATCAAGCAGAATCACCGCTACAAATAAGCCACTCCCGACCCGGTTTTCACACCTGTGGATAAACCTGTGGAAACACTTTGCACAACTGGGTTCAACCTGTAGAAACTCGGGTCTTGCCTGTGCAAACTCGATCAGGGCCTAGGCGGGTCCTCCGCCGGCAGGCGATTAACGCTCACAGGCTGCTAACAAGTAACAAGGTTGTAGTTCCCAGTCGGGGAGCGGTATCCACAAAGTTATCCACAGATTCCACACCGGTTAAGAATATTAACAATTAACTTCTATCTCTCTCGATCCAACAACCTTTACTACCGCTGACCGTGGCACAAAGGACACAACAAAACACGACTACCATTGAGGCCTTATCAAGGTCTCAAACCGAACAGGAGCGACTTCGTGAGATTTCAGGCCAACCGGGACGTCTTCAGCGAAGCCGTCTCTTTCGCTGTCAA